>CAVBGZ010000158.1:0-5797 GCA_963595075.1 Waltera intestinalis
TTTATTTTTTGAATACTTGTAAAGCTAGACAACCTAAGCCTGTATGGATGCCGACTGCACTGACTAAATCTATGATTTGTACTTTAGCTCCTTCAATTTGTTCTTCAATACGTTTTGCGTATTTCGTTGCACCTTCTAATGCATCTACATGAGCAACAATATAAGTGTAAGAACTATCCATTTTTAAATCCAATAAGTGACGAATCACTCGATCTTGAGCACGCGACATTGTTCTTACCTTATCTAGAACATCCACTCTTCCTTCTGTACTTTTGCCAATATGAAGGATAGGTTTTATTTTTAATAGACCCCCTAGTGTTGCGGCCATAGGCGTAAGTCTTCCACCACGTTTCATATGATCTAAATCATCACACAATAAAACCGTTTCACAACTATCGGCAACGTCTTGAAGCTTTGCCACAATTTCATTCATAGGACGACCTTGGTCATACATTTCTTTTGCCAAAGTAATCATGTGCCCTTCTTCTACAGCTGTGCAATAGCAATCCACTCCAATAAATTGCATTTCCAATTGATTTGCAATCATTTCCATAGAATCTAAAGTTCCTGACAATCCTTTACAAATTGGAACCGCAAATATCGTATCATATCCTTGTTCTTTTAATTCTTCAAAACAATCTTGAATTTTACCTAAACTTGGTAAAGATGTTTTTAAAATCTTCTTTTCATGTAATTTTTGGATAACTTCCGCATATGAGATTTGCGTATATTCATCTTCAGATTTTCCATCACACGTAATTTGAAGTGATAAGCAATAAATTCCTTTTTCCTTCCAATAATCTGGATGCATTCCTGTTCCTGTATCGGTCACAAACGCCACTTTCATACTTCTGCACCTTCTACTTTCTTTACAAACTGTATTCCAATCGCTTTTAATCCTGTATGTACGGCAATGACTGAATAAATAGGATCTCTTTGAATATCAATTTGATCTCCAAATACTTCTTTTAATTCATCGCAGGCAATTTGAGCATCTTCTTTGGCATCACTATCTAATACATAAAAAACATAATCTTGTGCATTCGCATCCTTAGAAATAATTTTTACTGCTTTTTTAATTGCCTTACTCATAGTACGAACTTTATCGCAAACATCCACTTTTCCTTGTGAATTTTTAGACACTTCCAAAATTGGTTTTATTTTCAACATCCCACCTAATTTTGCGGCCATAGGTGTTAATCTTCCACCTTTTGCCAAATGATTTAAATCATCCGGAATCAAAAATCCTCTAGAATGTTCAACGCTTTCTTTTAAACGATTAATAATTTCATCAGGATGAACATCTTTCTCAACCAAATTTGCGGCAGCCAATGCAAGATATTTTTCCACACCCAAGGTCGTAAAAATATCTAATGTATGAATTTTAACTCCGTGCCATTTACCAGAAGCTTGAATGGCTTGATTCGTTCCGGACAATCCATTTGAAAGTGTAACTAAAACCACATCTGTAACACCTTCTTTTTTGTATCCTTCTAATAAATCTTCAATTTCTCCTAATGGTGGCATACTTGTTTGAGGCATATATCCTCTGCTTAATAATGAATTAAGTTCATCTACTGTGAGATTCACTCCATCCAAATATGTTTTATCTTCAACCTGTACTTGTAACGGTAAAAAATCGATTCCTAATGCGTTTGCCTGTGCCTTAGTAAGCCCACATCCACTCTCTGTTAATACTCGAGTTTTCATCTCTTCCCTCCTGCTTTTTCATCTTTTCTAATCCTAACACGAAATATAATTTTTCTCAATTATCTGATATAATACACGTGAGGTGATATTGATGAGCGCTTTCATTTCTTTTAAAAATGTTAAAAAAATTTATAATATGGGAGAAATATCTATCCATGCCTTGGATGATGTCAGTTTTGAAATTGATAAAGGAGAATTTGTCATTATCGCAGGTGCAAGTGGGGCTGGAAAAAGTACAATCTTAAACCTACTTGGAGGTATGGATACAGTAAGTGAAGGACAAATTTTAGTAGATGGAAAAGAAGTCAGCTCATTTAATGATAAAGAGATGACATTATATCGTCGTTATGATGTAGGATTTGTATTTCAATTTTATAATTTGATTCAAAATTTAACTTTAAAAGAAAATGTCGAGCTTGCAACTCAAATATGTAAACATCCTCTCGACATCGAAGAAACCATAAAGTCCGTTGGTCTTGAAGAAAGAATGTTTAATTTTCCTAGCCAACTTTCTGGAGGTGAACAACAAAGGGTAGCGATTGCGCGTGCTTTAGCGAAAAATCCTAAACTGTTATTGTGCGATGAACCAACGGGTGCATTGGATTATAAGACTGGAAAACAGGTTTTAAAAGCCCTTCAAGATACTTGCAGGAATCAAAAAAAGACTGTAATTGTCATTACACATAATCTTGCTTTAACACCAATGGGAGATAAGGTGATCAAGGTTCGTAGTGGAAAAATTGATAGCATTCAAAAAAATGCACATCCAATGGATATCGATGATATAGAGTATTAATATGCCAAATGTATTTTTAAAAGATATATTAAAAGAAATTCAATTCTCCCTCGGACGATTCTTATCTATACTTTGTATTGTTGCGATTGGGGTTGCCTTCTTTTCTGGAATTAAGGCAAGTGCTCCAGATATGAAAAATAGTGCTGACTCCTATTTTGATCGATATAATGTTCAAGACATTCAAATCTATTCGACTTTAGGACTCACTAATGATGATATCCATTCAATCAAAAAAATTAAAAATGTAAAAGATGTTTCTGGTTCTTTTTCTATTGATACACTTTCTCAAATCGATTCAAGTCAAATGGTTATCAAGGTACTTTCGTTACCGAAAAAGCAGAAAATTAATAAAGTTCGATTGGTTGATGGGCATATGCCAAAAAATGATAAAGAATGTTTAGTAGAAGCAAGTTCTGCCACTAACAAATTATATGGTGCTTTCAAAATTGGCGATACAATCACATTAAAAAGTGGTACAGAGGAAGATTTAAATAAGACACTAAGAAACACTAAATATAAGATTGTTGGGACTTGTTATAACCCAAACTATCTATCGTATGAAAAAGGATCAAGTTCTATTGGTTCAGGAACTGTAAACAGTTTTATTTATGTCAATCAATCAAATATACTTGTTGATTATTATACCGAGATTGATGTTACCGTTAAGGGTGCAAAAGAAATAAACACTTATAGCGATGCCTATTTTGATTTGGTAGATCCAGTGGTTAAAAAAATCAAAAAAATCGCATCCAAGCAAATTAAACTTCGTATTCAATCTCAACAAGATGCTTTGAATGAAGAAAAGGAAAAAACAGAAAATAAATTATTAGATGCAAAAAATCAATTGGATGATGCGAAAAATCAACTTAATTCAGCAAAAAATCAAGTTAGTAGTAATGAAACTACGCTGCAAGCTTCAAAATCCCAAATTGATTCAGGTTGGGATTCTTATAATCAGGGTGTGGAAACTTTAAAAAATCTGCCTACTCTAAATGATGCGATTTCAAAAATTGAAGAAAGCGAAAAACAACTTCCTGTTTTACAATCTCAACTAGAGCAAATTCAGGGTGGAATATCACAAATTGGATACACAAAAGAACAACTTCAAACAAACAAATCTACTTTAGAAAATCAAAAACAATTATTAGAACAACAACTCAATCAGCCTGAAATAAATGAAGATGAAAAAGTACTGATACAATCTAAAATAGATGAAATAAATAAAAGTCTAGATTCTATCAACCAGGGAATTGAATTGTATAACAATTTAGATACAGTACAAAATGGTATCAATCAAATTAATGAAGCTAGTATTCAAAAGAGTTCATTAATAAGTCAAAGAGATCAATTACTATCTTTACAAGAGCAATTAAATGAAAGTTACTCTACTCTTGTTACTTCTCAAGCCCAATATGAAAGTGGTGTAGAGGCTTTAAATCAGGCAAAACTTGAGATTGCTCAAAATGAAAATAACCTAAATGCTTCATTTATTGAATATAATGAACAAAAGGAGAACGCACATAATCAATTCGAAGATGCTCAAAATCAAATAAATAAATTAAGTGGCAAGTGGATTATTCTAAATCGTAATTCTCATTATTCTTATAGAGATTATGGTGCTTGTGCTGATCGTATGGATGGTATCGCAAAAGTATTCCCAGTATTCTTCTTTTTAGTCGCCGCGTTAGTTTGTATGACAACAATGACAAGGATGGTGGATGAACAAAGAAATGAGATTGGTACTTTAAAGGCTTTGGGGTATTCAAAAATACAAATCACAAGTAAATATTTAATTTATGCCTTTTTAGCAAGTATTTTAGGTTCTATTTTAGGATGTGCTTTTGGAATGTATTTATTTCCTACCGTTATTTTTAATGCATGGAATACTCTATATAATCTTGATCAAATTCAATATTTATTACAGCCAAAATTAATTTGTTTATCCGCAGGATCTGTTACTTTAATCACTTTATTGGCTACGTTCTATTCTATACATAGTGAGCTTAGTGAAGTGCCAAGTCAGCTTATGCGTCCAAAAGCGATTCGTGCAGGTAAGAAAATCCTATTAGAAAGAATTCCAATTATATGGGAGCATTTATCTTTTTTACATAAAGTTACAGCGCGTAATATTTTCCGCTACAAAAAGAGATTCTTTATGACCATTATTGGAATTGCAGGATGTAGTGCATTATTAGTGGCAGGCTTTGGAATTAATGATAGTATTTCTGATATTGTACATCAACAATATGATGTGATTTATCATTATGACGCTTCAATTAGTGCAGATCAAAATTCTAAAAAATTAAGTCAAAAAATACAAAAAATCAATGGAATTAAAGATATATATGAAGAAGACAATCTTTCTGTTACTTGCAAAATGAATCAAAAAGATATTTCAACTACGGTTCATATCATTTCAGATCGAACTCACTTTAATAATTTCATTAGTTTATTTAATAGTAAAGAAACATTTAAGATGAATGATAAAAGTGTATACATTTCACAGAAAATGGCAGATAAGCTAAACAAAAATGTGGGTGATTTCATTGTATTAAAAGATGCGAACAACAAAAAAATAAAAGTAAAGATAACGGGTATCTTTACAAATTATGTAGGTCATCATGTTTATGTGAGTAAAAAGTTATATGAGTCATGGAATTCAAAGACAAATCTAAACCACGTGTATTTAATAAAGTCAACCAAGAAGACGAAACTATTTGAACGAAAGCTTGGAAACAAGATTATGAAATTAGACAGTATAACAAGTGTTACGTTCTATTCATCATTAAAGAAAAATTTCAAAGATATGATTAGTAGTATTTCATATATCGTGGTAGTGCTTGTTTTGTCAGCTGCCAGTTTAGCTTTTGTAGTTTTGTATAATCTTAGTAATGTAAATATTTCAGAGAGAAAACGAGAAATCGCAACAATAAAAGTTCTTGGTTTTACTCGAAAAGAAGTGGATGCTTATGTGAATCGAGAAACGATATTACTTACCATTCTTGGTTCGTTATTAGGCCTTTTCATTGGTATTGGCTTACATCATTTGATTATGAACTTAGCAGAAATGGATGATATTATGTTTGGACGTACTATTAATACTACGTCATTCGTGATTAGTTTTATTTTAACGATTAGTTTTAGTATAATTATTAATTTCTTTATGCATTTTAAATTAGATCGCATTGAAATGGTAGAATCACTAAAGGCTGTGGAATGATCCACAGCCTCTTTTGATTTTAATTAAATTTGAGCAATACGCATCATGTTTGTGTTTCCAGATCCAATAGG
>CAVBGZ010000159.1:0-5756 GCA_963595075.1 Waltera intestinalis
GATGGGATTTCATGTTAAACATGAATCCCTTTTTTAGTGATATAATGATGGCAAGGAGATTTTACGTTTATGAATAATGGATTATTAATTGCTGCTTTTGTATGTTCACTTATTGAAATTGTTGTAACCTTACTTTCAATTTTGTTGCCAAATGTTTTTGTTTGGATGAATTTTGCGAGTATTGTAGTAGGGTTAAGCGTTCCTTTCTTATTGTTTTTAGGAATATTAAAAAGACAAAAAGATTAGGTTTGAATTATTTTTATAATAATTGAAAGGGCAAATATAATGAATAAGAAAATATTGAATTTTATGGTGTGTTTTGTGTTAAGTGTTTCTTTGTTTACTTTACCAGTTTATGCGAATGATGGGATTGATATGTATCGTATTTATAATCCAAATAGCGGAGAACACTTCTATACATCAAGTACAAGTGAAAAGAATCATCTTGTTAGTTTAGGATGGAAGTATGAGGGTATTGGATGGAATGCTCCTAAGACGAGTAATTATCCGGTATATCGTTTGTATAATGGAAATGGTGGGGAACATCATTACACGATGAGTGCTTCAGAAAAGAACATGTTGGTAAATGTTGGATGGAGCTATGAAGGGATTGGATGGTATAGTGCAGATCCTAATAATAGTAATAGTATTCCATTATTAAGAGAATATAATCCAAATGCTTTCGCAAACAACCATAACTATACTACAAGTAAAGCTGAACATGATTGGCTAGTTAGTTTGGGTTGGAAAGATGAAGGTAAGGCGTGGTATGGCCAAAAAGTAGGAACTGCGAATACGAATACGGATACGAATTCTGATCAAGTTGTTTTAGATTGTAGACATGGTGGTTCTCATAATTGGATTAATTATAAATGGGAAGATTTGAAACAAGGATATTCATGTAATACATGTTACAAAGATATTACAGATTATTCAGATTTATATAGTTGCCATCTTGGATGGCATACTCAGGAATGGTATTTATTTCCATCTTATTATGTGTGTTCAACTTGTGGAAAGTATTATCACAAACATCAATGGACTTGGATAAAACCGGAATTCAATTATAGTGACGATTCTATTCTCAGAACTGGATATTGGATGTGTTATCGTTGCGGTGCGCAAAGTTCAAATGGTAGTAGTGCTGATGAAATTATGTTCACACAAGAAGGGTATCCTCATGGCTCAAGAGATTGGTGGGTTACTCCATTTGATTTTGAAAAGGATTCACATGATTGGATTATAGAAGATGAATATTGGGATAAAGAAGATAATAATTTATATCTTCAATCGATTGGTATTAAACGAGTTCTTTCTCTATCTGTTGGTGATACTTATCAACTTAATGTTCAATTTACACCAAAGAATCCAGTAGAGGGAAAAAGTGTGAGTTGGGAAAGTGATAATGAAAATGTTGTTAAAGTAGATTCAAATGGAAAAGTAACGGCTGTTGGAGAAGGAAAAGCTATCGTAACAGCAACCTCATCTAAGTTATCATCAACATGCGTGATTCGAGTTACAAGTGATAATGTAGGCGTAGTTAAATTGGCAGAATTATGTATTAAAAATAGTAATGGTGAAGAGATTGCGTTAAATCCAAATACTATAATTGACCTAGAAAAAGGCAAATATACAATTTATCTTAAAACTTCTCCATCAAATGCTGTTTATGAGGTACGTTATGCGGTTGATGACTATGATAGTGAAAATGTTGTAGTAAATCTTAGTGGATCATCTCTATGTGGCACAGGAACTTCTGTAGATAGTTGGAATAGAGGTATAGTATATACGAATTCAGAATCTCAAATTCATTGTTTAAATGAAGGTGATGCTTTGTTGCGTGCAACTATATCTGATATAAATGGTAATGAAATAGAACTAAAACAATCCATTCATGTTAATTAATGTATAAATTCGTATATACCAGGTTAGATTTTGTATGTCATCCATTCTATGGTATAATTTTTAGGTCAAGACAAAAAGGAGTTTAGGTTTTATGACTCGAATTGGAATTTTAAATTGTATCGTTGATGCGATATTTTGTGCAATCATGTTAATGATATGGCCATTTACAGATCAAACGTTTCAATTACGTTTGTTTGTAACATATATGTTAATGCAGTTTATTTGTGGACGTTATAAAAGATTGGTTTTATTAGCTACAGATGAATTAAAATTAAATGTCATCAGTCATATTTGGGCTTATGTATTTGGTGTATTGATTATTTGGTCTTATGCACCATTTGATATTTATGTATTACTTGGATTTATTGCGGTATGCTTTGTTTTTAGTATGAGCTTTGCGATTCTTTCTAGACATAAATTACGTAAGATTTATAAACATCGTGTTTTAGTTGTGGGAATAGGAGAAAGTGCAGAACGTTTTAGAGAAACTGTTTCCAAAAACCGTTTCAGCATGTTTGATATTCGTGGATTTATTGATTGTAACGATTCTTATTCATTTGAAAATATTCATCAAAGAAAGATGGTTTCTTCCAATCGTATTTATCGTTTTAATCAGATTGAAGATGTGCTAAGTAAACAACATATTGATACCGTTATTATTGCGATTACACAATTAAATCAAAGAGACATTCAAAAAATCATGAATCAAGTTCAAGATTATGCAGCACACATTTATTTTGTTCCAAGAATGGAAAATCTTGTTACATTTGATACAAAGGTAGAAGATTATGATGGACAATTATTAATCGCAAATTCAACGGGTTCAATGAATTTGTTTGGACAAATCTTTAAACGAATTATTGATATTTTGTTTGGTATTGCAGGATGTATATTGCTTATTCCATTAACGATTTATGTAAAAGTGGTAAATGTGAAGAGTGGAGATAAAGGTCCTATTTTCTTTGCCCAAGATCGTATTGGTAAAGATGGAAAACATTTTAGAATTTATAAGTATAGAACAATGGTTCTTGGAGCAGATAAAATATTAGAAAAATTAATGGCAGAAAACCCAGCTATTCGTGAAGAATATACAATTAATAAAAAATTGGAAAATGATCCACGAATCACAAAGGCTGGTAAGTTCTTAAGAGAAAAGAGTTTGGATGAATTTCCTCAATTTATTAATGTTTTAAAAGGGGAAATGAGTGTGGTTGGTCCTCGACCTTATTTACCTAGAGAAAAGAAGGATATGGGAGAAAACTACAAATATATTGTAGCTATGAAGCCAGGACTTTCTGGTATGTGGCAAACACACGGTCGTAGTGATGTGAATTTTGAAGAACGTCTAGCATTAGATAATTATTATTCACATAACTGGAATGTGTGGTTGGATTTAACGATTATTTATCGTACAATAAGCATCGTACTACATGGTAAAGGTGCGAAATAAATAATAAAATTTTGATTTTTTCTAACGCATGGTATATTTTATATACGTATGAAAGAAAATAATGTATGCGTACTTCTCTCAACTTATAATGGAGAGAAATACCTTGAAACACAATTGGATAGTTTATTAAAACAGGAAGGTGTAAATCTTTCTGTTTTTGTGCGTGATGATGGTTCTACGGATAAAACTGTAGAAATTCTTTCAAAGTATAAAAATAAGTATTCAAATATCTATTTTGAAAAAGGAAGTAATGTTGGATTTGTTCAATCCTTTTGGACATTATTATTAAATTCTAAAGGATTTGATTATTATGCATTTTGCGATCAAGATGATTATTGGAAACCAGAAAAACTGGTATCAGCAATTCACATGTTAGATAAAAACATTCCAATGTTATATACATCGAATGTGGTATCTGTGAATAATGATTTTGAAGTTTTGAAAGAAAAAGGATTTCCATTTGAAGGCGTTTTATCGTATGCCGATTCTTTACAAAGACCTGTTTTGCCAGGATGTACTTTTGTTTGGAATGATTTGCTGCATCAAGAATTAAAAAAATATCATGGTCCTCATGTTGCTCATGATTGGAGTGTTTATAAAATCGCTTCAGCAATAGGTGAAGTTGTTTATGATGAGAATAGCTATATTTTGTATCGCATTCATGGAAATAATACGATTGGGATTGATTCATTATTTACAAGAATCAAAAAGAAAATGAATCGATTTATCACGGATCAATATAAAAATGTGAAATCAGATACCGCAAAAGCCATTCTTGATACATATTGTTTATCGAATGAAAAAAGACAAGTTACAAACTATTTTGCGAACTATAGAAAATATCCATCCTACTTCTTTAAGTTGATGAGATATAAAGAGTATCGTAATTTAAATTTTATTTTTTTATTATTGACTAGAAAGGTATAGAGAATATGTATAGTGTGTCTGTTGCGATGGCAGCTTATAATGGTGAAAACTATATAAAACCACAACTAGAATCCATTCTTTCACAATTAAAAGAGGATGATGAAGTGATTGTATCTTTAGATCCATCTACGGATTCAACTAAAGAGATTATTCAATCTTTAAATGATCGTCGTATTAAAGTGATTGATGGACCAGGACAGGGTGTAAAAAAGAATTTTGAGAATGCGATCGTGAATTGTAAAAACAACATTATATTTCTTGCCGATCAAGATGATATTTGGCTTGATGGTAAAGTTGAACGAGTTCTTAGTGAATTTAAAGAAGGTGTATGCGTTGTTATGCATGATTGTTCTATTGTAGACAATGATATGAAGGTTTTAGAAAATTCTTTTTTTGAATTAAAAAATGTAGATATTGGGATTATTCATAACTTAATAAAAAATGGATATATTGGATGTTGTATGGCTTTTAGAAAAGAATTGGTGAAATATATTTCACCGATTCCTTCCTACATTTATATGCATGATCAATGGATCGGTATGGTTGGTGATAAATTAGGGAAAAATGTACTTATTTATGATTCGTTACTATACTATCGACGCCATGATGATAATGTGTCTTCATTACAACATGGTAAGTTGTTTGAAATGATATCTAAAAGATATAATATGGTTAAGGCTTATTTTGAATTAAAATCAAGAATAAATTAAGTTCTTGATATTTTTATATTAGATAAATATATAGCGGGTATGATATGGTCTAATTTATGAATAAGTATAAGTTCTTAAAAAAAAGTGATATATGTGATACAATCTTATAGGTTATAGAAAAGAGTGCTTTCTAAAATGTTTTTCTATAATAACTGATTTTTTTGAAAGGAATTAATATTTAATGAGATTAGAAACTCACTGTCATACTAGATACTCGAAAGATAGTTTACTTCCGTTTTCTCTTTTATATTTCAAGTGTAAATTAAGAAATATTAGTTACATTGCGATTACAGAACATAACAATATTCTTGGTGCATTGGAGTTTAAAAAATATTGTGAAAAAAAACGTGGGAACGTAAATGTGATTATCGGAGAAGAGGTAATGACTGAGTCTGGTGAAATTATTGGACTATTCTTAAAAAATGAGATTCCACAAGGTTTATCATGTAAGGAAACAATCAGAAAAATCAAAGAACAAAACGGTATTGTATATGTACCTCATCCATATGATGAAAAAAGAAATAAAACTGTATTAAAAGAAGAGTGCATAAAAGAATTTGCACCAATGATTGATTGTATTGAATGCCATAATGGTAGAAATATATCGCCGTCTTACGATAAGAGACAAACTGAAATTGCTGATAAATATTCTATTCCTAAGGTAATAGGATCGGATGCACATACTTTTATGGAAATTGGTAGAAATTATATGAATGTAAAATGTGCTCCAAATACACCTGAAAATTTTAAAAGGGCAATTCAAA
>CAVBGZ010000160.1:0-5730 GCA_963595075.1 Waltera intestinalis
TATATATATAGTAAAATCATAAAGATTACATAAGTTAGAAAACTGACATATGTAATAAAAGGAAATTTAGTATGGGAGACAATAAAAGAATGCCATATATCATTTTTCATCTAAGTTATGAAAAATCATTGACGATGGGTGAATTATCGGCCATCATGGTTGCTGTCGAAAGCCTCTACAAAGCCGCCTACAGCGATGTCAGAAAAACAAACAAAGATCTGCCGAAAGATGAATCCGTTCCTAAAATTGAAAAAATCACGGAAGGTTCAATCAATATTGATTTGAATCTATCGGAAATAATCTCTGAAACAGTTGTCGGTTTGATTCTTGGCGGTATCAGTGCCATCAGCAAAAAAATCAAAGAACATAAGGAAAACAAGAAAAAAGCTGGCATTCTGGATAGGCAATCCACTTTCATCATCAATAATTCGACAATCAATATCATTGGCAATCAGATTGATATGCATGTTCCATCGATTGCATTGGATATATGTGTGAATCATTGGGATGAACAAGATGAAGAATGCTTTTCCATCTATGCAATCAGAGAATATATCGTTCAAAAGAAAAACACATCTCCTGAAGAATTCATTTGCAATCTACCTGATTTCCTTATGAGAAAATACGGCTACAAATCTTTGAAAATGAAATTGCAGAATACGAAGGAGATTTTCGAAGAATTACAAAAGCCGAATACCTTGAATATATCGCCTCTGAAGAATTACTCCAAGAGGCACTGGGATTTCATCAAAGAAGAACTCAAATAGACTGAATGACTAAGAAAGAGAGAGAGAATCATTATGAGAAAAACAAAGTCAGCATTAGCCATTATTTTTTCTTTTTTTGTCGTATTTCTTTCATTTGCCCTAGGTGGCTGTGAAGGAAATACGAAAGCAAATAAATATACGGTTACTTGGAAAAATTATGATGGCACAGTTTTGGAAGTGGATCGTGATGTCAATGAAGGTGATTGGCCTACTTTCGACTCGGCCTTTCCAACAAAAGAGGGCAATGGGCAATACACATACACATTTGACGGATGGTCTCCTAAAATAGCAGAAGTCACTGGGGATATAACGTATACTGCTCAGTTTAAGGAAACAATCAACACCTACACAATTACATGGGACGTCGAAGGAACCCTGACAACTGAATCCTACAAGTATGGGGAATTTCCTTCCTATAAAGGATCAACTCCAACAAAAAAAGGCAACGCACAATTCGCATACACTTTCAAAGGTTGGTCACCTAAAATAACACAGGTCACTGAGGATAAAACCTATACTGCATTGTTTAGTGAAAGAATGAACGCTTACACTTACACTTACACAATTACATGGGACATCGAAGGAACCCTGACAACTGAATCCTACAAGTATGGGGAATTTCCTTGCTATAAAGGATCAACTCCGACAAAAAAAGGCAACGAACAATTCGTATACGCTTTCAAAGGTTGGTCGCCGGAAATAACACAGGTCACTAGGGATGAAACTTATTACGCTGTTTTTGAACCCATAAATCTATACACAATCACATGGGATATCGAAGGAACCAAGACAACGGAAGTCTACAAGTATGGAGAAACCCCTTCTTATAAAGGATCAACTCCGACAAAAAAAGGCAATGGTCAATACACATATACTTTTACTGGCTGGTCGCCTGAGATAACTACAGTTACTGGAGATAAAACATATACTGCTCAATTTAGTAACAGTACAACATTTTCTATTACTTGGAAAAATTACGATGGCTCTATATTAAAAACCACTTCTTCAAAATACGGAACAATGCCTTCATATAGCGGTACTCCAACAAGGGAAAATGACGCTCAGCATTATTATACGTTTGAAAAATGGAATCCAGAATTAGTTACAGTCACATCTAACGCAACATATACTGCATCGTATATACAACATGAATATTCTTCTTTTACTGTTTCATATAACGCAAATGGTGGAATAGGTGGTCCTTCACCACAAATAAAATCAAAAGGCGAGACGTTAACCTTAAGCAGTATTGTTCCTACAAAAAAAGGTCATACTTTTGTTGGCTGGAACAATATTTATGAAAACAATATTTACCAAGCTGGAGATAGTTTTAATTTGGATTCAAACGTTACGTTGTGGGCAATGTGGGATGAAACTTGTGAATATTGCAATGGAACAGGAATTCATAAATGGACTTCTACTTGTTCGTGGTGCAGTGGAACTGGAAAAACGTATAAATGTAATTCTTGTGGTAGTTCTTCAATTAAGACCGTAATTATTCAAGGATATGGCGGAGTAAAACAATGTAATAATTGTGGAAGTATTGCAATTTCATCATCTGCCTGTTCGTGGTGCGATGGAAAAGGCTCATCGTCTGGTTCTGGAAACTGCAGTTATTGCAACCATACAGGACATCATGGCGGCAAAGCGCCTACTTCATCATCTGTTCTTGCCAGAAAAGTAATATTGAACTCAATTAGTGGATATGAATATTCACTAGATGGTGTAACTTATCAAGCAAGCACAATTTTTGATAACTTAAAACCAAATACTTCATATACTTTTTATCAAAGAATGGCTACTAATGGAAATACCCCATTCGGATGCAACAGCATAGGATTTACGGTTACAACGCCAAAAGATACAACATATTATATATCTTATGAGTTAAATGGTGGAGTTAACAATCCCAATAATCCAACTTCTTATCAAACCACAGGTTCATCAATATCTTTATCAAGTCCAACAAAGGAACATTATGATTTTGTCAGTTGGACATATAACGGATCAGCTGTGACGAGCATTTTGCCATCTTGGGAAGCTGATGTTGTTTTGGTTGCTAATTGGAAGCAACATGGATATTCGATTACATACGATCTTGATGGAGGAAGTGGCACAAATCCCACTTCTCATGGAATTGAAACAGAAGATATTGAACTAATTGCTCCAACTAAAAAGGGATATACATTTTTAGGATGGACTGGCTCTAACGGCTCTATTCCTGAATTAAATGTCACTATTCCAGCTGGTGATACATCAAATCTCTCATATAAAGCAAATTGGTCTTTAAATACTTACTCTATTACTTATGTTTTAAACGGAGGAACAAATGATCCTTCCAATCCTGAATCATATACTGTCTTAGATAGTACAATAACTTTAAAAAATCCTACAAAAAATCATTACGATTTTAAAGGATGGAGCGATGGAAGCCGCACATATTCTAAAATATTCACTTCAAATGCGGAAAATTATGTTTTAACGGCAATTTGGACACCACATAATTATTCAATTTCCTATGATTTAGATGGTGGAAGCGGGATAAATCCAGAGGAATATAACATTGAATCAAATGATATCACATTAACTAATCCTACAAAAGATGGTTATACATTTACTGGTTGGACTGGATCAAATGGAAATATTCCTGATTCTAATGTAACTATTTCAACTGGTACTGTAGATGATCTTTCGTACAAAGCCAATTGGTCTCTTAATACATACTCAATTACCTACATCTTAAATGGTGGAACTAATTCTATTAAAAATCCTTCTTCTTACACAATTGAAGACACAATTACATTAAAAGAAGCGACAAAAAATCATTACACATTTAGTGGTTGGTATACTGAACCAGAATTTATCAATAAAATTGAATCACTAAACGGGCATTATGGAGATTTAACTTTGTATGCAAAATTTATCCCTTATTCATATTCGGCGACATTTGGAAATGACGATTGCGATCTTTCAAGTACTATCACTTTACATTGGTGGGATGGCGTAACAAACGAATTTAATATAAAAAATGGTGAAAAAATTGATTTGTATTCTTTTATTGCACCGAATAGAGAAGGATATGTATTTGTTGGGTGGTATAAGGATAGCAATTTAGATAATCCAGTTTTATCTTCTGATTCAATCTGCGGTAATAGAACCTTTTATGCTAAGTGGGATAAAATCAGTGATACTACCAACCGCTACGTTGATTTATCTACAGATATCAAATTTTATCGTATGATAGGTGTTGGTGTTTCTAATAGTAATAGTGGTGCACAATATTTTAAAGTCCCATATAATCTAACAGGAAAATGTACTGTTTTTGTATATAGTTCTTTAGGAAACGCTTCAGGTTCTGCCACTGCAATAATATATGATGTTACCTCTAATGCAACTGTATTATCACAACAAAATTTGGATGGTTCAAAAACCTTCGAATTGAGCTTAACGCCGGGTCATTATTACAAAATGTATAGTTCTCAAAGTTATAGCTCTGATTCTTATGCAAGTCAACATTGGTCTTACGTTCGTATGCAGGTTAAAACAGTTGAAAAAAATTCAATGATTGTTAATTGTGGAAATATCGCACAACAACAATATGAATATCTTACTTCAACCCCTACTTGTAGTAAAAATGGTTATGATTTTGATGGATGGTATGATGAAAACAATGAACGAATTCATGATACTTGGGATTATACTGAAAACAAAAATTTTCATGCTGAATGGACTATTCATAATTATTCTGTTACTTATAATTTAAATGGGGGTACAAATAATTCTTCTAACCCATCCTCATTTATCTATTCTGATTACATTAAGCTACTAAATCCTCAGAGAGAAGGCTATACATTTGATGGTTGGTATACAGACTCAGCATTCTCTAATAAAATTACACACATTGACGGATCAAAATATTCTGATGTCGAGCTGTATGCAAAATGGATACCAAAGACATATACAGCAAATCTAAACTATGATGGTGGTCAAAACTGTCCATCGATAAATTTTTACAGTCAAGGAAGCATTATCAAAACCGTTGTTCTTTACAAAGATTCCACATTAAATTATTTTGTGCCAGAATCTCCAAGTGAAAATTTAAAATTTGGTGGTTGGTATACAGACTCGTCTTGCACTCAATTGTTTTCTTTTGATAGAAGAATAAATGCTGATACAAATCTATATGCAAAATGGATTGATGTTTCTAGTTATCAGTATTCGCAATTAGGAGAAGATGTTGAAGTCCAAATTAATGGTAATAATTATGGTTATATTGCAATTTGTTCACCTATCAATCAAACGATTACAATAACATCATCCTCAGGTTTGGATTTATATGGTGCAATTTATGATTCAAATTGGAATATGATTGCTTCATGCGATGATATATCCGATGAAAATCTTGATTTTTCAGTGACAATTACTTTAGAAGCTGGAAAGATTTATTATATCGGCTATAAAGCTAACCAAGTTTCGACTTCTGGTAATTGCATTATTAGTATTTCTGGCACTAACTCTTCTGAAACTTTTATTACTGGTGATTACACTCAAATAATCAAATCAGTTAATGTCATTTATGATTCGTCTTTTGAATTGCCAACTCCTAAAAAGGATGGATATGAATTTATTGGCTGGTTTGATGAAAATGGTAATCCAATAGACACATCATCATGGAACTATACCGAAAATATTACTATCTATGCTCACTGGAGGGCAATTTGATATGACAGAAAGAGAAATAACTGAACTTTCTACCGTAAACTCCCTGTGAAATTATACGCTGTCCTATAAGTTTTATCGAAACAGGACCGAAAATCATAGGAAATCACAAAAAATCATGCCTTATTGCCCATAAAACAGGCGATAGGGCATTTACTTTTCTCCTCAAAAAGCGTATAATTATACGCAGTAAAGAGGAAGAAAAGATGATCAAGAGCCAGCCGATAAAGATACCCGACGGGAA
>CAVBGZ010000161.1:0-5650 GCA_963595075.1 Waltera intestinalis
ATGCATATTCAAATGCATTATCTTTGTTGGATGATTATGATCATGGTTGTGTTTCTAAGTAAAAAGGGAATGATTCTATATATCAACTAACTTATGAGGAATGTAGAGATTTAAGATATGAACAAAAAAAGAGATGGGATTTATTTTTTCATCTCTTTTTGTATCCATGTCATTAATACTTTTAATACATATGCTTTTTGTTTTGGGCCTAATGGTGCATTTGGCTTTATTTTGTGCCATTTATATAAACATCCTCTACAACAACAACCAGTGGCATGTTGTGCAATAAATACAGGATGCCCTTTAAATGGTGTTTGTTTACCGTCGTTTGGAATATATTGTGGTGCCAGTCTTTTTTCAATGAAATCTCTTGCGTGAGATTCGATTGTATCCATTCCTTTGTCTTGAATATATTGTTTATCTTTTTCTTTTAAATGAAAGCTAGATCTAAATTTGGAATGATCTAGTTTATTAAAGAGTTGTTCAAACCATTCTTGTTCTGTCATATTTGCCTCTTAAAATAAAAAAACCAGCAAATGCTGGTTAACAATCAAAGTGGCGCCTGAAACAAGACTCGAACTTGTGACCTGCCGGTTAACAGCCGGATGCTCTACCGACTGAGCTATTCAGGCATTTCGTTGACTGCCTATTTATATTACCAAATGTCTTGCTTCTTTGCAAGTGTTTTTTGAGAAAATAAAAAACCAGCAAATGCTGGTTAACAATCAAAGTGGCGCCTGAAACAAGACTCGAACTTGTGACCTGCCGGTTAACAGCCGGATGCTCTACCGACTGAGCTATTCAGGCATTTCGTTGACTGCCTATTTATATTATCATAAGGTATTGTTATATGCAAGGGGAAAATAAATAAAATTATATGGTATGATATGTGTAAATTTTGGAGGTACTTTTGTATGTTGAAAGCTATTGTGATGGATATGGATGGAACACTTTTGGATGGAAACAATCAAATTTTACCAGAAACCAAGGCGGCATTAATACAGTGTGAAAAGATGGGTGTTAAACTCATATTAGCGAGTGGAAGAAGTTATACACGTTTGATGCCGTATGCCAAAGAGTTGGATATGCCAAAATATGGGGGATATCTACTTGAGGTAGATGGAATTGCTTATTATGATTTAAAAGAAGATAAAAGACATATTTTAAGGCAGATGACAAGAAAGGATTGTGAACCTGTTTTTTCTTATTTGATGACTTTAGATTTAGAAAGTATGTGTGTATTTGATGATGGCCTATTTGACTATATTCCTGAATCGATTATGGATTTGAAAAAGAAAATACGAAAAGATGGTAATTATTCGAGTGATTTTCCTTGGACTGGAGGTCCTTGGAACTGGTTAAGTGATATGCGTGATGGGTATCCAAAAATTACATATATTCAGAGTATGGATGAAATTCATTTTCCAGTCAACAAAATACAAATTATTCAAGATGAAGAAAAATTAGAAGAAATATATAAAGATATCTATGCTCGTTTTCATGATAATTATGAAATGTTTCGTACGTGTCCTAGAGAGATTGAAATCTTACCAAAAGGCTATAGTAAAGGTTTAACATTGAAACGACTAATGGATCAATTTGGTTGGAAAGAAGATGAAGTGTTTACTTTTGGCGACGGTGAAAATGATGTGAGTATGTTTAGTGTGGTTACACATAGTTTTGCGATGGGACAAGCTAAAGAGTATGTAAAAGAAAAAGCGGCCTATATTACCAAGTCCAATGTGGAACAAGGTATATGGACAGCTTTAAAAGATTTTAATATTTTGTGATATACGCAAGAATGAGGGCCATCGTATTTTCTACACCATCATAATGTGTTCTTTCCATACCATGACTAGCATGTACTCCTGGACCAATCAAGGCTCCTTTAATATCGTTTCCTCCACGTAAGGCAGCACTGACATCAGAACTGTATTGTGGATAAATATCAACGACGTATTTTAATTTGTTTTCTTTTGCCAAATTGACAAGTCGAGTGACCATTTCATAATCGTATGGACCACTTGAATCTTTGGCGCAAATAGATACATCTTGTTCTGTACACGCAAGATCTTGCCCGATGCATCCCATGTCTACGGCTAAAAATTCTTCGATTTCACTAGGGATAGAACTTGATCCGTGTCCTACTTCTTCGTATGTACTGAATACGATTTTTAAATTTCTTTCTGGCTTGATTTGATTGTCGCTTAAATATTTTAAAACGCCCATCAATGAACAAACACTGATTTTATCATCTAAGAATCTAGATTTAATGAAGTTGCTTTCGGTAATTGTTGTTTTTGTATCGATTGCGATAAAGTCTCCGTTACAAATGCCTAGCTTTTCAACATCCTCTTTTGAATAAACGATTTCATCAATGCGAACTTCCATCGTATTTTCTTTTCTTTCTAATGTAGATGCATCTGGAAATACATGTACACTTGGTGAACAAGATAGAACGGTTCCTGTGTATACTTTTCCTTCTCTTGTATAAATTTTACAATATTCACCATCTAAAGTAGGAAGGCAAGGACCACCTACTTTTGTGATCGCAAGTTTACCATTATCTTTAATGGCTCTCACCATAAGTCCTAGGGTATCAAGATGAGCGCCAAGACCTAGAGTGTGTGTTGTGTCTTTTCCTTCAACAGAAATAATCAAATTTCCTTTTTGATTGTGTGTTGTTTCGTAACCTAATTTTTTTACTTCAGACTCCATAAAATCAATGGCTTTTTTTGTATATCCTGTTGGGGAATCAATGTTTAATATTTGTTTGGCAAGAGCACAAACGTATTCTTTATCAAATTGTGTCATAAAAATCCTCCTGCTTGATATTATACTCTTTTTTTGTATACATATAATAAGATTTGTATGGATACTTTACTAGAAATCTATGATATGTTTAGAACAAGAAAGAAGGTGTCTTTATGAAATTATTAGTGGTAAATGAGAATACAAAAACGGATGAGATTGTAGGTGTAGATGCGATTTTAATTCGCAATGATCATAAGGATGTTAAAGAGATTGTAGAGTTTGCGAATAAAAAGAATGTTCGCGTTTATTTTTGGATTGTGGAATTCGTATCAAAAAATGTAGATTTGAATGATGTGAATTGTATTTTTGTGAATAAAGAAAATGCAAGTTTAATTGAACATGGAATGAAAGATGAACAATATTTAATGGAAGACATTTTAAAGAGATATCCTAGACTTCGTATTGTATTATTATCAGGTGCTAAGGGATATTACTATAAAGATAATGATTTGTTTGTGTATCAGAAATCTTTGGGGAATTCAATTTGTGAAGAAGATTTCATAAAGAGATTTTTGGAATATGAAATGAAAGGTTATACAGAAATGACTTCCTTGTATAAAGCTTGTGTATAGAGTATAATTTACTAAGTTTTAGCGGAGGAAATTTGATGGTTTTTATATTATTAATAGTAGGAATGGCCCTTTTAATGAAGGGTGCAGATTTCTTTGTGGATGGTAGTGCAAGTGTTGCTCGTAAGTTAAAAGTTCCATCTGTTATTATTGGTTTGACGATTGTGGCTTTGGGAACAAGTTTACCAGAAGCAAGTGTGAGTATCACGGCAGGATTAATGGGATCCAATGAGATTGCCATTTCAAATATCGTTGGATCCAATATTTTTAATACGCTAGTCGTTGTTGGTACTTCAGCATGTATTGCGCCATTTATTATGGATAAAGAGATTTTGACGCGTGATTTAAAAATAAATATTTTAGTAAGTATTATTCTTTCTATCTTTGTGTTAAATGGAATATTGAATCGTTATGAAGGGATTTTATTTCTTATCGGTTTAGCATTTTATATTTATACACTTGTTCGTGCAGCCCAGAAAAATCGTATTGAGGAAGAAGAACAGGAAGTTCTTTCAACAACAAAATGTATTCTTTATATTGTGATTGGTGTTGCGTGTATCATTTTTGGTGGCGACATTACGGTGGATAGTGCAAAAAAAATTGCGGCTATGCTTGGAATGAGTGATACATTGATTGGCTTGACGGTTGTTTCGATTGGTACAAGTTTACCGGAACTTGTAACGAGTGTTGTGGCAGCTAAAAAAGGGGAAAGTGGTCTTTCTTTGGGAAATGCGATTGGTTCCAACATTATGAATATTCTCTTTATTTTAGGTGCTTCTTCTTCGCTACATCCAATTAGTGCTACGGTTCAAAATATTACGGATGCTTTTATTTTGATTGGTGTTGCGTTATTTATCTTTGTGATGAGTAAGCGAAGTGACAAGATGACACGTCAAAGAGGGGCTTTGATGATTGGAGTTTATTTAATTTATACAGTATACATTTGTATAAGATAAGGAGTTTATTATGATAAAGATTGAAAGTGAAAAGGGACCAGCAGCATTAGGCCCTTATAGTGCTGGGATTGCGACAGAACAATTTGTGTTCTTATCTGGTCAATTGGGAATGGATCAAAGTGGAAATTTGGTGAGTGATGATGTGTCTTTACAGACAAGTCAGGCACTAAAGAATGTTGGCTTATTATTGAATGAGGTTGGATTGAAATATTCGAATGTTGTAAAGACGACCGTTTTTATTCAGGATATGAATGATTTTTCGAAAGTAAATGAGGAATACTCAAAATATTTTGATGGTATTTGTCCAGCAAGAAGTTGTGTTGAGGTATCAAAACTTCCTAAGGGCGCAAAGGTTGAAATTGAGTGTATTGCGATTCGATAGGACTTGACGTGAGTGATCACGTCTTTTTTTTCAAAAAAATTTAATTTTTTTAAGTCAAATCTTCATTTTTTTCGTATAAGAGAATGGAGGTGCTAAAATGAGCAGAAAAAAATATGATAATGATCTTGTATTACATCAAATATTTGGACAAGACACAAAGAGTAGCAATGAAGCTTTAAAGGGATTACTGGAGGCAATTTTGGATTTAAATATTGATAGTGTAAAGGTAAAAAATTCAAATGTTCCGGTTGAAAGGCTAAAAGAGAAGAATGTTTGTTTAGTTGTGATTGTGACTTTAGAAGATGGCACAAATGATTTAGTTGATATTGGTGTAGAAAGTCATAAGGAGTATGGAGAAGCTATAAATTTGGAGGATTTGGGTCTTTTGATAGATGCTGAAAAGGTAAATCGAAAGTGGATTGTTACTTTTTTGAATCATAATCGTTATGTTGGTGAAGATATAGTAAAGATTTTTCAATGGGAAAATGAAAAGGGTGAGATTATTGAGGAACTAGATAGTATACACATGGTAACAGTTGAACCAGAGAAATTAAAAAAGGTATCATTTGAACAAATGAACGCAAAAGAAAGATATATATATTATTTGACACATATCACAAAAGAAGATGAGTTACTAAAGAAAATCATAGAGTATGATCATAATGTTCAAGTATTGAATAATCGATTGATGGAGGTTTATGGATGGCAAAACAAGATGCATTGTTAAAAGAATTTTTTTCTTCAAATGATCACTTTGTAGATTTATTTAATGCGAAATTATTTGGTGGAAAAAGTGTTCTAAAACCAGAATGTTGTCAAGAAATGAATACGGGATTTTTGACAAAGAATGAATCTGAAAAGTATGTAGATGTAGCACGTATGTACAAAGATCTTGGAGTTTTTGGAATCTTATTGGTTGAAAATCAAAG
>CAVBGZ010000162.1:0-5622 GCA_963595075.1 Waltera intestinalis
GAAATTCTAACAGTAGAATATTTAACAACAGAAGAAGAAGGACAATATTTAGATAGAAAAAGCGCAAGAATCAAACCGAGTGATATCGCAAGACATTTGGTTGCTTTTGCAAATGCTAATGGAGGTGTTCTTGTTATCGGAATTGAAGATGATGGAACAATAACTGGTTTTAATAACAATTTTTCTAAATCAATCAACGATTTTTTAGAAGTTCCATTTTCATTATGCAAAGGAAAAATAAACGTTACTCATGAAATCAGAAAAATAACGATTAACTCTAAAGAAGATTCTATATTATTACTTTTCATTGAACCTAGTGATAATTCCGTAATTAAAACAATAGATGATAAAGTATATCTTCGAGTAGGTGACAAATCAAAATTACTGAACCATGAACAAGTGACTCAACTCGAATATGATAAAGGTGAGCGAATATTTGAAGATATTATCGTTGAAGATTCAAGCATAGATGATGTTGATTTGGAATTACTTAAGAAATATAAAGATAAATTAGGAACCTCTTTATCTTATGAAGAAATTCTAGACGCACGAGGATTAATGAAAAAAGGTCATTTAACAAATGCTGGAATACTGCTTTTCGCTAAATTCCCTACTAAATTCTTACCAAATGCTCGTTTACGTATTCTTAAATTTGACGGGAACAAATTTGAAACAGGTCAGAGGTTAAATGTTATAAAAGAAATCAATTACGAATGTGCAATTCCAAAAATAATAGAAGATATTAAAAAAACTATAAATTTGCAATTACGCGAATTTCAATATCTTGATGATAATGGAAATTTCAAAATCATTCCTGAATATCCTGAATTCGCATGGTTTGAAGGAATTGTAAATAGTTTAACTCATAGAAATTATTCTATAATGGGCGATCATATCCGTGTCTCATTGTATGATGATCGATTAGAAATTTTCAGTCCTGGAAAGCTGCCGAATATTGTAACTTTAGAAAATATGCTAAATACTCGCTATTCTAGAAATCCAAGAATTGCTCGAGTCTTAAGCGAATTTGGTTGGGTTAAAGAGTTAAACGAGGGTGTTAAAAGAATCTATGATGAAATGCAACTATTTTATCTTAAGTCACCAACATATTCAGAACCAAATGGAAATTCTGTTTTATTAGTTTTAGAAAATAGTATTACTTCTAGGCAATTAAGAAATGAAGATAAAATTTCTTCCATTTTCAGTCAAGAAATATTACAATCTTTAAATGAGCATGAAAAAATAATTCTTCAATATTTATTTAA
Organism: Waltera intestinalis; assembly: GCA_963595075.1. Classification (GTDB taxonomy): domain Bacteria; phylum Bacillota_I; class Bacilli_A; order Erysipelotrichales; family Erysipelotrichaceae; genus Holdemanella. Next base: position 1,266 of record CAVBGZ010000162.1, read on the forward strand.
CAATAAAACTGTTAGCTTAAAAGCTGTTAAAAATATTATTGGCAAAGGCGAAACATTTTCTAGAAAACAACTTAAACATTTAGAAGAATTATCTATTATTGAATGGCATGGTAGCAATCAAAAAGATCCAACTCAGTATTACACATTAAAGCGCTAATTAATTCATTAAAGATTACTTGTTTGATTTTGCTATCTTTGTCAAGATAATTCTTTACTGTTTTCGTTGCATTCTCAGTAGCACTTTTCCATGAAGAATTAAATACTCCCGTAGACAAACATTAACAAAAACAACCCAACATTTGGGAATTGCACGCATTTATGATTACATCACTTTTCAAAGTGATAAAATTGTTCTACTAGATATATAATCTCAAATCTGATTTTACGGATGATAAGCTTTTTGACATTGTATTTTTTCATAATGATCCTGTTCAGCAAATATTCTTTTTTCATCAAATCCTACTTATAAACCTGATGATTCACATTGGTAGTCAGCACACAATACGTCTTACCATCCGTTTAATATGCATGTGTTAATGAGCATTCTAAATTGCAAAAAATATCAATGATATTTTTTTAAAACTCATACCGAAAGCTTTCTTACTATCTTATTTACAAATTTCATCAATCCACATAAATAATTCTTCTAAATCATAATCACCTGCATGAGGAATATTCCAAGGCAGGCAATAATCAACTTGAACATTTGCTTCTTTTAATTTCAAAGCCAAAATAGTTGGAATTGCTAAACCACCATCTCGATCACAAGATCCGTGTCTTATACGAAAATATTTTGCTTTGAGAGCATTCTCATCCAAAATATAATTCATCGGATTCATCATTCGTATGATTTTTTTATCTTCCATTGGAAGTTTGTTCTTCACGTCTTTTAATTGACTGTAAGATGTGAAATGTTTTGTTCCAAATAAATCATTTTCACCAGATTTACCATCAACATCATCAAACGCTAAAGCTGTTTTCATTCTGGTAATATCTTTTATATAGCTTTCAAAATCAATATCAATTACCTTACCATTATCTATTTTCAACCACTTCTTATCTGTCACTTTTGAATCATCAACTTGACGCGTTCGTTTTGCCGGAGAATCTAATTCTTTTTGGGCAGATTGAATGACCAACCTTTTTAAATACTCTTTAAAAGAGCCATTTCCATTTTCATCTAAAGTAAGATATTGATCATCAACCTTTAGATTTAAATCATTTAAATAAGGAATAAATTCTTTAGCAACATCATTAGAATATTGAATCTGTTCTGCACTCATTCTTCCATCATTATTGCTTAAGATTGGGCGTCCCTCCTCATCCATTTTCATATTTTTACGGAAATAATCATAAACATGATTAAATTGCCATTCATACGCCATATCTTGATGATCTAAATTTGTAATCGGACAATAACAAGAACATGCAAATACTGCATCGCTTGCTTTGTATGCACCAATCATTTCTAACTCTGATTCATAATCAGGATGATTTGCACTACATCCAACTAAAGCACTTAATGCACCGCCGGCACTTGTACCATTCAAAATAATCTGGTTCTTATTTCCAGGCAGTTCAGAATCAAAGTATCGCAAGAACCGAATTACAGCTTTATAGTCAATGATACATGCAGGTGCCTTACCATCAAAATGGCCTTCACTATCTTTTTGTTCACGACCTCGAATGGATGGACTAACAACAACATATCCATGTTCTATTGCTTGAAAAATAGAATTGGGTTGACCATGTTTATCGTAACCAGGTTCCATAATTTTTCCTGATAAATATCCTCCAACACTATTAGGTATGAAGATTGGAATATTTTTTAGATTTGATTCAGAAACTTGATCTGACACATAGATATTTAGTTGATGAATATTTCCAATTGGTTTTTTTACGTAGATTAGATTCCGATAAGCACGAATGACTATTTTTCTTTGATCTAATTCATATTCTTCTATCTGATAGTTAAAGTTCATTCTTTTTCCTCACTTTTTTATATCTATTTTTTATCAGAAAAGAACAGCACCAAATAGATACTGTTCACAAAATTGATTATTTTTTTATTTAACCATTTTGTCCTAAAAGTACTTGTTTCTGTTAAGCACATTGTTATTACTTATATTCTTACTACAGTTTAACATATTTTAGGCAAGAAATCCCACACTTCTAAAGGATGCTAGTAATTACGCATGAAATTCCACCGATTATGGAGTTTCATTTTTTTGTGCTTTCAAAATATAGTATATGCGTGTATACTATAAGTATGAAAACCAAGATTAGCTATCCTGATTGGGCTGAAAAATATCGCACTAAAGGTAAAACAATTCGAAAAGTTCGTAATGGCTATGGATTGTATGAATGCACTTCTATCTATGTACCTGGTCAAAAGTATCCTAAATCCGTTCAAAAGTATTTAGGCATGATTACTGAAAAAGATGGATTTGTTCCTAAGAAATCTATTTCTGATTATCAGACGCATTCCATTGAATACGGACTCAGTCATTTCATCATCACCAACTTTAAAAGAGATTTGCAGCGTTCTAGTTACAATTCCAATATGGATGTCATCACCTTAGGTATCATCTTCTATATTTTCGGTTCCATTGATCCTGTTTTCTTATCTTCTTCATATATTTCCATTCACTACGAAAAAGATCTTTCTAAAATCGCAGATTCTTTTTCTATTAGAAGAATCAAAGCTATTTCCAACAAAATAAATACTCTTTTAAAAGAAAAGATATCAGATGAATCTGATAGATTGATTCTCACAAAACTTCTTTCCATTTGCACCATTCCAAACGGAAGTGATCCAGATATTATCATCTACCCAAATACAGTTATAGAAATAACAGAAAGATATGGTTTGAAATTATGACGAAAAACAGTAACGGAATTATTAAATCAATGGTCATCATTGCAGAAAAATTCAAAGTATTAAACATAACTGAAGATGATTTGATTGAAGCGATAGACGCACAAGTATATCTTCACCTTTTTGAAAACGTTGAAGATTTCAGACAACAAGGCAAAATGATCTATCGTTTGGATTCACTATTACTTCTTATTCTTTTCGCTATATTAGGAAAATGTAATCCTTCATTCACAGGTGTAGAAGATTATATTGAAGCGAATGTTAGAAAGTATGAACGATATGGTCTAATCAAAGATGGTCAATGTCCTTCACATGATACGATTCGTCGTGTTTTAGATTCTTTGGACAATGGCACCCTTCGAGAAAATACAATCAATGCTTTTTATAATTATCTAAAGCATTTAGAAACACACACTTTAAAACAAGGGGATTATAAACATTTCTGTTTTGACGGAAAAGAAATGCGTGGTAGTGGGAGAAGTGAAAGTACACAAAATCCTAAGAGAAACATTTCTATGTTAAATATTTATGATAGTTGTTTATATACTGCTTTGATTAGTGAACCAATTGAAGAAAAAGAGAATGAAATTCCAGTTGTTCAAAGACTTCTACCACAATTATGTTTCAAAAAAAGTGTTTTAACTGCGGATGCACTTCATTGCCAAAAGAAAACAGCTGAATTGATTTCTGATGGTAAAGGCGTTTATCTGTTAACTGTAAAAGATAATCAGCCTTTATTGCTCGAAGAAATAAAAGCTAGATTTGAAAACCCAAGAATCAAGATCAAAAAGTATACGAGTGATGATAGAACGTTTGAAATTATTAACTTGCCTAGTAATTATGCATTAAAAGATGAATGGAAAGGTCTCAAATCATTCACCAAGATGACTTCTACAAAAAACAAGAGAAAAACAAACGTTCGATATTTCATATCGAATACGCAGGATGAACGTCTTATCATTGATGGCATAGAAGAAAGATGGTCAATTGAGAATGGATTCCACAAGCCAAAAGATATTGATTTATATGAAGATGGTTGGAGAACCACTAGTAAAAATGCACTTAAAAATATCGCAACATTAAACAACCTCGCATTACTGATTATTCATATGTATGCAACGATATCAGGAAAGATATTTAGAAAAGCAAAAGTATACGTACAAAACAATGCAATCGATACATTAAATTTCATATTAGGAACAATGAGTTCTGAAGAAATTACAGAAAGAATCATCAAAGAACTCGACAAACGATAAAATCAAACAAATTAAAAACATCGATGTTTTTCTAATGCCATTTTTAGAAAATGGAACTATGAAAGCTGTCGATGTTTTTCTATATGTACTTTTCTATTTCAAATTTGTATTTTGAAGTATCCAAAATCCTTTATTTCTTAATGGTTTTTGAATTCATGCGTAATTACTATGTATATGCTTGTTCTGAATGTGGTCATCAATCTTGTTTATTTGCTGGGACTAT
>CAVBGZ010000163.1:0-4877 GCA_963595075.1 Waltera intestinalis
TACTAAAATCACTATAATTTGAAGCATCGATAAATGAAGCCACAAAATTTTGTGTTTCTGGAGCATTTAATACAGGATTTTCAACTAAAAAATATTCTAAATTATCCTCTAAACTATCTAATGTTGGATCACTATCCACTGATGTATTAATTGGAAGTTCAGTCGTTGTTTGTGAATCAACCTCTTCATCATCTACTGCATAATCAGAATCCATACTATCATCATACGCAATATCATCTGTTGATGTATCTACATCATAATTATCTGTTATCTCTTCTGAAGTATCTACACTTGTATCTGTATCATCTTGGGCATACACATTAAAGCTAGATACAGCCATAAAGAAACTCATACTTAAAGTTAACGCTCTCTTAAAAATCTTTTTATTCATACCTATCCATCTCCTATGGTTATTATTTTAAACAAGAACATGCAATTATTCAAGTAAACAAAAAAATCAGCTAACCAATTGGTCAGCTGATACTACTTTATACTTTTGTTAATTTGAATTTTTGAGCATTTGTTCCATTACTCTTATATAGCTGAACATTTGACCCATTATAGGCTTTTCCATCATACACATCCAGTACATAGTTTGAATTTAATGCAGATACAAACGTATATGTACCATCACTATTTTTCTTTAAAACCCATTTTTGTGCATATGTATTATTAAATCCATATTGCCAAATATTCTTGCCATTTGATGCGATTCCATCACTTACATCCAAAGCCTTGTTACTTGCCAAACAGATGAAACTTATATAACCTTTTGAATCCTTTTTAACGGTCCATTTTTGAGCATTTGTATGATTTGAAGCATACATTTGAACATTTGCTCCATTATTTTTTGATCCGTCATAAACATCTAATGCGTAATTTGCATTGATGCCACTCGTAAATATATAAGTACCCTCACTAATTTCAGCATTATAAGTCTTAGCCATATCATCTAATTTTTCACGATCTGTAGTAAATTTAGTAAATACCCAACGCTGAGCTTTTGTACCATTTGATGCATAGATTTGAATATTTTTTCCATTTCGAACAACACCATCACTTAAATCCAAAACATAATTTGTATTAAGTGCAGAAACAATCTCAAAAGCATCTCCACTTTTTCTAACAATCCACTTTTGTGCATAGGTATTATTCGATCCATATTGCCAGATATTTTGACCATTTCTTGCAGAGCCGTCGTAAACATCTAAAACTTTACCAGACTTTAGATTTGTAATTGTTACAAAACCAGTTGAATCATGTGTAATTGTAAATGCTTGTGCAGTTGTACCATTTGATTCATACAATTGAATGTTAGCACCCGTATTAGTAGAACCATCACTTACATCCAACACATAACCTCTATTCAAAGAAGATTGAATCGAATATGTTCCATCTGAAATCACATTACGATTTTCTTGAGCAAGATTTTTAATACGTTGCAATTCTGAAACATATGTACTAATGATCCATCTTTGAGCTTGAGAATTATTTGAACGATAAAGTTGAATGTTGCTACCATTTGAAACTTTACCATCACTTAAATCAAGAACATAATCACAATCTACAGCTGAACAAAGTTTATAGCTATTTCCATCTTTAACTAAAATCCATTTTTGTGCCCAAGAACCATTCGATTGATATTGTTGAACATTTCTACCATCTTTTGCAAGACCATCATACACATCTAAAGCTTTTCCAGATTTTACATTCTTAAAAGTAACATATCCCTTTGAATCATGACTTACAACCCAACCTTGAGCATCTGTACCGTTCTTTCCATACAATTGCACATTCGCACCATTGTTTTTACTTCCATTATAGACATCAAAAACATAACTTGTATTTTTACTTGAAGCAATATAATAAGTACCATCACTTAACGCACCTTTATATTGAGAAGCCATGTTATTCATTGTATCACGCTTAGAAGTAACCTTAACTACATTCCATGCTTGAGCTGCTGTGCCATTATTTGACCACAATTGAATCTTTTTACCATTTTCAGCTTTGCCATCACTCAAATCCAATACATAATTTTTATCCCATGCAGAAGTAAAAATATACTTACCCGCAGAATTTTTTAACACGATAAACTGTGCTGCTTTACTACTATTACTAATTCCTTGAACAACATAATTACCATTATTTATTGAATTAACACCCACATCAATTCCTAAGTATAGTTCAGAGCCAACATTTTGAATTGTATAATATCCATTTTGATTCTTATAAATATTAAATTGTTGGGCCATAGAAGAATTTCGATCATACACCTGAACACGCACATTTCCACTATGTGAACCATCATAAATATCGAATACTTTGTTTGTATTTACCGCTGATTGAATTTCATATGTTCCACTTCCGTTAAATTCATCCTTTACAATATTAAATGTAGTTGTGATTGTACCCGTATAACGTCCAATACCATAAATTGTTACCGTACCTGTACCAACATTTGTATTATTTGAATACGTAACAATATAATCTCTTCCTTGTTGTAATCCTGTACCTTTTACATTTAAATTCACTTCAGGCTCAACAGCACTTCCCGTATAGTATTTATTTCCTACATGAGAAACACTTGAACTTGAAATATTATAATACAAGCTATTTGTAGTCGTCGTTCCTAGAGAGAAGAATGGACCGCCATCAGCTAAGTCTCCTTGAGCATTTGATGGATAAGCAAAAACTTCACTCAATTTGAAAGTACCATTTCTACTAGAAGTATAAGGATCATATACTGTCGTATATCCATTTTCATCGATACCAAACATTATAATTTGATGAGTCGTACCACCGCCCCATGGACACCAACGTGATCCATATCCAACAGCTGCAGTAACAAAGTTGCCTTCTTTTAATTTTTGATATGCCGAATTATAATCTAAATTATTTGCATATGTAAGTCCATAATTGTTAGCTACAAATCGCCACATATCTGAAGTAGAACCTGCTCCTCCATTGTTAAAATATCCATGAGCATGTAAAGTATTACCTACTTGAACAGGAGTATAATTTGTGCCTTTCAAAGTATTAATAACCATTGTTGCTGCTGTGGGTGCACATCCAGTACCGCTAAAATAATAACCACCAACAACACTCCATGCCCAAGAACCATCTTGTTGACAATAATAAGGTACATTATTTATAACAGATTTATAAATTTCTCCATTATCATGCGCATAATATGTAACTTTTCCAACCGTAAAAGTTCCAGTCATACGAACGCCTTCACTATTGTAATATTTTAAAGAAGTCCCATTTTCAACAAAATTATTCTTTACAATTGTTCCATCCGCACGGAAATTATAAACTTTACCATTGCTAGTCTGATCTCCATACAATTTTGTACCATTTGAATAAAAGTATAATTTTCCATTTTCATTTACTAAGCCATTATTCACAACAGCACGAGCTTCGCTTGTTAATTCTAAAGTCGTAATTGAATTATCAACATCAGATTCAATCAATGCACCATTCTCATCAAAAGAATATGTAACACCGTCAATTTTATAATCTCCCGTTACCTTATAACCATACTCATCAAAATAATAAGTATTTCCATCAATTTCTTCAAAAGTAGAAATCAAATAATCTCCATCTACGACATAACCGTTTTGTTCTGTATTCCAACCCTCTTGTAATTTAGTCTGAACAATCTCATTATCTTTCGCTTCTTTATTGATTTCTGAATCTAAATTTACATTATCTACACTACCACTTTCTTCATTTGTTGTGTCAACTGTGTTCATATCCACATTAGTAGTTGAAACCTCATCAACAATTGCAGTAGCATCCGTAACTTCTTCTGCTTGAACCACCAAAGAAGCTCCACCATATACAGCACTAGCTGCAACAACAGCTGCACCAACCCGAATTAATTCTTTACTAGCCATTTAAAACCTCTCCTATTAAAATAACAATTAAATCATACACCAAACTAGCATGAAAATAAACAAGAAACTAACCAATAAACTAACCATACTAAAAAAGCCATTTCAATCAGAAATGACTCTACTTTGATGATATACATTCAAAAATTTATTGATTAGAAGTATAGAAAGTAAAATCAATAAAATATATGAAATAAAAAACACCCTTAAACCACTTGCATATATTGTAGGACTAAAGCCAATAACAATACCTGTTGCAAAAATAGCTAAAAATAAAAACATTGTAAAGACACTAAAAAATTTATCTTCTAAGAAAATATAGAACAAGTAGAAAGAGAAATATAAAATCCAAAATAGTATTAAAGCAATCTTAAATAAAATTTTAATACTATATATTTGCCAAACCGCTTCATCCGCTAGATTTCCTGTGACAAAATAAACAAACAAGGTCAAAAAACATAAAAATGAATAAGCAATCAAATCCATCTTACTCTTTTTATTTGCAATAAATCCAAGCATTAATAACATCACAAAAAAATACATAATTCCATCATGAAGAATTGTTTTTACTGTATGTACCACACCTAAAACAATTTTGTCAAATAAATTATAAACAGGAAATGCTTGATACCAACAAATTAATTCTGATTTAGCTCTTTCACTATTTCCTGGAGCCGCAAACATTACAAACGCATTTATTAGTCCAAAAATATAAAGACCCAATATTTTTTTATCTACTGACCTATTATTTATAAAAATCAAAATCATCATAATTGATGTCATACATACAAATACAGCTGCAGTTTGTTCTGCATAACAACATAAAAATGTTCCTAAAATAGATAATACACAATCCATTTTATTCATCTTTATATTTTTTGAATAAGCTACAAAAGGATATAAAGCAACTATTAACATTGTACTTGGTAACAAATAATTAAATGATCCGGTCACCCAAATCGCACCATCATGTAAAAC
>CAVBGZ010000163.1:4887-5614 GCA_963595075.1 Waltera intestinalis
TATAAACGAATTAAAAACAATCCAATATTTTAATGAATGATAAAGAAATAAAATATCTAATAATTGCAATGGAACCCTTCCGCCCCAACTATTATAAAAATCAACACACCATTGTAATATTGAAGTATTATCTAAATTGTGATTATATACTAAATCATCTCCTACTAAAGCGGTATTACTATTTAGTAAAACAAAATAAACAAAACCTATAATCAATGGTATGTAAGGATAAATTTGTTTTATTTTTTTCATAAAGCCAACTCATCTTCCGGATAATACAAATACATTTTGTGATTTCTATCTTCAAAAAGGACAGCAATCTTATAATCTTTTCCACCATATTTAAGAGGTACATATGCAATTAAGCCATCTCCAGAAGAAGAATATTCATTAATCTTCTCATTTTCCGAAGCGTAGCTTTTAACGTAAGTTTTAAATTTATATATTTCATTTTCTTTTTTATCTACTAGCACAACAGAGTAATCCTTATATAAGTTCTCTCCGTCACCATTCACCCAATTTGAGTATTTATACTTGATATTCTCATTTCTAGCTACTGCATAAATTGAACACGTTTTCTTTTCTTTATTTATACTATCAATCATAAAAATAACATTGTCATCATCAATAATTTCAACATTTTTTAAATCAACACTTGATACTTTTCTAGTGGAATACACATATAACCCCATGAAGCAGAAGGTAAATATCATGCATATAGCTATTC
>CAVBGZ010000164.1:0-5541 GCA_963595075.1 Waltera intestinalis
CGGCAGGATCCTTTCGTAACTCTGGTGCGATTGTTAAAAGTTCGATGTCGTCTCGATTGTCAAGACGCTCATGAATGCGAAGTCCTGTGGTGCCTTCGCTTCCGTCGATAAATACTTTTGTTTTCATAGGATGCCCCTCTTTTCTTTTGAGAAATCGGCTGGACTTATGGGTGCCAGCGTAAGGTTGTAGTCTCTGACATTATATCAGACATTAGGAGGGGATGCAACCCGGAAGTCTTACGAAGGGCGGTTCGCCGATTGTTTTGTCGGCCTCACTTTTCCGCGGGCACCTGTTACGTTACTTATTATCATACATTGTTTTGAAAGTCCCGCTCCAACGTTCCGCCTCGTAAAAGCAACTCGTCTCACCGCCAGCAAGGTAACGGTGGCTGCCCGAAAGTTATGTGGTAAAAAATAAGCAGTAAAAAGGTAAGAGGTTCTTTTTACTGCTTATCTTTTTTTAAAACACATAGCTTCCTTTTACGATAAAACTAACATTTCCTGTATTTTCAATAAAAATTTCATAAGATCCACTGAAAGGAACAGAGAAAGCAGATGAATAACCGCTTTCATTAGGATTGCTTGGTTTAGGATAGATTTGTTTTCGATAATTACCATTTGAAATACCAACGCAAAAAGTTGCATTAGATGGTGCGTAACCGCCAGTGATAGTAATAGTATTTTCGGGTGTTAAGTAAATATAAGTGATATTGATGCGTTCGCCTGGAGCTACAGTGTAAGAATAAGAATTTACACCATGGGCAGTACGAGTATCAATTAGAGTGGAATCAGCAAGACCTAGAAGAAAAACAGATTCCATATAGTCAGAGTTCTCTTCGACTGTGTAAAAAGTATAGATTGGTGGTTCATAAGGAACTACAATAGTTTCAATTGTCGCATCATACCAGTCATTGTTTAGCTGATCAATAGGATTAACACTAGCCTGAGCGATCAGTGAAGAACTGGCAAGAAGTAATACGCCAGATAAAATAGAGCAAAGAACAGATTGTTTCGGATGCATAAAAGAGACAGAGCAACTTGCAGACATTCGATACTTCAATTGAGTTTTATTGTTTAAACCAATACAAGAAGGGATCGTCTGCTTGGACTGAAGGTGTGATAGAATGAGCGTAAAATAGTCACGATGAGACAGATCATCAGAGAGAAATTTTAAAACAGTTTGATCACATACAGTTTCACAAAGCAACTCAATATCGCGACAAAATAGGTATGCAATTGGATAGAACCAAAAAATAATAGTAAGAATACGCCCAAATTGAAGTTTACGAAGATCATTGTGCTTAATGTGAATCATTTCATGCAGCAGAATTGCATAGAACTCATTGGATGAATAATTACGCTGCGGAAGCAGAATGATAAACTTATGGCTTTTCACAGTGACTGGCGTAGAAGTCAATGAGCAGTAGCGAATGCTTGGAATATGCGTAGTGTGTAATCTTTCGGCTAGATCACGAACGATTTTATATAATACAGCATCGCTCGGTGAATAGGTTGATTGATTAAGGATTTTACGTAACGAAATATAATCCCTCACATAAAATATACATTTGACAAAAATACCAATCAACCATATGGAAATGAGAATCCAGACAATGTAATTTTGCTTTGCGGAACAAAAGAACACCATGCCTGGAAGTGGGTGATCGGATTGAATAAACGGTGAAAAAAATGCAGTTATTGATTTCTCAATAAAAAAGAATGGCGTAAAACAAAATATGCCAATAGGAATCAGCCGATAGCAAATCGAAACTAAAGAAGGAAAACGTTTTGCAGTGAGAATCAAAGCTTTCCATAGTGACCAGAAGCAAAAGCTAGTGATAACGCAAAAGAGAATTGCATAGAAAATATCAGTGCCCCATTGAATCCAATTCATTTAAATAGTCCTTTAAGTCTTGAATATCGTCCTTTGACAGCTCATTTTCTTTAATTAGAGCGGCAGCCATACGTTTCAAAACTCCCTTTCCCCAAATTTTTGAATAGTCAACTGCGGTTTGCTCAAAGTAAGCATCCTTTGTAATTAGTGGATGATAGACAGATACCCGACCTTTTCGTTGATACGTCAGATATCCTTTTCCTGCCATGCGAAGCATGTAGGTAGAGAGCGTTTGAAGTGTCCATCCGCGGTGGAAACGCTCATTAAGAAGTGTCAGAACCTGCGATGGTGAAGCATCTGTACCGATAGACCAGATACAATCCATAATCTGCAGTTCAACATCTGTCATTTTTTCCATGGAGACCTCCTTTTATATTATTATTTCAAATAAATTGTAAAATAAAAGAAACAAAAAGTCAATAAAAAGAAGTTGACATAGTATAAAAAGTATGATAGTATACAAGTGTAGGGTAAAAGCGGAAACAAAAGATTAGTTGACCTTCATATTCGACTAGGAGGTTTCTAATAGAAAGAGAGGTAAATTACATGAAGAAGAGCTTGAAGATGTTAGTGGCAGGGACAGTGATTGGCTGTGCGTTAACTGCTAGTGTAGGTGCATTTGGCGCAGCAGCACAGGAAGTAAAGACTTGGAGTGGTCTTAAAACCGGTATTTAATCTGAATTTGAAGCTGGGCATAAAGGAACTGGCCAATATGGTACAGACACATCGAGAATTATTACTCAGTGTTGGGCTGCTTGTCAGGATGGTGCAAATGCAGCGATGGATATTGTATACTCTCCGAAAGTAGGGACATCTGATGTCGGACGCTATAAGGCGAGTTGTGAACATTGGAATAATCCATTGGTTACGACAAGCAAATATTATGGATGGTATTATTAAGACTACATAATTATTTATTACATTTAAGTAATCTTAATAACAGAAGTTATTAAGTTCCATGTTTTAGTGAGTTGTAAAAATTAGAAACAGGAGTTGTAGAAAGATGTGCAATGAAAAACATTGTACATCTTTTAAAAATTAAAGAAAAGCAGAGCAGGAGGATGTGCATGAAAAAATTTTTTCAAAAATATGCAATTCTTTTTTTCTTTTGTGCAATGATGGGCGGAATTATCATGATAGATTCGATATTGGCTGTATCATTTACGGATAAGGAGCGAGGGTTTGCTGCGAAATTTTCTAATTGTACCATGAAAATTTCTATTTTGCAGGCAGACTCATCAGAAGCATTCAGTCAAGAGGACTTGATGTTTTTTTTACAGGGAAAAGAAAAGATAAATGTGATAAAATCATCTGATTATAATGGAATAGAACTATATTCTAACGAATTAGAATACTTTAAAAATAAAGATGAGGCTGATTGGATACCTGGAGTTTGGCTTAGAAGGGATGTATATGAAAATTGGATCGATAAAGGAGAACAATATTATTACTATAAGGGAAAATATTTTAATGTATTAGGTACTTATGAAGAAAAAAATTTAGAAGAAAAATATATAGTGGATATGCAAGGGGTACTTGACAATGATCCCCAAACAGCAGTAAAGGGTGTATATTATTTGGACTGTGAGCAAGATACAAATATTGTATTTGAAGAATTACAAACACTAATTTTACAAAAAAATCCTTATGCACAAATTACTGTATTGGAAGAATCATCACAGGGATACACATTGAGAAGAATATTTCGTTCTCAAGATGCGATGTATTACATAATCCAAATGGGTGTATTGTTAATACTTAATTTGTTCAATTTTGGAAATATTGCAGGGTATTGGGTAAAGGGCAGAACTACTGAAATATTTGTGAGAAAAATGGTGGGAGCAGTAGACATTAATATATTTAAGAAATTAATTATTGATTTTTCAATTGCAACAGGTATGTTCATTTTTGCAGGAATGTTAATAGGGGCAATAATAATTGGTGTCTATATAAAATTTGTGGGGAAAATTGCTTTATTTGGAGTGATAAACTGCACGATCCAATGGTTGATATTGATTCTTTTTGGAGGAATATTTATATGGAAACAAGTAAGAAAAACAATGACACAGCTTCGTAAACAAAATTAAAAATGGAGATGATAGTATATGGCAAATATAAAATATGCATTAAGAGAGGTTCGAAAACACCCAGGAAAATACTTCCCAATTTATGCGCAGATTATCGTTTCGGTCATATTAGTCGCATTCATTGCTGTGAATTTTCAACAAGTACATGAATTTTCTGCAAAAATGAGTACGTGTACAGAACATAGAAATATGTATGCAGTAATTGATAGATCTGACGTTGTCACGATTATGAATACATTAAATATGGATGGAGCTGAAGAAAAATGTAAGGAATTATATGATTATACGAATGAGTGTGTTGATGTATATGTCCATATGATTAATATGGTAAGATGGAATGGAATGGATATAGAAGTTTTACAGATGAACAAAAACTTTTATGACTTGTACCAAATAGATGTACAACAAGGGCGTACATTTAATAGTGCAGAATGGGAAGGTCAAATTGAAGATAGCCAAGAAATTCCAGTCTTAGTTGGCAAAAAATTAGCAAAGGCTTATCCGATTGGGACAACATTCGTTAATGAGGCATTGGATAAGACTACATTTAAAGTAGTAGGAATATTAAATGATCAAGCTTTTTATTTAAATCCATCAGTGAATTCTAAAACAATATCATTAGACTCTACATTTATTATTCCATGGATTCCAAGGGATGCATTAAATAATGGATATCGAAATGTAAATTTATTTCATGTCTTACAGTTGGAAACAGATACTCCAGAAGTGTTAAACCAAATAGCTGAGAAATCAAAAGAACTGGGATTGTTTGATTTGGAATTTACGTCATTTCGTGAACAGATTGGAGTAGTCAAAATGTATTATCAAAAGGTATATAGTAGAGACTGTGCTATGCTGGGGGTCTTGCTTTTATATTGTATAGTGGGAAGTATCACTATGCTGTTGCAATACATAGACACACATATGAAATATAATTCAATACACATATTATGTGGAGCAACACAACAACAGATGGGTTTGCAGATGCTGATACATATATTGATCCCGATTTTTATGGGTCTTGTATTTGCAATGGCAATTTTTAAAAGCATTTTTGCTATGATAGTAGGGATTCTATTTGGTATGGTGTTATTGTTCATTATATTGATTATACCATTGTTAAAATGGAATCGGATGGAACTTAGTCAGATTTTTAAGAGATATGAATGAAAGTGAGGAGATTATGGATAGAGAAAATACTTTGGCAATTAATCTGCAAGGAATTTGTAAATCCTTTTCGGTTGGAAAAAGGAAAGTAGAAGTGCTGAAAAAAGTTGACGTATCAATTAATAGTAGTGAAATGACCGCAATTATGGGTGCAAGTGGATGTGGAAAATCAACATTATTAAATATCATTGGTTGTTTGGATGTTGCTGATGCAGGAGAGTATTGGTTGAGAGGAGAAAAAATTACAGGAAAAAGCAGAAAACAAATGGCTAGAATCAGAAATGAGTTATTTGGTTACGTGATTCAAGATTTTGCACTTGTTAGAGAAGATACTGTGTCCCTGTATGTTACAATACATGTCAGTGAAAGATAGAAGTTTTTGTGGTAGAATAG
>CAVBGZ010000165.1:0-5532 GCA_963595075.1 Waltera intestinalis
AAATTGTGAAATAATTGATTTATTTGAAAGGGTGTCCAGATTTACTAAAGTTTGCTATAATGTATGCGCAAAAAGGAGATAGCGTAGGAATTATGGAAAATAAGGAACTTGCATTACACGCAAAAAATATTCGAAAAAATATTGTTAAAGAAGTGTATAGTGCCCAAAGTGGTCACCCGGGAGGAAGTTTAGGTGCAGCTGATATTTTAACTGAATTGTATTTTGAACAAATGGATATCAATCAAGAAAATTTAAATACATTGGACCGTGATCGTTTTGTATTAAGTAAGGGTCATGCAAGTCCAGCTTTATATGCTGTTTTAGCTGAAAAAGGATTTCTTCCAGAAGAAGAATTAACAACATTTAGAGCGATTAATTCAAAACTACAAGGACATCCAAACATGAATTATGTAGCTGGAGTTGATATGTCTACTGGATCTTTAGGACAAGGAATTTCTTGTGCAGTAGGTATGGCTTTGGCCAATAAATTAGATAAAAACAACCATCGAATCTATACATTACTAGGAGATGGCGAATGTCAAGAAGGACAAGTTTGGGAAGCAACAATGTCTGCTGCTCACTATAAATTAGATAATTTATGTATCGTTGTGGACAATAATAATCTTCAAATTGATGGACACGTTAACGAAGTTATGAGCGTATATCCATTAGATAAAAAGTTTGAAGCTTTTAATTGTCATGTAATCAATGTAGATGGACATAACTTTGATGAGTTACGTTCTGCTTTTGAAGAAGCAAAAACTGTTAAGGGACAACCAACTGTTATTGTGGCACACACAACAAAAGGTAAAGGGGTTTCCTTTATGGAAGATCAACAAGGATGGCATGGAGTAGCACCAAATGAAGAACAATACCATGCTGCAATGAAAGAATTGGGGGCAGAATAATGGCAAAAGTAGCTACACGTGTTGCGTATGGTGACGCATTAAAAGAATTATTAACAGAAAATAAAAATGTTGTTGTACTAGATGCTGATTTAGCTGGTAGTACAAAGAGTGGAGAAGCCAAAAAAGTAGATCCATCAAGACATTTTGATATGGGAATTGCAGAAGGAAATATGATGAGTGTTGCAGCAGGACTTGCGGCAAGTGGAAAAGTTGCTTATGCATCTACTTTTGCGATGTTCGCAACAGGACGTGGATTTGAACAAATTCGTAATAGTATTGGATACCCTCATTTAAATGTAAAAGTTTGTGCATCTCATGCAGGAATTAGTGTTGGAGAAGATGGAGCAAGCCATCAATGTATTGAAGACATTAGCTTAATGCGTGGAATTCCAGGCATGAAAGTTATCGTTCCTTGTGACTATAATGAGGCAAAACAAGCTTGTAAAGCTGTAGCCGAAATTGATGGGCCTTGTTACGTTCGTTTAGGTCGTAGTGGTGTTGAATCTGTGAATGGAGATGACTACAAATTCGAATTGGGTAAAGGTGTTGTCTTAAAGAAAGGCGAAAAAGTCGCATTAGTCGCAACTGGATTAATGGTACAAGAAGCTTTAGAGGCTTCAGAAAAAATGGAAGTAAGTCCTAGCGTTGTGAATATTCATACAATTAAACCAATTGATAAAGAGTTGATTATTGAATTAGCTAAAACACATGATCGAATTGTTACTTGCGAAGAACATTCAATTATTGGTGGATTAGGAAGTGCAGTTGCAGAAGTGTTAGCTGAAGAAGGGCTTCCATGTAAACTTGTTCGTGTAGGTGTACAAGATGTATTTGGTGAAAGTGGAAAACCAGCTGATTTATTCGCTAAATACAAAATTGATGCCAATGCGATTTTAGAAGCTGCTACAAAATAAATATGGCCCACTATTTTACAAATGATAATGTAAAAGATCAACCAGAAGAAATTACGATTCATTTTCATGAATATACGTATCATTTGCATTCTAATGCGGGTGTCTTTAGTAAGGATAAATTAGATGAAGGCTCTCGTATTTTGATTGATACAATTTTAGAAAATGAAACAGAACCAGAATTTTTATTAGATTTAGGGTGTGGAATAGGTCCGATTTCCTTGATTTTAATGGAATATTGGAAAAATACCAAAGCTACTTTAATTGATGTCAATGAAAGAGCTTGTCAACTCGCAAATATGAATATGCGTAAATATAGAAGGAAAGCTACTATATTATGTCAAGATCATGTTGATGATAAAGAGTATGATTGTATTGTCTTAAATCCACCGATTCGTACTGGGAAAAAAATGATTTATTCTTTGTTTGATCAATGTATGTTGCATCTTAAAGAAAATGGACGTTTTTGGATTGTGATGCGTAAACAACATGGAGCTCAAAGTGCAATTCATCACTTTGAAGAAAATGGATATTGTGTCACAAAAGTTTCAAAAGATAAAGGCTATTGGGTTTTAAAAATCACAAAGTAGGGATTCCCTACTTTTTTCATTTGTGGTAACTTATATGAAGAAAAAGGGGTATGTATGAGACAAAAAGTATTTAGTTTTCTACAAAAGATGGGACGTTCTTTTATGCTTCCAATTGCGGTTTTACCGATTGCCGGCATTTTTTTGGGCTTTGGAAGTTCACTCACAAATCAGACAACAATCACATCTTTACATTTAGAATCTATTTTGTGTGAAGGTCATTTTCTATATAGCTTTTTACTATTAATGAAACAAGCGGGAAGTGTTTTATTTGATAATCTTCCTTTGATTTTTGCGGTATCTGTAGCATTAGGAATGGCTAAACAAAGAAAGGAAGTATCAGCTCTTTCTGCAATTTTGGCCTTCTTTGTCATGCATGCAACGATTAATGGATTACTTACAATTGATGGATCTATACAAAATGGTGTCGTTAGTAACACCGTGTTAGAGGGCACAATCACAAACGAATGTGGCCTATTATCTTTGGAGATGGGTGTATTTGGAGGTATCATTGTTGGCTTGGGAGTGAGTGTATTGCATAATCGCTTTTACCAAATTCAATTACCAAGTGCGATTTCTTTTTTTGAAGGAGAAAGATTTGTACCTATTGTATGTTCTGTTTCTTATTTTTTCGTGGGTATCATCATGTATTTTATTTGGCCAAACATCCAACAAGCGATTTATGGTTTAGGGTACATTGTAAATCAATCAGGCTATTTAGGTGTGTTTATTTATGGTGTCATTAAGCGTGCCTTGGTTCCTTTTGGACTTCATCATGTTTGGTATACACCATTCTTTCAAACGGCTTTGGGTGGAGTTGAAAAAGTAAATGGTGTTGCGATTTCTGGGGCTCAAAATATTATTTTTGCACAATTATCCGATCCATCTGTAAAACATTTTAGTTATAATGCTGCTAAATATTTTACGGGTGAATATATTTTTATGATGTTTGGTTTACCGGGAGCATGTCTTGCGATGTATCAATGTGCTCTTCCGGAATCTAAGAAAAAAGTAGGTAGTCTACTCTTATCGGCGGCTTTGACTAGCTTTTTAACAGGTATTACTGAGCCTGTGGAATTTAGTTTTATTTTTGCAGCACCTATTTTATTTGTGGTTCATGTTGTGTTGGCTGCTTCTTGTTTTGTGATTGCGAACATTTTAAAAGTTGCGATTGGATTCACTTTCTCTGCGGGTTTTGTTGATTTCTTTATGTTTGGGATTTTACAAGGAAATAGTAAGACCAATTGGATTTTTGTTGTTGTAGCGGGTATTGTATATTTTATTTTATATTATGCGATATTTAAATTTTTGATTATAAAATTAGATTTAAAAACGCCAGGAAGAGATGAGGATCATAAGATAAAGGTGTTTGATAAGAAAAAGTTTGATTTTAGTTTTGACAAAAGTTTGATTGATCCAAGAAGTCAAATGATTGTGAATGGTCTTGGGGGAAGAAAAAATTTCTTTGATTTGGATTGTTGTATCACAAGACTTAGAATGAGTGTGCGTGATGATTCATTGATTGATGAGGGGTTATTAAAGAAATCTGGGGCGGCTGCGATTATGAAACAGTCTGGTGCTATTCAGATTATTTATGGTCCTCAGGCATCGAATATAAAGACAAAATTGGATGAATATTTGAATGTTGTGCCAGAAGCGTATGATCAAGAAACGGAAGATATCGTTCTTCAACAGAAGGAAATGTTTGATTTATATTGTTTGGTGGATGGTGAAGTTTTACCGATTGAACAAGCGAGTGATACGATGTTTTCGCATAAATTAATGGGTGATGGCGTTATGGTAAGGCCAAGCAATGGAGTTATCGTATCTCCGTGTGATGGTGTCATTTCTATGATTTATCCAGCTAAACATGCCTTGGGTATTACGATTGATGATCAAACGCAGATTTTGATTCATTTTGGTATGGATACAGTAAAGCTAAATGGCGAAGGATTTGAGTTATTAGTAAGCATAAATCAGAAGGTGAAGGCTGGAGATGTTTTATGGAATGCGGATTTGAAGTATATACAAAAGCATGCGTTAGATGATAGTATTATGGTCGTGTTCACAAAGAAGAGCGAACAGGCTAAGCTTGATGTATTGTATGGTAAGAAAAATCGTATGGATGTTATGGTTAGGGTCAAATCATAAAAGATGGAGTAAGGGAATATGTATGAAATAGTTAAAGTATTAAATAATAATGCATTACTCGTACAAAAAGAGGATGAAGAATTAATCGTGATGGCCAAAGGGATTGGTTTTGGAAAAAAGTGTGGGCAAGATGTAGAGATTCCTCGTAATGCGAAGCAATATAAGATGCAAAAATCGTATCAATCTAAACAAAAATCAAATAATATCATTGATTATATTGATCCTGTATATATTGAAATTGCTTCTGAAATCATTTCTTGTACAAAAGATAAATTTGGAAAAGTAGAACATGACATTTTACTACCTTTAGCGGATCATATTTATTTTGCGATTAAACGTATAAAAGATAATGATTTGCCATCTAATCCTTTTTATATGGATATTCAATTGATTTTTCCGGATGAATACGAAGTGGCGTTAAAAGCGAAAGATATTATTAAAAAATATATTGGTGTTGAAATTAATGCGGATGAAGTCGGCTTTATTACTTTGCACATTCATTCTTCTGTGAGTGTGAATAAGGTTGGAGAGTCGATGGAAGTAATGCGTGTGATGCGTGATTTTTTCAATAAACTACAAAAAGAATTAAATATTCGTATTGATTTAAATTCTTTATCTTACATTCGATTAATGAATCATATTAAGTTTTTATTATTACGATTGAACAATGATGAAGAGTTACAGATGGATATTTCAAGTTTCACAAAAGATAAGTTTCCATTTGCGTACGAAAGGGCTAGACTTCTTTGTGAAGAATTGTCAAAGGTGTTAAATAAAGAATTGCCAGATTCTGAACTTGGTTATTTGGCTTTGCATTTGGAAAGAATCTTATCGAGTACGATTTCTTAGTGAATATACAGTATACAAAATTGAAAGCTACCTTGTGTGGGCAGCTTTTTTATTGTTATTGTATGTAAATCAATGGATTTAGACATCCAAACGATCATTCAGATTGTTGGATTGATACTATCAATC
>CAVBGZ010000166.1:0-5508 GCA_963595075.1 Waltera intestinalis
TTTTTCTTTACGATTTTCATGATTTTTCTCCTTTTTTGGGTATAAGAAAAGCTGCATAGCGCAGCTTTTCAAATTTCTATTATTTTATGACTGCGAATTGCATCAATTATCCAATTTCAATATCGAAATCGTCTTTCAATTCTTCATCTTCAGCAACAGCTTCAACTGGATGAGCAGGTTTTAATACTGAAACAATAACAGCTGTAACCATAGCACCAATCAAGTATGCTGCGATCCATAATAATGGATTACTTGTCAATGGAATTGAGAATACACCACCATGTAATACTGGACATGTAACTCCCCACGCCAAGATTAATCCATGGGCTACACCAGAACCAATAGTAACGGCTGGAATAACACGTTTTGGATCATTAAACGCAAATGGTAAGGCACCTTCTGTAACTTGACATAAAGACATCGCAATCGCAACTTTTGCATCTTCTCTTTCTTCTGCCGTATATTTCTTAGGTGTTAAAATCAATGCAGAAATAGCCATTCCTAAAGGTGGAGCCATAGCAGCTGCGTTCTTACCAGCAGCAGGTCCCCAAACACCACTTGCAGCAAATGCACTAACAACTGAGAAACAAATTTTATTAACAGGTCCACCCATATCAAATCCAGTCATACATCCTAACAAGAATCCCATGATAAATTTAGATCCTGTATTCATTCCCATAAAGAAATCAACAATAACTTGTGTTAATGCTGCCAAAGGTGGTCCGAACACAAACATAATCAATAATGTAGCAACAATTCCAGAAAGTACTGGATAAATAACGATTGGATACATTGACTTCAAAGCCTTTGAATCTGGGAATTTTTCTTGCATAAACAAGATCATAATTCCAATTAAGAATCCACAAATTAATGCTCCTAAGAATGAAGCCTTAACAACTGTTGATAAATAACCTGCAACAACACCTGGTGCAATACCTGGTTTACCACAAATTGAATAAGCAATACCTGCACAAAGTACAGACATCATTAAGTTAAATGCTGCATTTCCTGCGGAAATAAACGCATATCCTAATGTACCCTCTACATCTACATTTCCACATAGACGAGCAATGGCTGTACAGAATCCACCGATGACAATAACTGGAATCATATACGAGATACCGGTCATACAATGGCTCTTAAAATTTTTAAAAACATCTTTAAACATTGTTTTATTCTCTCCTCTATTATTCTTGTATTTTTTCATTGAAGGACATGTTCTATTCATATATAATGTGCTTGGGTTTTTATAGCCTAAGAACGATTTTTATAAGACAGATACACTCGCCAAAGTTTATTATGTCTTCAATGAAAATCGTTTTTTTGTATTATTTTTTTGCACTTAATTTTTCTTCGATTTTCTTTAATAAATGTTCTGGTGATTTGATAGCTGTTGATACTGGAACTTTAACAACTGGTTTTCCTTTGAAACGTTCTGTTCCACTTACCGCAACATCTGTAGCTAGTAAAACACAATCCGCTTCTTGAATATCTTGTTCAGTTAAAGCAAATTCAACTCCACCACTTCCTTGTGTTTCAATTTTTACGCTCCATCCTAATTTTTTTCCTGTTTCAAGCAATTTTTCTCTTGCCATATATGTGTGGGCAATTCCACAAGTACAAGATGTAATTCCTACAATTTTCATTTTCTATTCTCCTTGTTTTCTTTTTGTAAATTCGTCAAAATATGATTCAAATAATTTAAAGAATGATTCTTTTGTTTCACATTCCATTAAAGCATCTACATGCTCTTTATAAGCGAGTACACTTGCTAGTTGGGCCAACATTTGAAGATGTGTTTTTTCTAATTCGTTTGTTGGAGCTGCTAGCAAGAAAATTAGTTTTACAGGTTGATCATCTAAGCTTTCCCATTCAACAGGTTTTTTCACTTTTGCGATAGCAACACTTGCTTTTAGCACTTGATCTGTTAGACCGTGTGGAATCGCAATTTGATTTCCCATTCCTGTTTCACCAATACTTTCTCTGTCATATACCGCTTCTTTAAATTTTTCTAAATCTTTTACTCTTCCATTCTCATAAAGCAGTGAACATAATTGGTGAATGACTTCATCCTTTGTAGATGCTTGCATGTCTAAGTCAATTAGATTGACGTCTAAAATTTCTATCAAATTCATACAATTAACCTTTCATTCGTTATTTCTACTTGATTGAATCAATAATTCATACAACTCTTTCTCGCTTTGACATTGATTGATTTGTTTGATTGTTGATTCACTGTTTAATGTTTTATATAGCCAACTCATCTGCATAACATTTTTCGCATCGCACTTGGCAACAGCTAATAACACGATAAAACTTACTTTTTGTGTATTCCATAAAATCGGATGATCTAGTTTATAAAAGGCAATTTGTGTTCTTTTTACTGTCTCGTGAAATCCATGTGTTAATATAATTCCATTGCCTATTTCTGTAGATCCCATCATTTCTCTTTTCAATACACTCTCTAAAAAAGTAGGTGTTACTGCTCCACATAATTGCAGTCTTTTTGACATTTCTTGTAAAACCGTTAGTTTATCTGTGTGTCCATGTTCGATCATTGTTGTTTGTAGCGAAAAATTATTCTTATAGACCATTTGATTATCATAGATAAAGGCACGAATTCTTTGAATATCTGTTTCACCAAGCAACGGATTGATTTGTAGATATGTTTTACTAATATTCAGTTTTACTGTAGATAAGATATAGTCACATTTTTCAATTTCGATCGCATCATCACTTGAGCAATGTAAAAATTCTATGTTTGGGAAATTCTCTTGCAACTTCACTGATAAGAAGCGAGAAACTCCAACTCCCATCGTACATACAATTGCTACATGTTGTTTTTCAGTAGGCTGTGCTACAGCTACGGAAATATGTAAGGCCACATACGCAATTTCATCTTCACTTACACTCACATTTAAAAATTTTTCAAAAGAAGAATTGATAATTGTTGCAAGTGAGAATGAACCTGCATAGTTGGTTTTAATTTCTCCTAATAGTGGATTATATAAATTAAATCCATATTTCAATCGATATACTGTTGGTAATAAATGCAGCATGAGGGATTGTTTAAACTTTTCATTTTCTTCTAAATTTAACGCAACAATTTTGTCCAGGTTGTGAATAAAATCATCACTTATGTTTTCTGCCAAATTCCTTAAATCACTTAGAAAATCGTTCTTTATGAAAGTGGCTTCACTTAAATACATTCCAAACAAGTGCATCAATAAGTAATTGGATTCTGCTTTTGGAATATCACAATGAATATATTCAGATAGATTTGAAATCAACTGTTCAAATTCTTTTTTATACAGATTTGTGTTGTCATTCAAAACATCGATATCTGCCATTTTTAATTCTTTGTTTTTTAAAATTCGAATCAGCATGATTGCTGCGTGAAATGCCAAGTTATTCGTATTCATTTCATTTAAATGCATGTCGTACTTTTCATTCCATTCACAGATAATATCTTCGATTTGTTTAAAATCCACATTTAAGTATGTTTCCAAAAAGGATTCAATGGATAAATTATGTGAATTCAAATCATTGGCTAAATTACCTACCGCATTTCGAATGTTTTCTTCACTACCCTTTATATATAGTCCATTGTTTATATTTTTTACTAACTCTAATTCATGTTTTTCTAGCCAAGAAGAAACAACTACCAAATCTTTTTCAATCGTTGATCGGCTTACGCATAATTCTTCGGCAAATTTTTCTAGATAAATCTTATTGTTTCCTAATAAAATTTGTACCAAAATACAACCAATTCGATATTCTTTTGAATACATTTCTGGTGAATTGTGTTGTTGATCAACATTTAAAAATAGAGCCACTTTATCTTCTTTACTTCCTTGAATCCATACACCTACGTGAGGTTTTTTTTCTAGAACTAAATGATACATCAGTAATTCAGATTCAATCTTCTCTAAATCCGATCGAATCGTTCTACTACTAACGTCAAGTTTGGCTGCTAAGTCAGTCGTTGTTAATGGTTCTTGAGATGTTAAAAGAATCCGAATCAACTCTTGTTGTCGACTCATAAACTGTTCACCCTAGGGATTGTTACGATTAAAGGATCTTTGAATGAGTATTGACTACCTGTATATTTCAAAACATCCTTTTTTTCAAGTCCATGTAGGATCTTGACTAAATCACCATAGCGATGAATGTAATATACCAATGCAACAGCAAGGGTTCCTAAACATATAGCGGCAAGCCATACAATATTAAGTAGGCATGCGACCAAGCCAACAAGGCCAAACGTATTTTTTAGATATGTCATTGCTGTATTCCAAGTCACATGTATATCTTTTCCTTCTTTTTCAATCTTATAAAACCACATGAGATTTCTCCTTTACTTAGACTGTGCTTTGTGACCTCCTACTTCATCACGCAAAGAGGCAATCACTTTAGCAGAAAATGAATCATCTTGTTTTGAGCGTAAACGCATCATTAATGATGTGGAAATAATTGGAATTGGAACTCCAAGTTCACAAGCTGACTCAATCGTCCATCCTGTTGTCTTACTTGCTCCAACCACACCTTTAATTTTTGATAAGTCTGGATCTTTCTTAAAGGCATCGGCTGCAAGTTCAAGTAGCCATCCACGAATAACGCTTGATTTACTTAATGAATCAGCAACATTTTGTAAGTCGTAATCAAATTCACTTTTTTCAAGTAATTCAAATCCTTCACCAAGCGTTTGCATGTATCCATAAAGCATCGCATTGTGAACCATTTTTAAATAATGTCCACTACCAGTTTTTCCTGTGTACAAACATCCATTTGTTGTGGCGATACTTTCAAGCATATCTTGAAGTTCGTTTTTAAATACATCTGGATCTCCTCCACACATAAAACTTGCACCATGTCTAGCTCCATAGACACCACCACTTGTTCCAATATCGAAGAAATAAATTCCTTTCTCTTCCATTAGAGCTGCTGTCTTTAGACTGTCTCTATGATCTGAGTTTCCTCCATCAATCACAATATCTCCAGAATTACACAATTCTACAAGTTGTTGTAATACGGAATTTGCGATTTTTCCTGCAGGTAACATGACCCAAATCACATTTTTTTCATCTTTAGAAACGACATCTTCTAAAGATGCGTACGTCTTAATGTTTTCTGCCTCAGCTTTTTTACGAGCTTCTTCACTTACATCAAAACCTTCTACATCAACTCCATGATCTTTCATGTTTAATACAAGGTTAAAGCCCATTTTACCGAGTCCTACCATTTTTAATTTCATGACGTACCCTCCTTTCTTTCATCCCTATGTCTTTTGACGGGTACATCATATTAAAAAATGTAAGCGCTGTATATAAATTATAGCTGATTCCTTCTTAAATCTATTTCCACATTTCTATTTCCACATTCAAAGCAATTTCCACATAGTCATTTCCACATTTATTGTATCATTTTAAAAATAAACGAAAAAGACTGCCTCTTTCGTAAGCGTCAAATATAGTGGTGGTTCAAAAATAGATAGTACACTGTCATAAT
>CAVBGZ010000167.1:0-5447 GCA_963595075.1 Waltera intestinalis
AGATGGAACAGTCCAAATTCCATTTGTATCTTTTTTTAATTTATCAAAGTATGATTCGAAGAAATGATAAAGATCCATACTTTCCTGAATATAAACTTCTAAACACTTCTTTGAACTATTTCGAATGACTAAATGTATTTCATTGTTTCCCCATTTCAAATCATAATAAGGTTTATAAGTTACATTAGATTTTTGAAAGCAATCCGAAAATGTTTTGTTTGAAAAAGCAACAGGTATAAATTTATTCCAAAAATTACTATACTCATTATTTCCTATTAAATCGTGTAGTTGTAAATATTTGGCTCCTCGAGGATTTGGCGATAACACAAATGGAGATTCTAATTGGATGAATGGTTTGATTAAATAAAATCTATATACTGTATTTGTTTTAGAAAATTTGAATGTATTCATTCTTTCTTGAATATATTTATATACATTATCATTTCCAACATATTCATCCGGTATAACATCTATGATAGTTTCTACTTTGTAAATAGCGTTAATGACACCATCTGTTTCTCTAAAAGCTATATAATCAGTCACTTTTTTTGGATAACTTTGTGTCAATGGATGTGCATGTACATGGTATTTTTGTATTAATTCAATGGTTCCATTAATTGGAGCTGTTAATACTTCTTTATCCATGTTTTTATAAAAACTAAATGTATTTGTAGTTTCCAAGATATACTTTGCCCATGTGTATAAAGAATTATTGGCATCAATCATTTTTCGTGGCCCTTGAATATTGCCTGTCATTCCTCTATTTTGCAAATCAATAACTGATAAGTTGTCTAAATTAAATTGTTTAATCAATTTAAATCGAACACATTCTTTTCTTGCTTCATTGTCATAATTATTGGAATTTTTCCAATATTTTCTATCATCAATTAAATTATTCTTATCAATATCGATTTCTGTTACTTCGCATAGAAATTCAATCGATTGTATAGGCTTGCTTACATAAATATATACATAATCACCTACACTGTAATTTGCGTTTTTTCGCCAATCAATAAACTCTAAATCATTAAATGCTGATTCAACATCATAGATATTGAGATTAGATGGTATAAGCCATAACATTGTTTCACACCCTTTACACGATATTCTTATAGCTAAACCATAACATAGAATCACTAGCATTTCATGATTTTCTAAATGAATCAGTTTGTTTTGCCAGTACTACAATCCTTTTATTGTTATTACGTGTATCACAAGTTACTAAAGTCATAAGCTTATCTTCTGTATCCACGCTAACTCCTGTTTTGTATAGTTCATTGTTGATGGAATCAGCAATAAAGGCATTAAATGCGTTATCTGAATCCCAACTTGATTGCGTGAATTCAAGTGAATCATCTAGGTTGCTTAGATCAATATTTAATATCGCAAAGATCTGATAGGTTCTTGTTTCATCTTCAGTAATGAATTTAAATGTATCGTGCTTTTGATAATAGCTTTGATCTGTGTAATTCATTAGCGGAGTAAACAAGATATTATCCCATTTACTGGAATGTCCATAGATTACAACGTTTTTAGAATCAATATTGCCATCGGCCGATACAAATGGAATTCCTGCATTGGCATACTTTCTTTCAATATTTCTTCTTACGTAATAATCGTTGTCCGGAGCCTGTACGATTGGTTCATAGATAATGCGGCCATCAAATTCTAATATGCCGACAATATCTTTATTTGTTTTTTTGAGTAAAGATAAAGAAAGCTCCTTTTCAGAAGCTTCCTCATTTTCTTTATTTGATTTTTTCTTTTGTTCTGTTTTTGATTCTACATAATAATCACTGTAATCATAGGCTTTCTTTGTTCCAAACTGATAATACAATAGGCCACCAATCAAACTGAGAGATGTGATGGCCAAAACTGCTATTTTTATCTTTTTATGTTTCATACTCTCTATACCCCTGTATTTGGAACTACAATACGTTCATTTTCAAAATAATAGATGATTGTATCTGTATTTTTATCGGCCTCTACTTTGTAGGCTTTTGACTTATCCGCTAATTGATAAGAAGTAGGAGCCTTGATTTCTTTGAATTCATATTTATGTCCATAAATCGCATCCGCAAGAACAGCTTTACCATCTTTAATAACATGTTTTACGACTTCATCACTATCAACTTTTCTTGAATAATACGTACCATCCTCGATATCTAGAATGATTTGTTTATTCTCATCTGTCTTCACTGTTTTAATGATCTTAGTAAAATCTTCATCCTTTGAGATTTCATATTCTTCATAGGCTTCATTTCCTACAATTAATAATTGTCCAGAAGCAAGAGTTGTTACATAAGAATCTGTTGTCTTATCATACACTTCAAAAATAGCTCCATTTAAGAAATGGTCCTGATGATCTTTATCGACTTTATTAACATCAAGTTCTAATCGACGTTTTTCATTGTGCAATTCTAGTGGAACAATAACCGTATCTTTTGTGGTATCTTCATCATATTCAAAAATAAAATCATGTTCTTCTTCATCTAATGTAAAGCCTACATTTGTTTCAAGCTCTTTAACATAATATTCACCAACAGGAAGATCCAATTGTTCAACATTCTTTCCATCTTCATCAATTGTTAATAATCCAACCAATGCATCTTTTTCAATTAATACTTCATCCTTTAAAGTAATATCATTTTTAGAATAGACACCAAACACAACATCTTTATAAGCCTCTTTATCTTCATCTTCAAAAGTCTTTGTGATATCAAGCTCTAGCTTTTGTCTTTCATTCACATAAGATTGTTTGATTTCTACCACATCAATCATTTGACCTGCATATTCAATGTCAAAATCATAGACTGTATCATCTAATACAAAGCCTGTTTGTGTAGAGATTTCTTGAATGGAATATTTACCTAATTGAAGTAGAGAAGAAGTCGTAATTCCATTAGTTGTAGTAAATGTATCGACTACATCCCCCTTGTTAAACCAAACGGTTCCTTCTGGAGTAACAATGTCTTCACGTGCTGTGATTTGGTACGTAACACCTTCTAAATATTTCTCTGAATAAACAGGTGTATATAAAGTTCCATAATCTGTATCCGATGTTTCAACACCACTTAATACTTCACCATATTTTTCAACATAGACCTGTCCTTTTTGTGTCTTGTTATCAAAGTTCATAAAGATTTCTGTGCTTGATCCATCTACATTGACAGGGATTTCTGTATCTTTTAATACATATCCTTGTGGTGCCTGAATTTCAACAATCTTATATTCGCCGTATGTGAGTGGACTAGGTAAGTGAACAGATCCATCTTCATCTGTAACAAACGTATCTGTCACATGTTTTTTCGGATAGGTAACAGTTTGTTTAACATAGTTACCTTTTGAATCTTTGATCTTAAATTGAACATTGCTGGCGGGAATTCTTTTTCCTGTTTCACTGTCTACTTTGTAGATGGTTAATTCTGCTTTAATAGAATCATTATAAACATTGTAGAAATATGTTTTATTGTTTTGATCAATCGTTACTTCAAAAGGTTTTAAGATGTTGTAACCTTCTGTTCTGCGTTCTTTGACAATATATGTTCCATATGGAATATAGTCAGAAATGGCTTTTCCATCTTCATCTGTAGTAAGTGTAGCTACTGTTTTATTTGTTTTTTTAGAAACAATGTCAAAGATAAATCCTTTTCCAGGTTTGTCAACATGAGATCCATCAACATAGCTATCAACAGTTTTGGCAATTTCAATTTTTCCTTTAATCACCTGATCTTTAATGGTTGTCTTGAAAGTAGATTTTGTTGAATCATCTAGTGTAACAGTGTTACAAGTACTGTTTGTTAAATAGCCATCTGGTGCAGTCACTTCACATACATTTAATGTTGTTCCAATTGGATACTTTTTAGATTTAGCCTTACTTCCATTTGTAGTAATGGTTTCTAAAACATTTCCGTTTGTATCTTTGATTGCGAATGTGGCTCCATTAAATGTCGCATCTCCTTGTGTACTTGTTCCTGTTTCGGCATCTTGTTTTTCAACTTCAATGTCGGCATATAATAATTCAAAATTTAATTTGAAGTTTGGAGAAGGGTCTTTACGACTGGCCAAATAAATAACTCTTTGATATCCTCCAGTACCATAGATGATGTTGACATCTCTTGCACTGAAGTTTCTTGAGAACGTAATGGATTTATCATAGTTTTCTGATGTGATTGATACAGTTAAATCATTTCCATTAACGGAAGCACTAATTCCATTGGCATTTGTGATGGAATAATTACTTAATGTTCCTTTTGTATCGGTTAAAGTAACAGGTGTGTTTAATCCTGTTTTAATGGTTTGATTATTAAAAGAAGGTCTGCCTTGAGGTGTACTTCTTAAGTTATTGATTACATTGACTTCATTGGATACATCATAAGGAGTTGTTCCATCCATGTAGTATGGTTGATACCAGTTACCGGTAACGACTTGCCAGATCAATAATTGAGTAGCGATATAATAATTTGCACTTTGATGTCCGGAATATGTGTAGCCGTAATAGCTGATTTCCCAAATGGCTTGTCTTTGTGTTTCGCTAAGTTCATCCCATTTGGCACTGTCTGGAACATAATTGTTTCCGGCAGTAAATAGCTGCATAGGTTCAATACAGAATACGGTTTTATCTCCAACGTATAAATGGGAGATATAGTCGAATCCATATTGGTTTGCGATATAAATCATGGCATATTGTGTACCACAAGATGTTGTATCTGTCAGCATCGCATCGTTTTCATTGATGATTTGATCAGGGAATACATCTTCTAAATAGCCAAGTTCAGTAATTGTATCTAAATCACTTTCTGTGTTTGTTTCTTCTGCCTGAATGCTCATTGTGTTCATAAATGAGTTCAGTAAAACAAGGGCAGACAGAAAGAATTTAGTACTTTTCTTTAGAATGTTTTTCATATTAATTTTTCCTTTCATTTATTTTGTTGCAACAAAAAAGGCGAGTTGTCTCGCCATTAATAAATATTCATATATCACCACCTTTTGTGTAAAAGAAAAGAGCAGATGTCAGTCTGCTCTTAAGGTTAAATAAAATAGCTGAAGTATGTTAAGGTTTGGTTTTTCACGATTAGAAAAAAATTATACTTCAGCACAGTTATTTTAAGCCTTTATTCAATTTTTATCTAATTAATTTTTTGATAGTATTTATCAAATCTGTATAGTCATCCAAAATAAAACTATCATACACAATATCTGTTCGTGCTAATAAATAATCGGTTGAAACATTAAAATAATCGGCAAGAATGTGGAGTTCATGAATTTTAATCTTTCGCTTTCCATTTTCCAATCGACTTACAGATTGTTGAGATTTACCAATAAGTTCACCAAGTTCTTGTTCGGTTAAGTTATGACTTAATCTTAATTTTCTTATATTGTTTTTCATACTCTAATTATAGTATTTTTAAACATATATTTTACTCGTTGTTCGGATTTTGGTACTC
>CAVBGZ010000168.1:0-5436 GCA_963595075.1 Waltera intestinalis
GGTGGTTCTGTTTCTAAGATGATTAAATCATTACAACTTGCAGTTTCTACAGGTAATGATAGTTTAAAATCTTATGCAGAAGTTGCAGGAATGACATCCGAAGAATTTCAACGAGCTTGGGGTGAAGATGCAACGAGTGCTTTCTTGAAATTTGTTGAGGGTATTGGTAATAGTGGTGACGTTACTAAAACATTAAATGATTTAGGTATTACCGAAATCAGACAATCACAAGCTATGGGTGCTTTGGCACAAAGCTCAGAAGTACTCGCAAGGGCTTTAGGAGTATCTAAAAGTGCTTGGAACGAAAATACAGCTATGGCAACCGAAGCCGAAAAACGTTATGCAACGTTAAAGTCACAATTATCTCAAACATGGGAAACGGTGAAACAAGCAGGTAATGAATTAGGTCAAGCTTTTACTCCTATTCTTACAAATGTACTAAAAGGAGTCAAAAAAGTAGCAAATGCTTTTATCAATTTAGACGATTCTACTAAGCAAAATATTGCAACTTTATTATCAATTACAGCAGCAGCTTATCCTGTTTCTAAAGCTTTTAGCAAGGTTACAGGAGCAACCGGAAAACTAATTGTTTCGGCCGTAAAAGGAAGAACAGCTTTGATTCCGTTGATTTCTAGTTTAAAAGGAACTGCTAATGTAGCAGAGATTGGAACTCCATCTATTCTTAATTTGGCCACGTCTTTCGCAACTGCTCATCCATTAATTGCAGGAACGACAGTTGCACTTGGAGCGTTTGCGGCCACTGTTGTTTTTGCAAAAAAGGCAAGAGAAAAAGCACTCGCAACTGCGAATCAAGAACTCGCAAACCAAGATGCGAACTATAAGGCTACATTGAATGTTATTGATGCTTATAAAGAGTATTCAAACACAATGGATAGTCTTAATAAGAAGATCACAAAAACTGTTACTTCTTATGAAAAACAAAAGAAAACAGCTTCCACATTAATGGATACCATCAAACAGTTGAATGAAAATGAAACATTGAATACGGCTCAAAAATCATTGATGAAAGAAGCGGTTCAAGAATTAAATGATTTATATCCTGATTTAAATGTTCAGATTGATGAAAATACAGGTAAATTATTACTCAATGAAGATGCGAACTACAGTAGTATTGATGCGATTGAAGAACGTATTTCTAAATTACAAGAACAAGCTAAAGAAGAAGCTTTGGCAGCTATTGCAGCAAAAAATGCGACTGCTCAAATCAAGGCAGAAATTGAAAATGCGGATTTAAAATCAAGCCTTCAAAATACAGTCACTTCATTCCATAGTTTAAATGATGAATTTGCGAACGGAAAAATGTCCATGCAAGAATACATGGAGAAATCAGAAGCTTTGAAAGAAAGCGTGCAAACCTTATGTACAGATTTAGCGGAATCTTATGATAAGCTCCATGAAACACAGGCAAACTCAATTATTCAATCCAACTACTTAGAAACTCAATCTATGGAAACCATGGGTACAACCATGAAAAACCAATTAACTGAGTTGGAAAAGAATGCAGCTTTAGCAGGTGTACACATTCCTCTAGGAATACAAGAAGGAATTGTGAATGGAACTGCTAATGCAGTTGAAGCAGCTAACTATATGGCTAGTTTAATGACTTTCAATGATTTAATTGATGAAGCTGGCATGGTTGGTGGAAACATCCCATTAACTGTGGCGAATGGTATTTTGGCAAACTGCTCAACTATTACAGATGCTACAAATGCAATGAATCAATTGATCACATTATCTAATGCGGTTAAATCAGCAGGATTAGAAGGACAAGAGATAACAGATACAATTGCTCAAAAAGTGGCAAGTGGTGAAATGACCGTTGGTGAAGCAGTAACTACAATGATGCAAGATGCTGATCCGAATCTAGAAAAAGCTGGTAAAAAGATGCTCAAAAAAGCAAGTAAAACTGTTACTGGAGTCGCAAATACATTCTCTAGTGATACAAGCACCGCAAAGGCAGTAGATAATTATGGATCAGCAATGGATCAAGCCTTGGGAACTCATCTTGACAACATGGTCACACAGTCAGCGAACGCAAAAAAAGAAATTTCTAAGAATATTCAAGATGTACAGAATATAGCTGACAAAACTGTTATCAAAATTAAAACTAAGAATGTAGCAACTGAATCTTTAAATAGTGCTCGTCCTGTATTTGATGATGCTATGGCACTAGATGCAGATAATCTAGTACAACCATTGACACTACCGGATACAGTCGATACAGCAGTACTATCAAGTCGTATTATCACAAGTTCAAATGTACAATCAAACAGTCGTATTGATGCTTTAAGTAATAAGCTTGATTCATTTATAGATGCGTTTATGAACTCTAGCTTAACAGTCAACCTACAACCTATGGAATTAGATGGTGGAATCATTACAGATGTAGTTCAAGAACACATTTCAATTCGTGATCTATTAAGTTCATGGGGAAAAGGTGATTCAGGTTCTTCAAGCGTTTCTTCAATATCAAGTAAAGAGTTATTAAATACTTGGAATAAATAAGGAGGTTCATAATGTACAAATTTAGATTTACACCTGATTCAAAAGTACAATTCGTACAAAATATTATGGATCTTATTAAAGTAAGTGAAAGACCTATTATTCCTATAGCGGAAGAAATAGTTGAAACATCAACACTTGGTGATGGTACAACATCGTACCGTCACACAGGTGTTTATCAAGATAGAGAAATACCGGTCACATGTAATTTTGTCACAAAGAATAAGAATGAATATCTTCATATCTTTTCTCAAGTACAAAAGTACTTTAACGGAAATAAAGGAAAGTTAGAACTTACTAGTGATGATGATGAACATTACTGGAAAGTAAAACATATAGAATACTCTATTAGCTCACGTGCACTAGGTAGAGGAAGTGAATTTACTATCACATTTATATGTGATCCATTTAGATATTTGAATAAATATGCACGTCCATATAGCTTGGTCAGTGGTGAAACAGTAGAGTTTGCGAACTTCTATGAAGTTGCATATCCGGTTTATCGCATATACAATACATCACAAAACGCAAAACAAATCACGATCAAATGTAACGGAAATACATTCTATATATATAATCCATTCAGTGCAAACGTGGAATACTTTGACATAAACACAGAAGAATCCTATATGAAAACAGTATATAAAAATGGGCAGTATGAATATACAACACTAAAAACAAGCGGTTCATTTGATGGATTGAAATTCAATTATGGTTCTAACAGTGTGAATATCTCAGTTGATATTGGTGCATTAAGAGTAGAAATCATGCGAAACTACAGGGAGAGATAATATGATCCATTTATTTTTCTCAAACAAAAAAACAACGTATGAACAAATGCTTACTCGCAATGGTGACGTGATTATTAAACATGCGATTAGTGCAAAAGCAATCTTTGAAAGAAATACAACATGGTATATAGAGATTGAATTTCCTAAAAGTGAATTGTTAGGAATGGAAATCACAGACGAATCTGTATTTAAAGTTGATTTTAATTTTGAAAAAAATCAACTTTACAGAATTGTCTATCCAAAATACCAAAAGTCTAGCGATACATATATATGTTACGCAACACACGTATTCTTAGATGCACAAAAGGAAGCCTTTGTATTTGATGATCGTACAATGGATGGAAACTGGACAAAAGCTATTCAAACTTGCAACGATATCATTAAGGATTCAAGCACTAAATTTAAATATGTAGTACATGGAACAACGTGGCAAGAGGACTATTGTACTCCACAAGATAACATGATGGTCTATTTTAAAAACATGGACAATCAATCATTGAGTATAGATATCCCCAACGCAAGCGAAGATGTGAATGCACAAAGTCAATTGTATTCATACAATAAAACATCTGCACAAACGTTTTTATTAAAGAAATGTGATAAAGTCAATGGCTATCAAACATGGGGTATCTTAGCTTTATGTTCTTGTCGTTGGCTTGCGTACAATTCTAGCAACAACATAGTACAAGGAAGTATGGGAACATCCCCTGCAAGTAATGAAAAGTGGGTGTTTTTACCAAACAATGGTACATATAAAATCTGTTGTGCAAACAACATCAACATGAACTTCTATCCGATTGGTGGTGCTAAAAGTGGTGCTCAATTGATGATATACAATCATGGATTTACTGATATGGCAAGTGTATTACGTTGGAATATAGTAGATGCAGAATCTATCAAAACTGCCTATTGGGTAAGATACAATCTTATTCAATGTATGTTTGGAAGTGATGATAACTCCATGATCAATCGTTGGCCGGAATGTGAAAAACATAGATATGTGGCCATGCTAAACAATTACGATTGTTACTTTGGAAATCCAAATAACTATAGTAACGAACTAAAGCCAAATGAATATTTCATCAGCAATCGTGAATTGTCAGAATATACAAAAAAGAAAACCTACGAAAATGTAGTGACAGGAATTATTCCTAAAGCCTATAACGGACGTATTTTACCAAATCATGAAATTGTAAAATCATCCAAATGGGATGTAGGAGAAATACATAGAATTGAAGTACAAGAGTATTCAGATGTTATCTTACAAGCCGATAACAGTGATTCAAAGAAAACAACGCTAGGTGTATTCACAAATGAAGCAAACCTTCAAGCTTACTTGCGTGTACAAGCACACAAAACACTTGAAACGGAACTTCAAGAGCCAACTACAGAAACATCTATCACCTTTGAAGAATTATTCACTAGCAATACTCCTAACGCAAATCGTTTAAAACTAAACGACATTATCTATGTAGAAACAGAAATGGGCGAAAGAAACAAATTCTACATTAATAAGTTGACTTACAACTTAATAACAGAATTACCGGAAGATATGGATCTTGTTTTAGAAAGCGAGGTCTAGTATGGCAATTGTTTATAGCTATTTAACTCTAGGATTAACCAAACAAAACTCGACATTATCTATTGAAATGCCACAAGGTGACACAGGAAGAGGATTAGACGTATTTATCAGTGATGATGTGACAGTAGATGACACAGCTACAGAAGATAACACACTTAGTGCAATTCTTTGGGCAGTAAAACCGAGTGGAACTATGGTCAGTGTAAATGCGACAAGTGTGGGTCGTTTTGAAAACTCAGACTCTTATGAAATTAAATTCTCAGATACAAAGACATTCACAAATATCTTGTCAGAAGCTGGTGTTGTGAAAGCCGAGATCACATTGAGTTCAAATGGTACATTTGTTTCTTCATTTGTATTTAATATCAAGGTTATTGAAAATATCGCTGTTGAAATGAGCGACTATATAGAGGGCACAGAAGATTATCAGAGTGTGGTTGAAATCCTTGCGAATGCTTCTGCCTATATTTCTCAACTTCAATATTATGTAACACAATTCCAAAACCAACAAAAGCTTACAGTCAATGTACGAAGTGGAAC
>CAVBGZ010000169.1:0-5402 GCA_963595075.1 Waltera intestinalis
TAGAAGATATTGCACGTGCTTTAAGTAAAACGCCTACTGAAATTGAAATGATTTTAAAGAACTAAATTCATAGAAAGATCTCAAGCCAATCTTGAGGTCTTTCTTTTCAGGAAAACAGATTTGAATTTATAAAAAATCAAATTGACTTAAACTGAATGAGTCAACAAGGGTAAGAATGTTGAAGAGGTGCAGAGTGCATTAAACTAACAAGCTTAGAACGTAGTGTTCTGAGCTTTTTACTGATTATTTTTGATTGATGTATGGGGTTGGGTATTGTAAAATCTTGGTTGTGAGGTTGCGTATGGAGAATTTATTGAATTATGTAAATTTACGTAAGGATATTTCATTTCGAGAAAGTTCGTTTAATAAGGTTGATTTATTGGTTTTGGCCGATTTAGCTTATATGGATTGGAATGGAATTGTTGATGATGAAGAAAAATTATTGATAGATGCTTGCAGGGAATATTTTCAAGTTCGAAATAGTGAAGAGATAGAGAAGCGTTTTTTATTTTCTAAAAATCTTCCTAATTTAGTGAGTGCATTGATGGATAGTGAACGTTTTAAAAATATTAGGATGAAGAGTTATCGTGAAAAGTTTAGTGAGGAAGAGCTGATTCAGTTTGGGGCAATTACTTTTGTGTTGGAAGATGAAAGTCTTGTGGTCGCATATCGTGGTACGGATTCGAGTATTACGGGTTGGAAAGAAAATTTATTGATGACACATACATCGAATCTTCCTTGTCAGATTTTGGCGAAGGAATATTTAGAAGGAATTGTAAATGAGAATAGAAAGGTTGAAACTTCTTTTTTTGGCTTTAAAAAGAGGGAGGTCTTACCTAGAGTTTGTGTGACTGGACATAGCAAGGGTGGCAATCTTGCGATGTATGCTTATTTAAAAGCTGAAATGGATACGTCTTGTATAGAGAGTGTTATTAGTTTTGATGGTAATGGTTTCTTAGATGGATTTTGGGATGGATTGAATCCAGATAAGATTGTGAACTATATTCCTAAAGGAAGTATTATTGGGCGTGTATTAGAACATAAAGAAATATATAGAGTCATGGATGCAAGGGAGCGTGGACTTAGTCAGCATGATACTTTTAATTGGAGCGTTGGATATAATGACTTTAAGTATGTTGATGAACTTTCTGGTGAGAGTGATGAAGTATTAAAGCGTATTGATGAATTATTATTTTCGAAAAGTTTGGAACAAAGAAAAGAATATACAGATTTGATTGGTGTATTCTTTGATAAGATGGAAATTTATACAATTTCAGATATGAGTGAGCTATCTATTCGTAAGGCTTTGTTTGGATTGAAAGAATTACGTTCTTTGAATGCGGAAGAAATTAAGTTTTTGTTTGATATTATTCGCTTTATTATTCAGCAATCAGGATCGATATTGAGAGGAGATAAATAGTATGAAAATTGGATGGATTGGTGCTGGCATTATGGGTCAGCCTATGGTCGTACATTTATTAAAGGCAGGTCATGATGTTCATGTGTATGCACGTCATCCGGATAGGGTGATGGATGCCAAAAATGCCGGTTGCAGCATGGAAAGTAGTATTGCCTCTTTAGTACATAGTTGCGATGTGATTTGTACGATGGTTGGTTTTGTGAGTGATGTTAAAGAGGTGTATGATAAGATTTTTGATTCGATTGAACCGGGAAAGGTTTGTATAGACTTTACAACATCGTCTCCTAGCTTAGCTTTAAATCTTTATAAAAAAGGAAAAGAGCTTGGTGTTTCTGTTTTGGATGCTCCTGTTACTGGTGGCGATAGTGGGGCTAAAGCGGGTACTTTAACCGTGCTTGTTGGTGGTGAAAAGGAGACTTTTGAGTCTTGTATGCCAATTTTTGAGGCTTTTGGATCTCAAATTGAATATTGTGGAAGTGCGGGTTGTGGCCAACATGTGAAGGCGGCCAATCAGATTATGATTGCCAATACATTACAGGGAATTTGTGAAGCCATGTCGTATTTGGATTGTAAAGGTGTGGATGAATCTTTTGTCTATAGCTTTTTAAGAAATGGGGCTGCAGGCTCTAAACAATTGGATTTTCAAGGTCAAAAGATGTTGGATAAGGATTATGCGCCTGGATTTTATGTGAAGCATTTTGTCAAAGATTTAAATATTGCCTTAGAAGAATCAACTATTCCTTTAAATGGTGTAAGCAAGGTTTTAAATGAATATGTTGATTTAATGGATCGTGGCTATTCGGATTTGGGTACGCAGTGTTTGATTGAGTATTTTAGAAAGCCAAATATCAAGGGTGTTATTTTTGATATGGATGGTTTGATGTTTAATACGGAGGTCATGTTTAAGGATGAGTTTAAAGATATGAAAAATAAATTGGGCGTTGATTGTCCGGATGATTTTTGTGAGAAACTCATTGGTTGTGATTCGCGTAGAGTGAAGGAATATGAACAGATGTATCCTGGCGTTACTCGTGTTATGGAAGAGATTCAGAAGGATCGTATAAATTACTTTTTTGAATATTTTAAAGTGCCAGGAAGTGCGAATAAAAAGGGGTTAGAGGAATTGGTTACCTATTTACATGAGAATCAAATTCCTTTTGCGATAGCGTCAAGTTCGGCTAAGGATTCGATTAAAAAGTTTTTAACTCATGCGGGTTTTGATATTGATCCAAATGCGATTGTTTCGGGTAAGGATGGCTATCGTTCTAAGCCGGCTGGTGATATTTTCTTGGCAGCGAGTGATATGTTGCATGTTGCGCCTGAGAATTGTTTGGTTTTGGAGGATAGTAAGCATGGTATCATGGCGGCAAGTCGTGCTGGTATGCGTTCTGTTTTTGTACCAGATCAAATTGTTCCGGATGAAGAGATGTCAAAATATATTCAGTTGACTTGTGAAAGTTTATTGGATGTTCGTGATTATTTGAAAAAAGTTGCTTAGTAGTGTGGGCTACTTTATAATAGGGATTAGGAAAAAAGTAGGAGGACAAAATGAAAAAAGAGTTAGTTATTGTTCTTGATTTTGGTGGGCAATATAATCAATTGGTTGCTCGTCGTGTTCGTGAATGTAATGTATATTGTGAAATTTATTCTTATAAGACGGATTTAGAGAAGATTAAAGCGATGAATCCGAAGGGAATTATTTTGACGGGTGGTCCAAATAGTTGTTATGAAGAGAATTCACCTACGTATTCAAAGGAGTTGTTTGAGCTTGGAATTCCTGTTTTAGGGCTTTGTTATGGCGCTCAATTGATGATGCATGTTTTGGGTGGAAAAGTTGAGAAGGCAGATGCTCGTGAATATGGTAAGACAGAGGTTTTAATTGATAAGACTTCTTCTAAAGTGTTTGAGGGTGTGAGTGAGAAGACGATTTGTTGGATGTCTCATTTTGATTATATTTCTAAGATTGCACCTGGCTTTGAGATTACGTCTCATACGGATAATTGTCCTTGTGCTTCGGCTGAAAATGCGGATAAGGGATTGTATGCAATTCAGTTCCATCCAGAAGTTTTACATACGCAAGAAGGTTCAAAGATGTTGTATAACTTTGTTCGTGGTGTTTGTGGATGTAGTGGCGATTGGAGAATGGATAACTTTGTTGAAGAGCAGATTAAGGCTATTCGTGAGAAGGTGGGTACTGGTAAGGTGCTTTGTGCTTTGAGTGGTGGCGTTGACTCTAGTGTTGCGGCTGTTCTTTTATCAAAGGCGATTGGTAACCAGTTGACATGTGTATTTGTTGATCATGGTTTACTTCGTAAGAATGAGGGGGATGAAGTTGAG
This sequence comes from Waltera intestinalis, assembly GCA_963595075.1. Lineage (GTDB taxonomy): Bacteria > Bacillota_I > Bacilli_A > Erysipelotrichales > Erysipelotrichaceae > Holdemanella. Next base: position 3,758 of record CAVBGZ010000169.1, read on the forward strand.
GCTGTATTTGGTCCTGAAGGTCCTTATGAGTTGAACTTTATTCGTGTCAATGCGCAAGAGAGATATTATTCTAAGTTGAAGGGTGTTACGGAGCCTGAGGCTAAGCGTAAGATTATTGGTGAAGAATTTATTCGTGTGTTTGAGGAAGAGGCTAAGAAGATTGGTAAGGTTGATTTCTTGGTTCAAGGTACGATTTATCCGGATGTTGTTGAGAGTGGACTTGGTGGCGAGAGTGCTGTTATTAAGTCGCATCATAATGTAGGTGGTCTTCCTGATCATGTTGATTTTAAAGAGATTATTGAGCCTTTACGTGATTTGTTTAAGGATGAAGTTCGTAAGGCTGGTTTAGAGCTTGGTATTCCTGAATATTTAGTATTTAGACAACCTTTCCCAGGACCTGGTCTTGGTATTCGTATCATTGGTGAGGTTACGGCTGATAAGGTTCGTATTGTGCAAGATGCCGATGCGATTTATCGTGAAGAAATTGCCAATGCGGGATTGGATCGTTCGATTGGTCAATATTTTGCCGCACTTACAAATATGCGTAGTGTAGGTGTCATGGGTGATGAGAGAACGTATGATTATGCGATTGCCTTAAGAGCTGTAAATACGATTGATTTCATGACGGCTGAGTCTGCTCAGATTCCTTATGAAGTATTGAATAAGGTCATGTCAAGAATCATTAATGAGGTTCGTGGTGTAAATCGTGTAATGTATGATTTAACAAGCAAGCCTCCTGGAACTATTGAGTTTGAATAGTGTACGAAATGAAAGAAAGCCTTTATTTAAGGGCTTTTTTTGATGTTGAAGGGTCAAAATGCTACCATTTTGCTACCACTAGTAAAAAAAAGTCATTATTTATGAATAATTCGATATGTGTATGACGTTTACATATTCTCCATTTTTTCAAGCAGAAATATTCTCTATATGAGATAATCATATTAGCAAATTGGACGGAGAATAATATTACGGGGCTATAAAAATGCTTTGTATAAAACATAATAAGCATTAAATGTTAAGCAATCTGAATGTTTTAGGTTTTAAAAGTTTCATATTTGAAATGTTCGATGGAAAAGATGCATGACAAAAGAATAAGATGTGGGTTGGAGAACACAAAAGGGGAATGATATGTATAAAAAGATAATAAAGGTTGTTTTGTGTGGAATGCTAATGATATCTGTTTTTTCAGTAGATGTTATGGCTAAAGATAAGAGTCTATCTATGAATGCTTTTATGTATGAATTTGATAGCAAGTCTTCTTATGAAATATCAGAGTCCAAATCAAATAACGAACTAGAACCATTAGGGACTTTGAATATCTCTGGAAATGTAAAAAGTAATTCCGGAACAGATGATGCGGAGATTGTTGTTTATGATGGCCAAGCTACTTTTTCTTATGCTAGTACATCTAAGAAATTAACAAATCCTGAAAATAAATGGCATGTTTTTGCAGATAACATAAAAAAAGTGGATGATATTTCAGTAGGTGAAAAAATTCAAAAAGGCGTTGTGATCGTTCAAACATCGCCAGATAAAGTGAACTGGACTACTCAAAAAACAATAGCAAATTTCTTTGAAGATGGAGTAAAAGATTCTATTTATACTACGTCTGATATCCAACAAGACAATGGTTGTTATTATAGAG
>CAVBGZ010000170.1:0-5401 GCA_963595075.1 Waltera intestinalis
GCGGAGATTTTTTACTTCGTATTGAAGATACAGATCAAGAACGTAAAGTTGAAGGAGCTGTTGACGTTATTTATAAAACACTGAAAGAGTGTGGATTAAATTGGGATGAAGGACCAGATATTGGTGGTAACTATGGGCCTTATGTTCAAAGTGAACGTTTGCCAATGTATAAAGGTTATGCTGAAAGATTGATTGAACTTGGTGGAGCTCATTATTGTTTTTGTAGTGAAGAAGAAATTGAAGAACAACGTAAAGAAGCAGATAGTTTAGGTATTTCTTTTAAGTTTAATGATCCTTGTAAACACTTGAGTGAAGCAGAAGTAAAAACAAAATTGGATGCAGGAGAACCTTACGTTATTCGTCAGACAATCAATAATGTTGGTGAAACTTATTTTGACGATGAAGTTTATGGACGCATTGAAGTGGATGGAGATGTTTTAGATGAGCAAATTTTAATTAAATCGGATGGATTTCCAACTTATAACTTTGCGAACATCATAGATGATCATCAAATGGAAATTTCACATGTTGTAAGAGGAAATGAATATTTATCAAGTACTCCAAAATATAATCTTATTTATGATGCTTATGGATGGCAAAGACCAACTTATGTCCATGTACCTCCAGTTATGAAAGATGAACATCATAAATTATCTAAACGTAATGGCGATGCTTCATTCCAAGATTTGGTTGCAAAAGGATACTTACCAGATGCGATTATGAATTATATTGCTCTTTTAGGATGGGCACCAGAAACGGAACAAGAAATTTATACATTAGATGAATTAATTAAAGTATTTAATATTCATAGAATTTCAAAGAGTCCAGCTATTTTTGATATTGATAAATTGACATGGATGAATGGTGTTTATTTACGTAATATGGATGAAGACACATATTATGAAACCGTAAAACCTTATTTGGAAAAAGCGGTCAAAGGTTCTTATGATTTAAAGAAAATTGCTAAAATCATTCAACCTAGAATTGATGTTTTAAATCAAATCGAAGAAAGCGTAGATTTCTTTGATACATTAGTAGAATATGACTTAGAAATGTATCGTCATAAAAAGATGAAATCTACTCCTGAAACGGCATTAAAGGCTTTAATTGCGGTAAAAACTGCGTTAGAAAAATTTGATGAATGGGATAACGAACAGGCTTTGCATGATTGCTTAATGGCATTGCCTCAAGAACTTGAAATGAAAAATGGACAAGTTTTATGGCCTGTACGTACAGCAATTTCAGGTAAACAATTTACTCCAGGAGGAGCCATTGAAATTGCATACATTTTGGGAAAAGAAGAAACATTAAGAAGAATACAAATTGGTATTGAACGATTAGATTCAATTGTTGAAAAATAAACGAGGAAAGAATTATTCTTTCCTCGATTTTTAAATTAGATTCAATTTTTTAAAAGCATTGTATATACCATCGTTATCAATGCTTGTGGTAATGTCATCGGCTATATTTTTTAGTTCCTGACAAGCATTTCCCATTGCGATGCAATAATTGGCTATTTCAAACATTTTTAAATCATTATGACCATCGCCAATGGCTATCGTATCTCTAATATCGGCACCAAAATATTTAATTACAGTTTCCATGCCAGTAGCTTTTGTGATTGAATATGAACCGATTTCACCGCTTTCTTTGCCTAGAGGGGCAAAAGTGGCAGGAATGACATCAAATTTAGAATGTAAATCATTATAGATTTGACTATATTTAATTTTTTTATCATCAATAAAGGAAACTTTATTTAGTTTAAGAAGATATGGATTGTCTATGACTTCTGCTTGTTGATATAAAATGTTCATGGCATGTTTTTTTGTATCGATGTCATTTAAATCCTTTGTCTGTTCTTCAACCATTTTTTTCATTAATTCTTTTGTCTCTTGCTCAACAAAAATCGTTTCTTTCGTCTCATAACTACTTGGAATATCGTTTGACTGTAAATAATGAATTAAATATGTTTTTTCTTCCTCACTAAAACTATTCTCTTCAATAATTTTGTGATCACACTCTATAGTAGCTCCACTACCTGCAATGATGGCATCATAATCAATTTTGAGCATATCCCCAAAAATTTCAGCAATTTGTCTTCCTGTACATAATATAATTTTATGACCCTTTTTTTTTGCTTTTTGACAAGCCAAAATGGCACTATCTGGCACATATCCTTCATGATGAAATAAAGTTCCATCTGCATCTAAAAAAATTAATTTCATATTCTCATCCTTCCTAGACGAAATCACGAATTTATTCTACAATAGATTCAGTACAAAATAAATAAGGGAAGGATTTTATTATAGATGAAAAATTATATAATGATTGGAGTCGTTTTTTGTGTAGCATGTATTATGAGCTTGTTACCAAAAAGTGTATACAAGTATATTGCGAATATTTTTTCAATTCATAAATATGGCATTCGCAAACAACAAAGATATAGAACATATACAGATACATTTGGAAATTTGATGATTGGTATTAGTCTATTTTTTTGTGTGATTTATTGTTTTTTACCACTTTATTCCGGAATCTATTCTGTATTTTTTGTTTTTACGTATTTATGTATGTTGTCACAAGCTTATTTGGTTACAAGAAAAAAATCAAATAGTATTTTTAGGACTGTGCTAATCTTGGTCAATGTGTTTTCAGCTGTATGTCTTTTAGGCGCAACGGGTTATTTTAACAATCATGCGTATGTTTCGGTTTTAAATCAATTTATGATTGATTTTAAAGCAGGACAGGTATTTGATATTCTTTATTTGTTAAAAAATCGTACTTGGATGTACTATCTATTTCAAGGTGTTATCTTTGCGTTCCCACTCGTTATTATGTGGAATCAATTTAAATATATGCGCCTAGAAAATAGCGTTAAAGCCGTTTATTTTGGAACCTATATATTAAAAATGTTATTTATGATATGTTTTTTTGTGTTACTAACAACGAAGATGTTTTCATTTCTTGATATTGTCTATCAAGTTGAGGCATTAAAGAAAAGCAGTCTGACTTAGAAAGAAGGATGTATTTATGATTAAAGAAAGACTAAAAAAAATTCGTCAAAAAATGGTGGAAAATCACGTAGATGCTTATATTATTCCAACAAGTGATTTTCACGAAACGGAATATGTATGTGATTATTTTGCCTGTAGAAAATATATGTCCGGTTTTACTGGAAGTGCAGGAACATTAGTTGTTTTACATGATGAAGCTGCTTTATGGACAGATGGCCGTTATTTTATACAAGCAGCAAATCAACTTGAGAACACTGGTATTACATTGAAAAAACAAGGGCAAGAGGGTGTAGAAGAAATAGATGAGTATATTATTCATCATTTGAAGGAAAATCAAGTAGTAGGTTTTGATGGTCGTGTGATGAATTATAAAGATGCCAAAACGTATCAAGAAAAATTTGAAAAAGAAAATCTTGTTATGAGTACAAACATGGATCTTGTAAATGATATTTGGAATGATCGACCTGAACTTCCAAGTACACCTACTTTTCATTATGGTATTCAATTTTCTGGTGAAAAAGTTGAGGATAAAATCGCAAGATTACGTGATTATTTAAAAAGTGAAAATGTGAATGGTATTGTTTTGACGAAGGTGGATGAAATCGCATGGTTATATAACTTAAGAGCGCATGATATCCCTAATTTTCCTGTCGCAATGGCTTATTCAATTATTACTTTAAATCATGCCTATATTTATTTAGATTCATCACGCCTAGATGAAACGAGTGAATCGGTATTTAAAAAGAATAAAGTAGAAATACGTGGTTATTGGGATATTTATGAGGATGTTAAAAATTTAAATAAGACTATCTTAGTAGACCCATCAAGTTGTAACTGGTCTATTGTTTCAAATTTAAAGGCAAAGGTTAAGTTTAAACAAAGTCCGATTATATTGTGGAAAGCCATCAAAAATGATACGGAACTCAAATGCACAAAATGGGCTCATATAAAAGATGGCGTTGCTTGTACTAAGTTAATGTATTGGTTAAAAAACAATGTAGGCAAGGAAAATATGTCTGAAAGAAGTATTCAATCTAAGCTTCAAGTTTTACGTAGTGAACAAGAAAACTATATTGAAGATAGTTTTGATACAATTTGTGCGTATAAAGATCATGCCGCAATGATGCATTACTCATCTACTAAGGAAACAGATGTAAGTGTTAAAGCAGAAGGAATGTTATTGATTGATAGTGGAGGACAATATTTGGAAGGAACTACAGATATTACTCGAACTTTTGTTTTAGGGCCTATTAGTGATGAAGAAAAGACTTGGTTTACTCGTGCTTTACGTTCTCATATACGATTAGCGAGTGCACACTTCTTATATGGTTGTACTGGTTTGAATTTAGATATCCTTGCGAGAGGTCCATTATGGGATTATGACATGGATTATCAATGTGGAACTGGACATGGTGTTGGACATTTACTAAATGTACATGAATCACCAAATGGATTTAGATGGAAAACATTACCTCACCGTAATGAAATGTGTGTATTAGAATCTGGAATGATTACTTCAAATGAGCCAGGTGTATATGAAGAAGGTAAATTTGGTATTCGCCATGAAAATGAAATGGTTGTTGTTGAAGGGAATAAAAATCAATATGGAAAATTTATGGCCTTTGAACCATTGACTTATGTTCCTTTTGATTTAGATGGGATTGATAAAACTTTATTAACCGAAGAAGAAATTATATGGTTAAATAAATATCATAAGGATACATTTGAGAAAATTAGTCCGTATTTAAATAAAGAAGAAGCTTCTTGGTTAAAAGAAGCATGTAGAAGCATTTAATGAAAGAAAGAATGATTCCTGTAACATGTCCGCATTGTGGACATGTTTTTGAAATAAAAAGAGATACTGTGTTGATTGCTGATATAGATAAGGTGGCTGAAGAAAGACTAGAAAATGGTTCTTATTTTATGCATCAATGCCAAAAATGTAAAAACATGTTTTATTTATACTATCCATTTTTGTATCATGATGTAAAAAGGAAGTTTAATTTAGTTTTGACCCAAAAGAAAAGAATTGAAAATTTAAATCCGGATGAGAAAACGATTCTATGTCATAATGTTACAGATTTTATTCTTGCTTATAAAATTTATCGGCATTATTTAAATCCTAATATTGTATTAAAAAAGAAAAATCAACTTGAAAAAAAATTACAGACTCATGTTAAATTTACTTGTTATGATGAAAAGAATTGTTGTTTGTGGTTTGAAGAAAGGGCTATTCCACTAACTGAAGAAGAAGCTCAAAATATAAAAACTTTATAAAATTTTGAAAAAAGGATATAATTTTTTAGAAAGTAGAGGATTTACCATGAATATTCTTGTTACAGGTGGCTGTGGATATATTGGAAGCCACATTTGTGTAGAATTATTAG
>CAVBGZ010000171.1:0-5363 GCA_963595075.1 Waltera intestinalis
AATATATCCTTAAGTTACGCAAAAAAATAGAAAGGAATCCCTATGAACATTATTACTCTATCACAAAAATCTAAATACAAACATCTATTCATCCTCAATTACTTTAAAAATATTATCTGCAATTCTTTCTATAACAGTTACAACAACACTGTTTCCAGCTGCTTTATATAATCGCCCGTTAGAAAGATTTGCTGGTAAAACAAAATCTTTTGGATAACCTTGTAGATTAAAACATTCTCTAGGAGTTAGTTTTCTTATTCCGTTTTCTGTGTTGATCAATGGCACATTATGCCCACCAGTTCCCATATTCGCTGTCAAAGTAGGACACAAACCACTTTTATTTTCTCTCACATAGATTCTTCTCCATTGATAAATTGAATCCATGTTTATCATTTCTTCCTTTAATTTTTTATAGAATTTACATTTACCTTCTGTGTAATAATACTTCTCATTTTCTTTATTTTTGAAATCTATAACATCAGATAATTTTGTATTTAATTGAGTTGGTAATGGAAAATGGAACTTATCATATTCATTCTTATCCAAGAAGCCCACTATGTAAATACGCTCTCTATTTTGTGGAATATTACCGTACTCACTTGCATTTAAAACTTCTGCTTGAACATGGTATCCTAACTCTTTTAAATATTCTAAGATTACTTGAAATGTATTTCCTTTATCATGACTCACTAAATTCTTTACATTTTCAAAGAAAACTATTTTTGGTTGATGTCCTAATGCTTTTTTTTCTCGAATAATTCTAACCAATTCAAAGAAAAGTGTTCCCCTTCCCTTTTCATCATCAAACCCTTGTCTATATCCAGCAAGACTAAATGCTTGGCAAGGAAAACCGCCCAACATAACATCAAAATCTGGAATTTCATCTGCTCTCACATCACATATATCACGCATATCAACTTTGATATTAAAATTTTCTTCATATATTTTTATCGGATATGAATCAATTTCATTTGCATAAATCGTATTAAAACCCGCCTTTTCGAATCCGAGATCTATCCCCCCAACACCTGCAAAAAACGAACCACATTTTATATTTTTCATTAAAAATCATCCTTTCAAAGCAATATAAAAGCGGCACGCCGCTTTTATTTCGGTAGAAAGAAGAGATGACGCTCAATCCTTTCTACCGATTATCTTCTATAATTTTTGCACGTCTAATGTTAAAAATTATATCAGGTTCAAGGTTTTGTTCTTCCACAAATAGTTTCAATAAACTCACGTGTGGTCTACGACCTTTATCTTTTTGATCTTGGATAGTTTCTTTTTTATTTGCTGGATACGTACCAAGCTTCTCAGAATCTATCTTTAAGTCATAAATATAGAGTAAATTTTCATCAAGTTTAAATCTTAAAAAGACCAAATCATCAAACTGACATTTTGGACCGAATGAAGATAAATCTCCATCAAATCTAGAAGTTGCTTTAAACTCGATTTTTTGATGTGTACGAGGGTTAGTAGCATCACCAACCTCTTCACCACGATTCCATAACAAATCTAAACAATAACAACCCATAGGTTCACTAATCGCATCAGGCATGTTAATTCCTCTATGACTTGTATTTTTAATATACGTATTTAAATCTTTCCATTTAAAATAAGCATCGCAAGTTTCATTGATTCTCGCATCATCTATTTCAATAAATCCAATTTTTTTATATTTAGGCACTTTCACAAACCAATAGAGCGTCTATCTCTGTATGAAATTATATCAGACAATTCCACAAACATAAAAACCACATAATAAACATACTTATATTGTGTTGTTTTTATGTGGTTTTTATATCATTTTTATGTGTTTATTGATTTATGTCTTCTCCTACCAATGACTTAATATATCCAGCTACTGTTAACCCTTTTTCTTTTGCTCTTGCTCTAATTGATTGTTCCCAATCTGGATCAAACATGATATTAACTATATATTTTTTCTTCTTAGGTTTATCTTCTAGTGCACTCCCATGCACTAAATCATTTACTACTTCTTTATTCACAGCTTCACTCTTCTTTAATTCTTTAACTTCTGGTCTTTTCATCTCACATAACTCCTTTTAATGTTTCATATACTGCTTTATAGTCTTTAGCTACTATCGAGCTTGGTTCATAAATCACACAAGGTAATCCTTCTTCGATACCTTTTTGTGATGACACAGAGTTTTTAATTGCTCCTAGAACTGTATAGCTCTCTTTCATTTCATCCATAACTCTTTTATGAGCTGTACTATTCGAAACATACTTAGTAGCAATAAGCCCTAATAACTTAAGCTTCTCGTTTGATTCTTGGACTGTTTTTATTGTATCTATCATGTCATCCAGTCCGAACAACGCTAAATCCGTAGTTTCGCAAGGTATGAGCACATAATCGCTTGCTACGAGGGCGTTAATCGTCAATAAACCAAGTGCAGGCGAGCAATCAATTAATACATAATCAAAACTATCTTTTATCTCATCTACGGCTTTTTTTATCTTCAATTCTCGCCCCATCAAAGCTGATTGCAGATTACGCTCTGCTCTAGCCAAAGAAATACACGAAGGAATGTACGACAAATTTTCAACTGGTGACTCATATATACATTCTTTTATATCCGTTCCACCATACACAGCTGATAGATTATTATTCGTTGATAATGGGTTTACTCCCATCATCAACGTTAAACTAGCTTGTGGATCGCTGTCGATTACTAACACTTTGTTTCCATCACTGGCATATAAGCTTGCCAAGTTATAGGTGCTTGTTGTCTTACCAACTCCACCTTTTTGATTAATGATTGATACTACTTTAGCTTTCATAACATTCCCTCTGGTTAGTGCAAGATTGAACCGACTTTATAATCTTCATTATCCCATTTCCCTTTTAGGAAGTTTTCGGCTCTTTTCAAACATCTAATTTCACTTTCAATTTCTTTTTTTCGTGCATCACTTGCTGTTAGATATTCTTTTGCTAAGCGAGTATGTTCGACTGCTACATCTTCCAACACTGTCATTAAATCTTCTTCACTTTCTATAACATCAACTCTAGCACTTAGATTTTTTACTTTTATTGCCATATCCCTATACCTTCTTTCTATTTTAATTATACACCAAAACCACATAAAAAACACATATTTTTTATATTTTTTTATGTGGTTTTAATATCATTTACACATAAATTCAACGAAATACATATTTCAAAAAAACACCGCATCAAAAAAAACAGGATACGGATAATTGAGGTTATGAAGAACTTTAGAGTTACTTAATACCATCCCCGTGGTATTAACCAGTTCCTAATGGAACTTACCATTACAAATAAGCAAAAAAAACGTGGCAGTTCTGCCACAATTCAAAACTATTATTCTTTAAGCAAGAAATAAAGACAGGTGAAAGGAAAAGTGATTATTATCAAAGCTATGATTGCTATTTTAACGAGTAATTTGACCAAATCTTCCATAATTTTGCCCTCTATGTAATTATTTTGTCACTTTCTTTTGTTATATTGTTTTTGAGAAATCATACACATAACTTTCTTCTTTCTTTTTACAATCATAAATAGTGTATGACTTCTCTATATTATCAATAATATTATATCTCAAAACCTATTATTAAACCCCTCTATGCACGTTATTTTATCACTGATTTTTTTTACCTTTTCTTAGCAATGGATCCAGTTCTCATATACTTCTTTTGCTGTTACACCTTTTTCATCAAATAAAGCTGTTAATTCCGCCATTACACTACGTACTACATCTCCTGAAGCTTTAGCATCAGTTAAGGCTGTCAAACAATAAGCCTTGATAATATTGTTAAATACATCAGTATCTACCATTTCATAAATCTCTTCCTTTGTTAAAGTTGCCAAAAAGTCCAATACTTTAATTTTCGATTCAACTTCTTCCAATGTACACTCACCAGATTCTACCAACTCTCTATAAGCTTCTGCTCTGCTTTTGTATTCGTTCATCTTCTTTACCTCCTTTCAATTTCTTAATACCTGTTTACTATCTATTTACTCATTTTTAGCATACTTGTAAATCCTGCATTATTCATGTCGCATTATTGTTCTTTTTGACAATTCCACCATTTATAAACAGTCGGTTTTGTTAATCCAGTATCTCTTATACAATCCGCTTTTCTTCCATTTGGATGTTCTTCTTGCCATTTCTTTACAATTTTTTCTTTATTTGGTCTGCCATTATTCTTATATTCATCTTCTCCTAATACATCTCTTCTCATAATTCTCGTAGCATTAACTAATTTGATATGTTGTTCTAATTTTCTTCCATTACGTTTATTTTTTGGCAATGCAATAGCAGTCAATCTTTCAATATCTTTTCTTGGAAATGTCGCATAATTTGAATCATAACATTCAAGTGCACTCTGGACATCACTCTCAGTAAAATCATCATCTAAAGCTAAATTATTCAAATACGGGATAAGATCATACGCATCTTTTTTTAATTCATCATATGGAACACCACATTTAACCGCATAAATCGCCAAACACATGATACAAAAATATCTATGTCCTACAGATGCACTTGTTTCTATTTGACGAATCCACCAATCATACAAATCCCTTTTACATTCCCATGTACCACGTTTTTCTTTTCGAACAATTCTTCTTTCATACCAATCTGGATACACTTCTTTGGCTTCTTCAATTGTCATTTTAGACATTCGAAACAATTGACTCTCATCAACTCGATATTCTTTAGGAATATATTCTCCTAATTGCTCTAAATTAAAAGGTGTTGTATTTACTTGAAATGCTCGTACTCTGACTCCCTCTACTTTAGTTTTACCTCCAATGACACGAAATCCTTGATTGATTCCTTGAAATTGAGGCTTTTCTATCGTGGTGGTGTACCTATTCCACATCTTGCGAGTAAGTGCATATTTAAGCTCTTTTAATTGCAACTTTATATTCGGATATAAAGGTATCGCATACTCAAATATGTAATAGAGATGTACATTATGCCCTGATAAAATCACGTAATTTGGAATTGGATAATGACCACCATATGCCCCCGAAAAAAAGTTCGCTAGATGTTTTCCATCGACTCCATCTAAATCAAATATCATTGCTCGCATTGTAGAAGCATGAGCTTGAATATTTCTGCGTCCAAAATAAGTAAGTCCGTTAATAATTGAAAAATCTCCTTCTTGTAATTCTTTTAAAGTTTCTTCGAATGTATCATCAAAAAATATTCTATACGCTCCTTTAGCAGCATCATTATTTTTGTAATATCCAATTGGATTCGCTTTAAATGATCCAGAAGGCTCATTTTCTCTTTGAATCTCATTATAGCCAAGATTAAACATATCCGAATAGACATCCATTGCAGATACTTCTGTACCATTCCATTCAA
>CAVBGZ010000172.1:0-5353 GCA_963595075.1 Waltera intestinalis
GTATTGTCGAAATGCCATAAGCTGTAAAGGCCGCCTTTTGCATTAAAAATATTATACATTATTGCCTTTAATTTTGTTTGCGTGAATGGAATAATGAAGTTGCTTAATTTGATGCGCACAAATTAATGGATGATTTGAAAACAAAAAGGAAAGAGGGAAAATATGGCTAGTTCAGTACTAGGAAAGCTTCCAAAAGTTCCACAAAGCTGGAAAAACAATATTCAAACTTTTGGACGTTCATTATTACTTCCAATTGCACTATTAGCTCCTGTCGGAATGATTATGGGTATTTGTAGTGCATTGGGACAAAGTTACATGGTAGAAAGATTTCCATTTTTAGGAAATGAAATATTAAAATTATTCTTAACAAGTTTAAGTTCAATAACAAGCGTTATCTTTAACAATATTCCACTCTTGTTTGCGATGGGAGTTGCTCAAGGTGTCGCAAAACATGAAAAAGGAATTGCAGTATTTGCCTCTGTAGTCGGTTATCTTGTATTAAACGTGACTATGAATGTTTATTTAACAGCTACAGGAACATTGGCAGATGCAGCTACAATGGCTCAGGTTGGACAAGGAGTATATTTAGGGGTACAAACAGTAAAACTTGAAGCATTAGGTGGCATTATTGCAGGTTTAGTTGCAGCGGCTACAGCGAATCGCTTCTATCGTTTGGAATTGCCACTTGCGTTTGCGTTCTTTGGTGGTAAAAAATCCATTCCAATTTTAACGGTTGTCTTTATGATTCCATTAGGACTTGTGATTCCAATTGTTTGGTCTTGGATTACAGCGTTTTTAATTAGTATTTCATTTATTTTCACAACAAATTATATTGGTGCTTCTATTTACTATATGTTTAACCGTATGTTGATTCCATTTGGACTTCATCACGTATTAGCATCTGTTGTTCGTTTTACAGAAGCTGGCGGTATATACACAATCAATGGAACTGAATATGTTGGTATTTTAAATGCAATGAATGAAGTGTTGTTTAATCTTGGCCCAGATAGTCCTTATTGGGCACAGTTAATGCCAAAATTATCAAGTTATTTAGGTGGTGCTCAAGAATTAACAACTTTGTTCCGTATTCCAGCAATTGGTTTGGCAATGTATAAAACATCTTTCTTAAAGAATCGTAAGATGGCGAAGGGTGTTATCACGACTTGTGTATTAACAGCTTTCTTAGGTAATATTACTGAACCTTTGGAATTCTCATTCTTATTTATCAGCCCGTCATTATTCATTATTTATTGTATATTGTGCGGTGTTGGAATGTTGCCTTATCAATTAATGAATATTAGTGTAGGTTACATTCGCGGTACTATCTTTGATTTTGGTATTTTTGGCTTAATGTATGAAAATACACATTGGATCAACTTGATTATCTTGGGTGTTATTAATTTCTTCTTATTCTACTTCGTGTTTAAATGGTATATTTTGAAATTCCAATTAGAAACGCCAGGACGTGAACCTTTTGAAGTAGAAGAAAGTGCAAGTGAACTTTTAAAACAAAAAGATTGGCCAACTATTGCAGGAATCGTAATCGAAGGACTTGGTGGAAAAGAAAATATTGTGAATGTTGAAAACTGTATTTCTCGTTTAAGAATTGATTTGGTTGATCCATCAAAAGTGGACCAGGTAAAAATCAAAGAATCCGGATGTGCGGGCATTTTCTTCCCTTCGGAAAAACATATTCATGTTGTATTTGGGCCACATGTAGAATTTGTTCGTCATGCGGTGGATGATCAATTAAAAGGTAAATAATCAGAAAAGGGAGGAATTGTATGAGGGCTCTTTATGATTCAAAAAGTAAATTAGATGATAGAGGGATTAAAGATTTATTGAGTGAAAAATCAAAAGTCGAAACGTGGCTTAAGGTGGAGGCAGACTTAGCCACGGCTCAGGCACAAGTAGGAATCATTCCTCAAGAGGCAGCAGATAATATTGTTGCAAATGCGAAAATTGAAAATATTGATTTTGAAAAGATGGCTGCAATCAAAGCGAAAATTGGGCATGGTTTTGTACCCTTTTTAAAAACTTTACTTCCTCATTTAAATGAGGAAGGTCAAAAATATCTGCATTTTGGTGCAACAACACAGAATATTCAGCAAACGTCGCAATTGTATCAAATCCATCAGATATATGAAATTCTCTATTCTTTCTTAGCGGATATTTTAGAAAACTTGGCAAAATTGGCAGAAGATAACGCCGAAACAGTGATGGCAGGAAGAACACATGGAAAACATGCGATTCCGATTACGTATGGCTATAAGGTTTCTGTATATATTAGTGAACTTCTAAGCAATGTTGAACGCATGCGACAGAGTGAAAAAAGAATTTGTAGTGTTATGATGGGTGGTGCTATTGGTTCCTTTAATGCGATGGGTGAAAAGGGAAGACAAGTACAAAGTATTGTGGCAGATCTTTTACATATGAGTGAGATGGATGTGCCTTCTCGAAATATGTGCCAGCATAAGGAAGAATATATAATGACAATGGCATTATTGTGTAACACGTTCCACAAGATGGCAGAAGAAGTCTATTACACCGGCATTGAAGAGTTTAGTGAGGTTAGTGAAGCTTTTACACCTGGAACGGTAGGAAGTTCAACGATGCCACAAAAAATCAATCCAAAACTAGCAAAAGGCATTATTGCTAATTCACAAAAATTATATTCTCTGATTCCAACGGGCTTATATAGTGGAGTTCGTATGTTTGAGGGGGACTCAAGTAGTTATATGTTGTTTGATGGTTTAATGGAAGAGGCTACTGAACTTATGGTAGAAGTTATTATTCGTGCAGAAGAATTAACTCGAACTTTAACTGTTAAAAAAGAGAATATGTTGAGGAATGTTTTGTTAAATAAAGGCTTAGATAATAGTGAATATGTGATGATGAAGGTGGCTGAAAAAATAGGCAAAGATAAAGCACATACTTTACTTTATGACAAGGCAATGTTAGTTGAGGTTGATGGAAAGAATTATTATGATGTTTTAAAGGAAGATCGAACAATTTCATCCCTTTTTACAGATGAGGAAATCAAAGATATGATTGACCCTAAAAATTATGTAGGTGTGGGACCTGAACTTGCCAGAGAGCTAGCACAAAAAGCACGTAAAATGGCAGGAGAACTTCGTTAGGGTTATGCAGCTTTATTCAGAACATATTTTTTTGAATGATCATATAGAATCTGGATATTTAACTTGGGAAAATGGAAAAATTGTTGGCATACAGAAGACTTGTAGTCAAGATTATCTTGACTACAAGGATCTATATGTATTTCCGGGTTATATTGACAATCATATTCATGGTTGGGCCACTGGTTCTTTCTGGCATGAAAAGACAGCAGATTCTATTTATAGAATGAAAGAACATTTACCAAAAATGGGTGTTACTTCTTTTTTGGCTACTTCTGGTGCAGATGAAAAACATGAGATTATTCAGTGCGTAGAAGAGGCTCATAAAGTGCAGCATAATCAGAGGATGGGCTCTCAAATGTTGGGGGTTCATTTAGAGGGTCCATTTATTAATAAAAAATATAAAGGGATGCAGAAAGAGGATTGTTGTATAGATCCGGATTTGAATTTTATGCAAGAACTCATTGAGATTTCTGGTAAAGATTCCTTGATTCGGTTAATGACATTAGCTCCAGAGTTAAATGGAGCCAAAGAATTAATCACATTTTGCAAAAATCATAAGATTCAATGTTCCGTTGGACATAGTGATGCTAGTTTTGAAACGATAAAAGAATTAAAGCCTTATGGTCTTTCGGGTGTTACACATATGTTTTCTGGTATGAAAGGAATGCATCATAGAAATCTTGGTGTGGTAGGTAGTGCTTTATATTTTGACGATTTATATTGTGAGTTTGCCAAACAGACAGGGATGACCGTATGTCATGAGGCTTTTGATATTGTATATCGTATTAAAAAGGCGGATCATATTTTATTAACGACAGATTGTGTTGGGTATGCACATGTTAAGGAACCTTTTCATCATTATATTCGAAAGGAAACATTTATTCCAAGTAATGAGGGATTGTGTATTTTAAAAGAGGATGGAACAAAAAGTTGTGTGGATCCTAATGATTACGAACAAGTAAAACATCTAGAAATGGGATATAATGAGTCGGTTGTTGAACTTTCGAAGCATTCAAATGTTTCGCCATTTGATATGATTAAGATGACTAGTTGGAATCCGGCTGTCTATATTGGTGTATCAAACCAAAAGGGTGCTTTATATCCTGGTTATGATGCAGATTTTATTGTATGTAAACCAAATTATGAATTGGTTCATACATTCTGTTTAGGTAAGCAGTATGTATAGAAAGGAAGAATATGGGATTATTTAAGAGACGTTTAAAAGAATTTACAGTTTTAGCTCCAGTCGATGGAAATGTAACAGAATTGATAGAGGTTCCGGATGCTGTGTTTGCACAAAAGATGATGGGAGATGGCTTAGCGGTAGATTGGACAGGAGGAGATGTATATGCTCCTGTTAGTGGAGAAATTGCTTCATTAATTACACCGAGTTGTCATGCGTTTGGAATTCGTCATGAATCTGGATTGGAAATCTTAGTTCATGTTGGCTTAGAAACGGTCAATCTAAAAGGAGAGGGATTTAAGGCTTTGAAAAAAGTGGGTGACCATGTGGAAGCTGGAGACAAGATTCTTGAGATTGATTATGAACTTTTGAAAAGCAAGGGTTTGAACTTGATATCGCCAGTAATTGTTTTAAATTCTGATTATTTTAAAATAAAAGAGCAAACAAAAAATTATGCTGTAAAACATGGTGAAGATTTGTTTGTGTGTAGTGAAATATAAGAATTAGGTCTGATTTGGTTCAGATCTTTTTTTGTGATCACTATCTATATGGCACTGTTCTTTTCTCAAATCAAAAATTTAACGGTGAGAGGTTGGATTTGTTCTAGCCTCTTTTTATGTGTTTTTTACTCTACTCTATTAATATAACGTAAAAACTTGCCTTTTAACATTGTTAAGTTAAAATGAAAGAAATGATGTTAAAAAGGATGGTGTTAATGATGGATGAAGTAATCAACAATATAGAAACAGAAAATGAATTTTCTCTATGTTTGTCTAAATTGATGGAGAAATTAGAAGTTGGTATGAACTGTACTGAGTCTTATTCGGAAGAAGAGGCTAAGAAGATGTTAGGTGTTTATATTAAACACAAATGATTTGTGTGTATTCCTTGTAATGGTTTAAAGTCTCCTCATCAATCTCGTTATCGGTGATGATGGCTTCAAAACTATATAGACTATAATAAATATAGAAATCGGCTCTGTTGAATTTTTTGGAGTCTGCTAGTAAATAACGTTCTTTCGCATTATTAA
>CAVBGZ010000173.1:0-5312 GCA_963595075.1 Waltera intestinalis
TCTTGCGGAAACGATGTGCCACTGTTCTGGAAGAGTGCACCATTCCTATCGGAAATCGTGCACCATCGAAGCAAAATTTGCATTGAAGATGATAAAACAGAATTAAAAAGAGAGCTGATTGATGAAGTTAAAAGTGAAATATTAGCATTTTTAAATAGCAATGGTGGAACAATTTATATTGGTGTAGAAGACGATGGAACTGTTGTTGGATTTAAAGATGTTAAGGAAAAAGACTTGATTGATTTAAAAGTTGGAAACTGGCTTGATAATAGTTTTTTTCCAAAGCCTTCAAATCTAGTTAATTATTTTTTTAATGAAGATGATGTTTTGGAAATTCATATTTTAAAAGGAGTTCATAAGCCCTATTATTTAAGAGAGAAAGGTCCAAAACCTTCTGGAGTATATGTTCGTGTTGGCAGGAGTAAAAGAAGAGCTAGCGAAGATGAAATTCTTCATATGATTATGAACTCAAATAAATATAGCTATGAAGAAGATATTAGCGAGGAACAGAATCTTACTTTTAAACGTTTTGAAAGAGTTTTAGAAGATAATAATATTCATTTTACTAAACGCACTATGAAGACTTTAGGATTGAAATCAAAAAATGATGAGTTTACAAATTTGGCTTACTTACTGTCAGATCAATCAGAGATTGTTGTTAAAGTTGCAGAATATGATTCTAAATTGAACTTTAAAGTTAAAAAATCGTTTAAGGGATCAATGGTTAAAATTCTTGAAGATGTAGAAGAACAAGCTGAAAGATTAAATGATTTAAAAGTAGTTATAGATGGGTCTACATTTAAAAGAAGTGAAACAAAGGCTTACCCTGGCGCAGCACTTCGTGAGATAATAATGAATGCGATATGTCATGCGGATTATTTTATTCGATCTAATATAAAAATCGAATTTTTTTCCGATAAAGCCAGAATAACAAGCCCTGGAGGAGTATACGATGCATCGATTGAAGATATTATGAATGGTATTCAAACATACCGTAATCCTAGGCTTGTTCATATCTTTGATAAATTGGGGTTAATTGAAAATTTTGGAACAGGCATCCCTAGAACGATAGAAGCATATGAAGGTTATGATGCTAAACCGGAATTTAAAGATACTGGTAATTTCTTTATTGTTACATTGCCTAATCTTATTTGGTCAAAAGATGACCAAATAAATGACCAAATAAATGACCAAATAAATGACCAAATAAATGATTTAGGATTATCAATTCTTCGGCTAGTAAAGTCACACCCTGGCATTAGTGTACCTATGATATTTGAAAGTTTGAAAAAATATGATCAGTCAATCACAATTGACAAAATAAGAAATGAGCTTAGAAGAGAGCTGACTAATTACGTTGAACATAAAGGCTCTAACAAATCTGGCGGATATTATTTAAAACAAAGATAATTGTGATACCCATTCTTGCTACCAATTTGATACCATTAGAATAAGTAAATGGAATTACAGTAAACAAAAATAGTTACGTTAAGAACCTTGTTTTGAAGTTCGAATAATATCATCACTTTCGGATAGTTTATCTAACAATATGTTATTGTATTTTTCTCTGTAGACATCTAATGCATCATTCTTTAATGGAATAAGAATATCTTCTTTAAATCTTTTGATATCTATTTTTCGATTGTTGATTGTAATCTTTGTCATAACTGAAGAATCAAATGAATTTAATAGATCACTATAAGATAAGAATAGATTCTTTTTATCTTCACCAGAAGCAATCTTATAGTTAATATCTAAAAACTGATAGCTTTTAGTATATTTATTACCAATACGAAAAGCACCATCCTTGTAGATTATATCTACTGGAATAGTATCTTGAATGCTTTTAGGTATTTTTACTTTTTCTTGATTGAGTTTCTTTAATCTTTCGTAACTTTTTATCATGATTGATAGATTCCTTTCTTTTTTGATTGATATATGAGTTAAATAGTTCAAAGTATAAATTATACGGTTGATTAAATAGATTTCTTGTAGAAAGTAATAGGGAAGAGATAGCAGTAATTAGGATTTCTTCTGTATACATTCCTTGGAAACGGACAAAGCCAAATGCTGTAAATGGTGCAGCAGATAGCATACATAACCAACTTGTTATTTCGATACCTAATCTATCTTTGAATAAGAAATAAATAACGCATGCGATACCACATGCGAATAGAGAAAATATTGTTTGTCTTAAAGATAATCCTAAGAATATACTTTCAATATAATCTCGGATTTCTTTGTTGATTTTAATTTCAAAATTTGATTTCATTTATAGTTCTTTCTGGGTATAAGAAAAGTGAGAATGATTTTCTCACTTTAAATCATAATAACCATTGATAATCTTTTCTGCAGTCAAGAATATAGTCAACATAAACAATATTGTCCTGTACTTGATATAAAATTATATATAGCTTGTTAACAACTAGTTTTCTATATTTGTTTGGCTGTATGTATTCTGCATTGAAGAAAGGATAACGCATAGGCATTTCTTCTAAAGTTAGAATACTATCTATGATTGATTTCTTTTGCTTTATTGCAGCATTAGGATTTACTTTTGCTAGAAATGCAATATTAGATGCTAGCATATTTTTTGCGTCTTCTGAAATAATGACATTATATTTTGATCTTGTCATTTAGCCTCCGAAATAATATCGTCTAGATATTTATCTAATTCAGAGATTGTATATCCTTTGTTTCCAGCTAGTCTATCTTCTTCAACAGAAAGTAGACGTTCTCTTAAATTTAGCATCTTTTCTCTACGGTTGAATGTTTCCATATCCATAACAACTAAATCACCTTCACCATTTTTTGTTAGAAAAACTGGTTCTTGACTTGATTTGCATAGTTCGGAAATTTCATTGTAATTTTGTCTGATTGTAGCAGATGGACGAATAATCATAAAATCACCTCCTAATAATAGCAACATTCTAATGATATTATAGTAAAATTCTGCTATATGTCAACGGACCAGTAATTTAGAACGTTCTAATATTGCAGACTCAATTTCAGCTATTAAATTTTCTGCGGCAATAGGATTATTAAGAATGTTTGAAATATAAAATGTAACTTCTTTTAAATCCTTCTCAAATATTGGAAGATATCTAAGTTTATAGTTATTTTGCTTCATGCAAAGATGCCCTCACTGAACTAAAAACTTCATCGTGAGACAATCTCTCGTTTGTTGTAGAGGCTTGATGATCAGCTTCATCCAATTTCATTTCAATATTTTCGGTTAATTGTGCATATTCTTCTAAGCTTAGCACAACCATAGAACCATATCCATTTTTTGTCAGATATACTGGTTCACCATTATTGACGATAGATTCGATTTCTAGAAATTTGTTTCTTAAGTCTGAAACTGGTCTAATATTAATCATATATTTACCTCCATTTATTTTATCCATATTTTATCAGAATATTATCATTGAATCAAACTTGTTTCTTCCAAAGTTCTTCTAAATTTGTAGGTTGTCTGATAAGAAACATGATTTTAGTGATTTGATCTTGTAATAGATGAAAGTCTTCGTTGTATTTTATATACGTTGGATCATCAACAGAAAGTTGATGAATATCATTTGATATACCACGTAGTAATAAAATAACTTCTATTAGTTCATTGCTAGGAGCAGCACGAGGTACAAGACCATTAATTAACATTCTTAAATAAGCTTCACGAGATAATTTAGATTGAACAACAAGTTTATTTAAATGATCAATTTCGGTATCTGTCATTCTTACTTTTAGTTTATGATTTCTTTTTCTCATTTGTTCTCCTATGCATAATAAAAACAGCTAATCTAGTGACTAGCTGCTATGTTTTTAAACAAATTATAAATTCATAATTTGTTTCTTTTTAATATCAAATTCTTCTTGAGAAAGAATACCTGCATCCACTAATTCTTTAAGTTTTTTTAGTGCGTCGATTTGCTCGTCTAAAGTCATCACAGAAGTGTTAGAAGAAGCATTTGTTGGGTTTAATGTTTGTGCTACATTCATACCCATAATCATTCCACCACCATTTCCTAGTTCATTTTCCTGAATTCCTTCCGCAATTTTTTGCTGAGCTCTTATATTAGATGCCTACGTTTGCACTGTTGAAACAAAAGCCAGATTCTTCTCGATATAAAATCGCTGTTAAAATATCAAAGTCGGTAAGAATGGTTTAAAGAGCACTTGATTCATTGAAATACAAAGAATATATAGAAAGAATTGGTTCCAAGCAGAATCCAAAATGGAAAACATTAAAATAATATTATGATGTATTTGGGGGTGATTTTGATTGGTATTTAGCAATATAGTTGTTGAAAAATATTATTTACTCTAACAAGAAATGATGTTGATGATTCTACAATTGAAAAAAAGAACAATATTTAAGTACACACGGCTCCAATTGCCGAACCACCTAAATATTGTTCTAAGTACTTATATTCTACAACATCCTTTGTGAAAATTAAATTGATGGAATTCTGAATTTGCTCCTGGGACTTTTGGGCTCGAATAAAGAGCCATCAATTACTGGACAGTATCTATATGGTGCTGTTCTTTTAATTATTGTTTATTTTATTGATTTTGTATATGGATTATGGATGAAAAGGAAAAATAGCTTCTCGGGAGGAAATTTCTTATCCTCAGAAAACTGAAAAGAAAAACACCTTTTTAGGTGCTAATCTTCATAATGTCCTCTGCAAGCAATAATCCACAAGAAACCCTTTTCATCTATGTTATAGATTAACCTATTGGCTTCATCTATTCTTCTGCTCCATGCTTTTCTATGCTTGAGTGCTTCAGGCTTACCAATTCCTTCAGATAAACCTTCTCTCTCGATTGACTTAATAAGTTCATTGATTCGCTTTAATGTCTTTTTGTCCTGCGTTTGCCAATATAAATAATCGTCCCACGCTCTATCGGCCCACAGTTTTTTCATTCATCTACCTCAATTAGTTCATGCTCTTGACCATGACCGGCTTCAAGCTGTGCAATTCCTCTATCAATCATAGCAAGATACTCATTATTTCTAGCTGCTTTTTCCAACTGGTTATATTTATCAAGGCTCATAAGAACAACATTTTTTTCATTCTTTCTTGTTACAATAACTGTTTCTTGAAAATCTGTTGCTTTATCACAATATTCTTTTAAATTGTTTCTGATTGTTGAATAATTTACCGCTAACATATTAAACACCTCACATTTTAATTGTACAGTTTATTGTACTGCTTTCTGTACAATAAACTTATCATATTTTAGTGACTTGAGCAATAAAATTTCATAATTGACCATCTGATTCATATCTTAGCGAAAACAGGAAAAGC
>CAVBGZ010000174.1:0-5259 GCA_963595075.1 Waltera intestinalis
TTTTGAACATTATTTACTCCTCCATTAATTGTTACTCACGCTGATGAAGGGTGATGAGAGAATCTACAGTATTCAAATAATTTCCTATAAACTCCTGTTCCTTCAAAGACGCAGGAAGACTGATTGACAAGCTTTTTACTTTATCAGCATTTAAATTAGATTGAGTTCCAGTTGATATCAAGCGAGACCATAAATTATTTTCTTCCATCATTTTTAAGTATTGAAAGCAATAATTACGAGTTTCTTTTTTATCAAATACCAGATTATAAAAAGCCTGCGAAGTTGCTATATTTTGCTTTAAAATAGCCACTTTTCCAACAGAAGCATACATAGCTAGAGATATTGATTCGGCAGGTACAATCCACGCTGCAGAAGAATCCAAGGCTTCTTTTGTAATGTGCTTTTCTGTATCAAAAATATAGCCATTTGAATTTGTGATATCAGTAATGCTCAAGAAAGGAATATTTCCTGTATAGTAGGATTGAACGTTGGTTAAAGGAGTGCCTCCAGATCCACCTTTTATTATAAGATCACCTAATTTACGCTGTTCCCAAGAGTTAGCAAACCAACTTAAGTTAGAAATCTTTAGGAGATTTTCCATCATCGGTTTTCCAAAGTACGTTACCACTAGCAGGGCTTCCCGATACGAAAGCAGCCGCTGCTGAAGGGCTAGTAAATAAGATATCGGAAATAGTTACATCATTAAAAATGCTATGCTCGTATTTCTTTCTATTCTTTTCGATTGCAGTATCTTTTGCACTAGGTTTAATATCGCCAGATATTTGGCTATCGCTTAACAAAACAAAGCCTTCATCAGTTAATATTCCTTTAGCTTTATAAGTTTTGCCTTGATAATTAAAGATGATCTTCTTTTCGTTTGAATTTTTTTCATTAACTATGAGTGGTTCAAATGCTTTATTACCTAATACGCCCATTATAATTTTTGCGTATTCAATGAATTCTTTTAATTCAGACTCTTTTTCTTCAGTAACATGCCCAATATTAGGATCATTTCCGTTATTTACTTCAAAACGTTTAGCTTCTTTAGCTAAATTAGTGAATTTATTTTCTAGATAGCTTATTTCAGTAGGCCCAAATGAATCATTTGTCGTTGTGAAAGCAATAGCTTCATTCCAATATGAATGATATTTTTCTTTGTCGTTCTTCTTATGTTCAAGTAAACGTAAAAGAATACCTTCGCCATTCTTTCTAGTGACAGCTTGACCAACGTAGATAGTTGGAAGTCCAGTGTCTTCATTACTGCCTAAAAGAAAATATATACCAGATTGTTTTAAGTGATTTACTATATCTCCACCATTTGAAGTACAATCTTCTAATTTTTGTCTTGGTATTTTATAGGCAACACCAGTCCAATTTTGCATTGTGCATTTGATTCTTCCAGTTGAAGTTCCATCAATTAAAAATATATTCATTGATTTGCTGGGCATAAAATAACCTTCTTTCTATTTTATAAATCGTATCCACCTTTTATGATGAAATCTCTAGCTAAATTTTCTGCTTTATTTACAGCTAAAGGTTTTGGTATTTTTTTACCTTCAATAGCTGAAAAATACTCTAAAGCCTTGTCTTTATTTAATGTGCTAGCCAATTCATCAAACCTTCCATATGCATTAAGATTTGCTTCTGTAGGTCGTTCATTTACTAATTTTCTTAACAAATCCTCATCATAACCTATCTTTGATGCAAACTTGTGTATTTGATCGTTCTTTTCTTCATCTTTATATTGGTTTATATAATCGTTGAATGTTTTGTTATCATCTTTAGCAAGTTTAAGAGTTCCATTTTGAATATCAAAAAGGATTTGATTTGCATATTTCTGATCTTCAGAAGATAGAGTAGGAAAAGATTCATGAAGTTGTTGACTCAATTGATTCACGATATTTTCTTCTTCTCCATCGTATAAAGCAGAAAGCCATTTTTTGAACTTGCTATTCAAATAATCAGAATCAATTTTATCTGTTTGAATTTCAATAGCTGTGGCATCAATATCAAACAAAATATCTTCTTTCTTATTTGGATTCGTTGAAGGAGAAAATAATTCTTTATAACGTTGGGCTAAAATTTTGTATGTTCTTTCATCAAATTCCATTTTCACAATGGTATCATGGCCATCATGTTCAAAATTGTATATATCTTTATCCCATACAAAGCCTTGAATAATAGCTGCATTGATTAATTTAGCAAATGTAGCAAATTCCTTTGCAAATTTAGCCTTTTCTTCACCACTTAAAGGATCAATGGTTGAAAAATTGCTGATATTTGCACCTTCAAAAATAGATTTAATCATCAAGAATGTAGCATTCATTGAATTCAAATTCTTTTCTAATTTTTCGACGAAGATACTATAAGGATTTGAACCTGAATAAAGTTCGAATGCTTCTTCCATTCTCTTTTTCATTGTATATGGATATCTATACCATTTAACAATACCAAAAGGTTTATCTTTTCCAAAAATTCTATTAGTTCTTGAAAATGCTTGAACTAGATTTTCAAATTTCAACAACTTATCTAAATAGAGCGTATTAACCCACTTAGAATCAAATCCAGTAAGCATTTGATCAACAACAATTACTAGATTTAATTGCATTTCAGGATGTTGCTTTTCGATTCCAAGATATTCTTTCTTATGAGAAAGTCTTTTAGCCACATCCTTTTTATAGCTTTGATATTTAGGAATTGTGAATGTTTGATTGAAGTTCATATTGTAATCTTCAAGCATTTCTTTTAATGCATCTTCTTTCGGGATTGCATTACCATCATTTCCTATTGATTCATCAAAGACTCCAGCAATTTTAAGGATAGGCAAGCCATCTTTACCCATCAATTGTTTAAAGATGTGATAATAGTCACATGCTTCTTTAATTGATGAGGTTGCAAAAATAGCGTGGAATTTATTATTTACGCTTAAAGTTTGCCAATTCTTTAATATATCTTTTACAACTTGATATGGATGTTGTTTTTCTAATGGCTTAGGCAGAATGCCATTTTCAGGGTCACCTTTATCAAGTTTATATTGAGAAACATCAATATAATCCTCAATGCCTTTGATATATTTGCCATCATCAGTTTTATGACCGACCATTGGTAATCTTAAAGTCTCTTGATACTTGCTTTGCTTTTTAGGGTCTGACATTGCTTCAGAAACGCTTGATGCGTTTGCTTCTTTTAAAGCAACAGCAGTCCTAATCTCCGAATCAGTGAATGTTAAAACATATGAAGGATCAAAGCCAAGAACGTTGCCATCCCTTATACCATCTGCGATTGAATATCTATGAAGTTCATTTCCAAAAACAGTAGTTGTAGTGTTGTCGTGCTTCTTGTTATCTTCATAAATAGGTGTACCAGTAAATCCGAAATACAAAGCTGTAGGGAATGTTTTTTTGATATCAGCAAGCATTTCACCAAATGTTGATCTATGACACTCATCGACAATGAAGACAATTTTCTTTTTGTTTATCTTCTCTATATCTTTAGCATTAACACCTTCGTCAAGTTGGATGTTGCTCATCTTTTGAATTGAGGTAACAATCAAAGTGTTAGCAGTGTCATCACTCTTTAGTTTTGAAATTAATGCGTATGTGTCTTCAGTTTCTTGTATATCTTCTCTATCGTCTTTAAAGTTTCGATATTCTCCAGCAGATTGAGTTCCTAGTTCTATTCTATCTATTAAGAATACAACCTTATCTGAACGTTTAGACTGTGCAAGAAGCTGAGCAGACTTAAAACTTGTCATTGTCTTACCTGATCCAGTTGTATGACAAATATAACCACCAAGTCTATCTTTAGCAGTCCATTCAGCTTTCTCTACTCTAGAATTAATAGCCTCACATGCATAGTATTGATAGCTTCGCATTACCTTCAGGATACCATCACCACTATCAGGAACTGTATAGAAGCCAATAAGCTTATGAGCCATAGGTATTGATAAAAGATTTTCAACATTCTTGTCCCATGACTTAAATGGCTCATTGTTCTTATCAGCCCACTTGAAATAGAATTTGTCGTTAAAAAATCCTTCTTCACCAGGATTAGCGAAATACTTGGTTTCTTCTGGATTCATCGCAACAAAAACCTGAACAAGTGAGAATAATCCCGAGAAGACATGCTCATTGGAATATTTCTTGATTTGTTCTATTGCTTGAGAGACTGGAACTCCAGATCTTTTTAATTCAATATGAATAAGAGGCATTCCGTTAATTAGGAGCATGATATCCCCTCTTCTATCTTTTAACATCGGGTCTCTTGTTTTAAAATTTGGTTGTTCACATATTTGATATACGCTCTTTCCACCAGCAATTTGATTTCTATCGTATATATCTAAAGGGACTTCTTTTCCTAAATGCAAAGGATCGTTTGGATTATCACGTTTAATGTATACAGTTTTACCATTAACAAATTTGTTTAGGTTTAACGGACTTTTCAGTTTTTTTATTTGTTCTAATAATTGAGATTTTTCACCATCAGTAAGTGGTTGATTATTTAATCTATCAATACCTTTATTATTGTTATATAGAATTTCAGCCCAATTATCGATTAATTCTTCTTCAGTTTTATTCTTGAGTATATTCTTACTCCAGCCGTGTTCTGTTAGTTTTTTAATAACAGCGGCTTCAAATTTTAATTCGTCATCGTATGCCATATCTATCCCTCCTAGCAAAACATCTTTTCAAGAAGAGCTTTTTTCATATTTTTTAGCTTTTCGCACTTACGCTGATGAAGGGTGATGAGGGAGTCAAGACTATCAAATAAGTTTGAAAGTTTGGTTTGTTCTAACTTTTTAGGTAGGTTTAAATCAATGTCCATTAGAACTTCAGCATTTAATTTGGCTCTTCCTCCGCCGACAAGGAGATTTTCAATATTTGTAGAACCTATCAAATACTTAAGGAATTTAGTATCGTTCTTTTCGTTAGATTGAAGAACGTGAGCATGATTATTAACCCAAATACGGCCATTTACATATTGTACAGGGTAGTTTTTTAGATCATTTGCGCCATCTTCAGCAACCAAGACAAATTCTCCATCATGAGTATAACCGTCAACATAATCTTGAATACCGTTAGCCCCATAATAAGGAGTTGAACCCTCCTTTCTCTGCGAAGCTGCAACAGGTATCCTCAAATTATCGAATCTCTCAGCAATTTCATTAACCTTACGCTGTTCCCAAGAATAAGAAAAAAGCACAGAATTTCTTGTTCTGTGCAATTTGTTGAAATTTTGCTTACGCTGATGAAGGGTGAT
>CAVBGZ010000175.1:0-5220 GCA_963595075.1 Waltera intestinalis
AATTATTCACCTAATTTAGTTTTAACAGTTTCTAAAACTTCATCTGCAGTATCTTTATTTAAGCATTCTTTTGCAAGATCTTGCATTTCAGTATAGCTTAAACCTTTAACAACTTTACGAGCTTTTAAGATTTGAGTGGCTGACATTGAGAATTCATCTAATCCTAATCCTAATAAGATTGGAACAGCATGAGGTTCACCAGCCATAGCTCCACACATACCTACCCATTTACCATGTTCATGAGCACCTTTGATTGTATTCGCAACTAAACGCAATACACTTGGGTTATATGGTTGATATAAGTAAGAAACATGTTCAGACATACGATCTGCAGCCATTGAGTATTGAATCAAGTCGTTTGTTCCAATTGAGAAGAAGTCTGCATATTTTGCGAATTGATCAGCCAACACAGCTGCAGCAGGAATTTCAACCATCATACCAACTTCAATCGAATCACTAACAGCAACACCTTCACTAATCAATTGAGCTTTAACTTCTTCGAAAATTGCCTTTGCATCACAGAATTCTTTAACAGTCGCAATCATTGGGAACATAATGCATAATCTACCATAAACAGATGCACGACATAATGCTCTTAATTGTGTTTTGAAAATGTCTGTTTCTTTTAGACAAAGACGAATAGCTCTATATCCTAAGAATGGGTTCATTTCTTGAGGGAATTCATAATAAGATAAGTGTTTATCCCCACCAATATCTAATGTACGAACAACAACTTTCTTTCCTTGCATTCCTTCTAAAACTTGTTTATAAGCTTCAAATTGCTCTTCTTCAGTTGGGAAATGATCTGAATCCATATATAAGAATTCTGTACGGAATAATCCTACTCCTTCACCACCATTTGTAAGAACACCTTCAACATCTTTAAATCCACCAATGTTTCCAGCAAGTTCTACTTCATGACCATCTTTAGTAACAGATTTTTCATTTACTAAAACTTTTAATTCTTCTTTTTCTTTCTTATATGCTTCTGCTTTTGCTTCATATTTAGCAACCGTTTCGCTATCTGGATTTACTTCAACAACACCATCTAATGCATCAAGAGCCATAACATCACCAGTTTTAACGGCTTCGCAAACTCCTGGACATCCGACAACAGCAGGGATTTCTAAACTATTTGCCATAATTGCAGAGTGAGATGTTTTTCCTCCAATTTCAGTAGCAAATCCCTTAACAAATTCATTTAATTGAGCTGTATCACTAGGTGTTAAATCATGAGCAACAATAATAGAATCTTCATTAATACTTGTTAAATCAGGAATAACTAATCCTAATAAATTACATTTTAAACGGAAAGTAACATCCTTAATATCAGCTGCTCTTTCACGGAAATAATCATTGTCCATACTTTCAAACATAGCAACCATTTGATCAGCAACTTGTTCAGTAGCATATTCAGCATTGACTCCATCATTTTCAATCATAGATTTAATTTGTGCTGCTAAATCTGGATCTGAAATCATCATTAAATGAGCGTCAAATACAGCTAATTCTTCTTCACTAAGACGTTTAGCCGCTCTTTCTTTTACACCTTCAATATCTGTTTTTGTTTTTTCTAGAGCCGCTTCAAATTTACTTAATTCTTCTTCAGCAACTCCAGCCTTTTTTTCAATAACAACTTTAGGCGTTTCTAATTTGTAGACTTTAGCTACGGATACACCAGCACTTGCTGCAATCCCTTTTAACATGATAAAATTCCTCCTAAAAACAAGCGAAAACCGCTTTCATTTACATTAAAAATTTTAACACTTTTTCTTAAGGAAAACAATAAAAAAGACATTCTACAAAGAATGCCTTAAAGTCCTATTTTGTAAATTTTGACAACGGAATACATACGGCCGTTGAAACAATTGAACAAAGAACCATTTCCATAACGCCTTGGAATCCAACTAATACAATAATAAACATAATTGGATTTGAAACATGTAAAGCTGTTACTAAGCTTTGTACATAATCACTACTATAGAAGAAGATGCACAACGATCCCATAAAGAATAATGTATTAAAGAACGCAGCCAATAATCCGCTTACACAATAATTTATCTTATCTTTCGATGAATTCACCTTAGATAAGCCCTGATAAACAAGTCCGGCACAAAGTCCCATTAAAGCACGTGCAACTACACAAACAACAAAACATCCAAATGGACTAATTGAAAACATGGCTGTTCCCATAGCACTTGCTCCAGACATAGCATTAAACAAAGATGTTAGACCAAATACAATCCCTAAAATCAATCCATCAACAGGTCCCATTGTGATGGCACCAATTGCGACTGGAATCGTTAATAACGACATAGATAAAGGTCCAATCTGCAAATAGCCTAATGGCGTAAACGACATTACTAAAATAACCGCAATCAGTAATGCTAGCGTACTCATACGCTTTACCGTAAAACTTGATTTGTTCATATTCAATTTTCCTCCTACTCTCGTTTCATCATGAATACGATGTAAATAAATCAATATGATGCTTCATACATTAGATTATGGTCATAAGATCCATATCCATAAAAAGCACCTCGAACATTATATAACGGTTATAAAAAAAAAGGAATAGTATTTCAAATATTATTCCTCATCTAATCCTTCAAATTGTAAACGATAATAACGAGCATACGTACCATTTAATTTCATCAATTCATCATGACTACCACGCTCATGCATACCATCTTTATCAATCACAACAATTTCATCCGCATTACGAATTGTAGATAAACGATGTGCAATCGTTAAACAAGTTCGATTCTTGCTTAATTCTTCCAATGACTTTTGAATAATACGCTCACTCTCATTATCCAAAGCACTTGTAGCCTCATCCAAAATTAAAATTTTAGGATTTTTCAAGAATACTCGTGCAATAGAAATACGTTGTTTTTGACCACCCGATAAACGAGTACCTCTTTCACCACAGAAAGTATTATAACCATCCGGTAAAGACATAATAAAATCGTGTATATTTGCCTTCTTTGCAGCTTCAACTACCTCTTCATGACTAGCACCAGGTTTTCCGTAACAAATATTTTGTTCAATCGTACCCGTAAACAAATATACATCCTGTTGAACTAGGCCTATCGTTGTACGTAAAGATTTTAAAGTCACATCACGAATATCTTGAGAATCAATCAAGATACTTCCCTCATTCACATCATAGAAACGTGAAAGCAATGAACACAATGTGGTCTTACCAGAACCACTAGGGCCAACCAAGGCCACTTTCTTTCCAGCTTCAATATCAAGATTAACATCTTCTAAAACTTTTTCATTCTCATTATAATAAAAACTAACATGTTTAAATTCAACATGACCAGTTACATTTTCAAGATCTTTCGCATCCTTTTTATCTTTAATTTCAGGAACTTCATTCATAACTTCTTCAAAACGTCTAAATCCAGAAAAGCCTTTTTGAAACATTTCAGTAAATTCAACCAAAACCTCAATTGGAGATACAAACACATTGATATATAATGCAAACGTAGCTAAAACAACAGGACTTAAATTCCCTTTCGCAATAAAGAAACCTCCCGCAATAAGAATCGTTATATATAACAAGCCTTGAAAAAAATTATTGCCACCTTGAAAACTTCCCATCACTCTATAGTTATCTTTTTTAGATTCTAAAAACTCTAAATTGGAATGATTGAATTTCTCTATTTCTATATCTTCATTCGCAAAAGATTGGACAACTCGAATTCCACCCAAAGAATCTTGTAATGATGCGTTTACGTCCCCTATCTTGCGACGATTTTCCATAAAAGTTCGACGCATTTTTTTGTTTTGCGTATAACTAAACACAAGCATTAAAAGAGTTACGGCCAAAAGAATTAAGGCTAATGGCCAATAAATCATACTCAAAATCACAAAAGAGCCAACGATTTTAAACAAAGAAATAAACAAATTCTCAGGTCCGTGATGTGCAAATTCACAAATATCAAATAAATCTGAAACAACTCTAGACATCATGACTCCTGTATTATGTTTATCATAATAAGAAAAAGACAGACGTTGATATTGATTAAACAGATCCTGTCTCATATCACTTTCCATATGAGCTCCCATAACATGTCCTTGACAACTTACATAATATCTACATAAGGCACGTATCACATACAAAATTAACAATGCTATAGCTAATACACCTAATCCATTTATTATCTCATTTGATGATTTCAAAAAATAATGACTCGTACAATAGCTCAATATTAAAGGAAATGCCAAATCAACAATACACATTAAAAAAGCACAAAATAAATCAAAAAAGAAAATCCCTTTGTAGGGTTTATAGTATTGTACAAAATGCTTAAAAGTACTCATACTTAACCTCCTAACTGGTGATTATTATACAAAATTTATAATCTTTATGCTATAATCATGCTCGAAAAAAGCAGGAGATTTGAATGACTAAAATTATTTTTTTTGATATTGACGGTACTTTATTAGAATTAGGTGCAAAAGAAATGCATCCACAACTTATAGATACTTTAAACCAACTACACGACAAAGGGATTAAACTCTTTTTAGCAACTGGCAGACCACCTTTCGTTATTCCCACATTTGAAAATGTCCATTTCGATGGAGCACTTTCATTTAATGGGGCTTATTGTTATACAAATAACGAGTTAATCTATAAGAATCCATTAAATCAAAAAGATATAAACACTTTTGTTGATAACGCCAAAAAAATGGGACACGCCGTGACACTTGCAAGCATCGATAAAATGGGCTGTAATTTTTACGATAAGACACTAAAAGAATATTTTACTATCGCAAACCAAGATATTCATATCTTAGAAGATTACGAGAACTTTAAAAACAATGACATCTATCAAATGATGGTTGCCTCTACACCAAGTGAAGAAGAAACACTACTTCAAAACACATCCACACTTCAAGTTGCTAGATGGTGGGATAAAGCAGTTGACATTATCCCTAAAAACGGTGGTAAAGACAAAGGCATTGAAGCCATATTAAATTATTACAACATCAAAAATGAAGAATCCATGGCTTTTGGAGATGGAGGAAATGATATTAGTATGCTTAAATGCGTCGGCAAGGGAATCGCAATGGGAAATGCAACAGATGATGTTAAAAAAGCTGCCAACTACACAACCGACACAGCCAAAAATGATGGTATTATTAGTGCATTAAAACATTTTGAAATTATATAGACCCTAGCAAATAGCTAAGGTCTATATTTTTTAT
>CAVBGZ010000176.1:0-5172 GCA_963595075.1 Waltera intestinalis
TTGCAGAAGTAAGTTATGAACTTATTTCGGAAGCAAGAAAACTAGTTGCTTCTATCCCAGAATTTGGATATAAAGTAGTTGGTGTATTGCTTGGAGAAAATGTTAAAGAAAAAGCTCAAGAAGTTATCGCACATGGAGCTGATAAAGTGATTGTTGTAGATCATTCATTATTGAAAGATTATTCTACACAATTCTATGCTGATGCATTAACTCAAGTAGTTAATGAATTTAAACCAGATGCATTATTAACTGGAGCAACTCCATTAGGACGTGATTTAGCACCACGTGTTGCTGCAAGATTAAACGTTGGTTTAACTGCTGATGCAACTAAGATTGAAGTTGATTTAGAACATGCTAAAGCAACTGGAGAATCTTTATTAGATGTTACTCGTCCAACATTCGGTGGTAACTTATTCGGTACAATTGTATGTAAGGATACTCGTCCTCAAATGGCTACTATTCGACCAAAAGTATTTGAATTGGTACCTACTGATCCATCTCATACTGGTGAAGTTGTTGAATTTGAACCTAAATGGACAACAACAGATCCTCAAGTATTTGTAGAAAAAGTGATTGAAAAAGTAAAAGCAGATGTAGATATTACAAAAGCTAATGTTTTAGTAGGCGTAGGTCGTGGAGCTGAAAATTGCTTAGATGTTGCTCAAAAAGTAGCTGACGAACTTGGTGGAGTTGTATGCTGTACACGTGCCGTAGTTGAAGATGGATATATGGACAAAGATCGTCAAGTTGGTCAAACAGGTAAGACTGTACGTCCATCATTATACATTGCTTGTGGTATTTCTGGAGCAGTACAACATTGCGCAGGTATGGATAAATCAGATTTAATTATTTCTATTAACCGTGATCCTCAAGCAGAAATTTTTACAATTTCAAACATGGGATTTGTTGGTGATGTAGCAACTGTATTGCCATTATTAGTAGAATCAATTAAAGCAGCAAAAGCTGAATAATTAAAGGAGTGTAAATAATATGAAAAATGTAGGTGTTATTGGCGCTGGAACAATGGGACAAGGTATCGCAAATGCCTTCGCAACAGCAGGATATAATGTAACAGTATGTGACATTAAGATTGAATGGGCTCAAAGTGGAATCGATAAAATTTCTGCTAAATTAGATAAGCTTGTTTCAAGAGAAAAAATGACTGCTGAAAAAGCAGATGGTATCAAAGCGAACTTAAAAGCAGGTGAATACAAAGATCTAGCAGATGCAGATGTTATTGTTGAAGCTGTTTTAGAAAAAATGGATGTTAAAAAAGATTTATTCAAAACATTAGATGAAATCTGTAAAGAAGACTGTATTTTCGCTACAAATACTTCAAGTTTAAGTGTTACAGAAATTGCGAATGGAATCAAACATTCAGTTATCGGTATGCATTTCTTTAACCCAGCTGATCGTATGAAATTAATCGAAGTTATTTCTGGAGAAAATACTCCTGTTGAAACAAAAGATGCGATTATTGAGTTAAGCAAAGATTTGGGAAAAACTCCAGTTGAAGTAAGTGAAGGTCCAGGATTTGTTGTTAACCGTATCTTGATTCCTATGATTAATGAAGCATGCTTCATTTACCAAGAAGGTTTAGCAAGTGTTGAAGATATTGATACAGCCATGAAGCTTGGAGCTAATCATCCTATGGGACCATTAGAATTAGGAGATTTAGTTGGATTAGATATCGTATTAGATGTTATGGAAGTATTATATACAGAGACTGGTGATCCAAAATATCGTCCATGTACTTTATTAAAGAAAATGGTTCGTGCCGGTAAATTAGGTCGCAAAACTAAACAAGGATTCTATAACTACAACTAGTGAAAATTGAAAAGTGGAACACTTGTTGTTTCACTTTTTTATTCTAAAAAATGAGGAGATAAAATGGAAAACGTATTATTAGAGAAACAAGGACATGTTTCAATCATTACAATCAATAGAGAAAAAGCATTAAATGCATTATCTACAGCTGTATTAAATGATTTAGAAGAAGCTGTTAATACAGTTGAAAAAGACTTGGATACATATTGTGTAGTTATTACAGGAGCTGGAAGTAAAAGCTTTGTAGCAGGTGCTGATATTGCTGAAATGAAAGATAAAACAGTTGAAGAAGCTAAAGAATATGGAGAATACGGAAATAAAATTTTCAGACAAATTGAAAAATTACATTGTCCAGTCATTGCAGCTGTAAATGGTTTTGCTCTTGGTGGAGGATGTGAATTATCAATGGCTTGTGATATCCGAGTTGCCAGTGAAAATGCCATCTTTGGTCAACCAGAAGTTGGATTAGGAATCACTCCTGGATTTGGTGGAACACAACGATTAGCAAGACTTGTACCAGCAGGTATTGCAAAAGAAATGATTTATACAGCCAGAAATATTAAAGCCGACAAAGCATTATCTATTGGTTTAGTAAATGCAGTTGTGCCACAAGAAGAATTAATGAATACTGTATTAAAAATGGCAAATGGTATTTGTAAAAATGCTCCGATTGCGGTTGCTCAAGCTAAAAAAGCGATTAATGAAGGTTTACAAACAGATATCGATTCAGGTATTGCGATTGAAGTAAAAGATTTCTCTGATTGCTTCGCAACGGAAGATCAAACTTATGGTATGGAATGCTTTGTTAATAAAGTAAAAGAAAAAGAATTTAAAAACAAATAAACTTTACGAAAGAGGGAAATTAAATATGGATTATACCAATGAGTATAAATCGAAATTATGTTCTGCTGATGAAGCATGTAAAGACATTAAAAGTGGTTCATGGATTGATTATGGATTTTGTGCTGGAGCGCCTATTGTTTTAGATAAGGCTTTAGCGAAAGTTCTTCCAAATTTAGAAGATGTTAAAATTCGTGGAGCTATTTTGTTGAAGGTTCCTGAAATTTATAAAATTGAAAATCCCGAAAAGCATTTTACTTGGAACTCTTGGCATATGTCAGGTATCGAAAGAAAAGCAATTAATGCAGGATTTGCCTATTATGCTCCGATTCGTTTTTCTGAATTACCTCGATATTACCGAGAAAATGTTGAAGATATTGATGTTGCAATGTTTCAAGTAGCTCCAATGGATCAATTTGGATATTTTAACTTTGGACCAAGTGCTACATACATGGCTGATATGTGTTCTAGAAGTAAAAAAATTATCGTTGAAGTCAATGAAAATATGCCTAGAACATTAGGTGGATTTAAAGAGGGAATTCATATCTCTCAAGTTGACTGTATCGTTCAAGGAAATAATGATCCAATCTATGAATTGGCTGGCTCTACAGTTGCTACTGAAGTTGATCAAAAAGTTGCAGAATTAATTGTAAAAGAGATTCCAGACGGTGCATGTTTACAACTTGGTATTGGTGGTATGCCTAATGCAGTTGGTTCTTTAATCGCAAAGTCTGATTTAAAACATCTTGGTGTACATACAGAAATGTATGTGGATGCCTTTGTTGATATCGCTAAAGCTGGAAAGATTGATGGAACACGTAAAAATCTTGATTATGGACGTCAAACATTTGCGTTTGGAGCAGGTACACAAAAATTATATGATTACGTCAATAACAACCCTCAATGTATGTCAGCTCCTGTTGATTATGTAAATGATATTTATAACATCGCTTCGATTGATAATTTCATTTCTATCAACAATACGGTTGACATAGATTTGTACGGACAAGTTAGTGCTGAATCAAGTGGAACGAAACATATTAGTGGTGCTGGTGGACAGTTAGACTTTGTGATGGGTGCTTATTTATCAAAAGGTGGTAAAAGTTTTATTTGTTGTTCTTCAACATTTAAAAATAAACAAGGAGAACTTCAATCTAGAATTTTACCGACTTTACATCCAGGATCTATTGTTACAGATACTCGAGCAAACACAAACTATGTTGTTACTGAGTATGGAATGGTAAATTTAAAAGGATTGACAACTTGGCAAAGAGCTGAAGCCTTAATTTCTATTGCACATCCTCAATTTAGACAACAATTGATTGATGAAGCTGAAAAAATGAAAATATGGCGTCAATCAAATAATCATTTAAATTACTAGCATGAAGTAGGTCGAAAGATCTACTTTTTTTTATGATATAATATGTTCCAGAGGTGATTAAATGTTATTTTTTAGAAATGATTATGGACAAGGCTGTATTCCAGAAATAATGGAGCTCATGAATTCGACAAATGGAAATTCATATACCGGATATGGACAAGATGAAATTTGTCAACAGGCAAAAGAATACATACAAAATCAAATACCAGATTACGATGTTGATATTCATTTTTTAGTCGGTGGAACTATCACAAATCAAACAATTATTAAACATGTTTTAAAACCTTATGAAGCCGTAATAGCCGTTGATAGTGGTCATATTGCTACACATGAAACAGGAGCTATTGAAGCCGTTGGTCACAAAGTTATTCCTGTTGAAAATCATAATGGAAAGATTAGAGTAGAGGATATTAAAAAAGTTTTTGATACACATATGTTGACCTATGAACATATGGTATATCCTAAAATGGTATATATATCAAATGCGACTGAGTATGGAACTGTATATACGAAAGAAGAATTGCTTGACATTCGTAAGATGTGTGATGAACTTGGATTATATTTAATGATGGATGGTGCACGTTTAGGCGTTGCTCTTGCAACAGATCCTGGATATGATTTAAATGATCTTGCAAACTTGTGTGATGTTTTTTATATTGGTGGAACGAAAAATGGTGCTCTAATAGGTGAGGCTGTTGTTATTTCAAACCCAGAGATAAAATCGAATTTCCGCTTTATTATGAAACAAAACGGTGCCATGCTGGCAAAAGGATGGTTACTTGGAATTCAATTTGTAGGATTATTTAAAGAGAATGCCTTTATTAATTATGCTAAACATGAACTTAAACTCGCAAATAAAATTCAAGATTATCTTCAAGAATTAGGATACTCCCTCTATATGAAGAGTGATACAAATCAAATTTTTGTCAATGTTTCAAAAGAACAATATCTATTTTTGTCCGATAAAGTAGATTTTGAAATATGGGAAAAGAATGATGATCATTATGTAATTCGTTTTGTGACAAGTTGGCATACTAGTGAAGAAGAAGTAAACGAACTTTGTAAATTATTAGAAGAAATTAAATAAAAAAAGAATGGCTACTCTAGATTGGAGCGATATGTCC
>CAVBGZ010000177.1:0-5165 GCA_963595075.1 Waltera intestinalis
CAAATTTTAGCACAAACAAAAAGAAAAGAAGACAATCAAATCATCTTCTTTTTCTTCTTATATACTACAAAACCAACACCAACTATACAAACAAGAAATACACTTGCAACAACGATATTGCCACTACCAAAGATACTACCTGTAGCTCCATTTTTCTGGTAGAGCTTACCATCATCATATTCCAAATGGTAAGAGTTTGAATCATCTACAAAGAAAGTCCCATTATTCTCACTCTGATCGATACCTACTTTACAATCACCATCACCACTAAGCCCTACTTCACTTCCTGCACTTGGTGTACCTGAAACATAAGCTCTAGTGAAGTTACCATTTTGAAGATATATATTATTTTGATTATCATAATGGCCATGATTCTGTTTAATAATGCACTTTCCAGATAATTTCACATCATAACGACTATCTACAAAGATACCTCCACCATTAGAATATCCTTCATTGTTGGTAATCGTACAATCTTTGATTATCGTTCCACTATCATTGACATAAATACCGCCACCATATACAGAATAATTATTCTTAATCGCACAATTCGTGATTTCTACATTCCCTAAATCGCAAAAAATAGCTCCACCATAGCTCTTTGTGAGTGATTGATTTGCCGTATTGTCTTCTAATGTGATATTTGTGATGGTTGCCGTATTCGTTTTACCAATGACAAGAGCATAATAGATGCCTCCACCAAAGGCCTTTTCTGAATCCGCATCCCCTTCTGCATAATTGGAAGAAATTTTACCCGTTCCATCCTTACTATTGATATGGTTATAAGAATTACGGAAAGAAATACCCCCACCATCATAATATGAATAATTTTCTTTAACCGCCGCATTTTCATTTAATTCAATATAGGTCGCATCCTCACTCGAGCAGATTCCACCACCTTCACCTGATGCATAATTATTCGAAATTTCACTCGCACTCACATTGATATGCGCTTCTTGACCATTAACATAGAGTCCACCACCATAGGATGCCTTATTATACGAAACTATCGAACCATTTGTCATATTAATCGTACAAGCATCACCAACGATTTTAATGCCACCACCATTCGGACTAAAAGTACCATATGTCTCATTCCCAACAACGCCCACATGATCTAAATTTAAAATACTATCAGCACTCATTTTAATGCCACCACCGCCATTATTGCTCATACCACCCGTGATTACGCCACCAGTCGTAACATCTACCGTATCACTTTTATCAGTATAATAACCTTTCCAATCTTTAACCGTAAACGTGCGATCCGTGCTTCCTTGAAGTGTAAGATTCGAATTTTCGTTCATATAAATGACTTCGCCTTCACTTTCACACTTACTCAATTGTCGGGTGATTGAATGACCATTTAAATCTAATGTCACATTTTCTCCAGATTGTACAACCAATCTTGATGTTATAGCCCAATCCTTATTTAGATAGACTAACGTACCTCCTCTAGCCACATTCCAAGCATCTTCCATAGAAGTAAACGTGCGATTATCTTGTGTATAAGCTACAACGTCTTCACTCTCTTCAGCATAAACTGTAAGTGGACTTAACAACATCCCTAAACTGAATACACATCCCAACACCTTTTTTAATCTCATATTGTATACCTTTTCCCTTTGTTAGATATATTATAACCTTGGTTTAAAAGAAAAAGAAGCAGAAACTAAGCTCTACTTCTCTTCTTACGATATACTATAAATCCAACACCAACAACACAAACAAGAACTACAACTGCGACAATTGTATTGCCACTACCAAAGATACTGCCTGTAGCTCCATTTTTTTGGTAGAGCTTACCATCATCATACGATAAGTGATAACTACTACTTTGATCTAAAAAGAACGTACCATTATCTTCTGTTTGATTAATACCTACTTTACAATCTCCTTCACCATAAAGACCTACTTCACTTTCTGCACTTGGAGTTCCTGAAACATACGCTCTACTAAATATTCCATTTTGTAGATAGATATCATTTGCGCTACCATCCTTTTTCTTGTTGTTTTTTACTGTAACTTTCCCTGAAAGATACACATCACGCAAGCTATCCACATAGATAGCACCACCACGTAAACTACACGTATTATCCGTCAAAGAACAATCTGCAAATTTAATCTTCTCCCCATCAAGATAAGCAGCTCCACCATACTTTGCCTTATTATTTGTAAATGTACAATTTGTGATCTCGATATTATCTAAATATGTAAAGATAGCACCACCTTTTCCTTCATAATCTGTATCTGCGATATTCCCATCAAAAGTAATCCCTTTTACCGTTGCGACATTAGTCGAAAGATCGACTTCGCAATAATATATGCCTCCACCCTGACTTTCACTATAACTATCATTTCCACTAGCTACATTTCCACTAATCCTTCCTGTAGAATCATTACTTGTGATGTGATTGTAAGAATTCACAAAGTAAAGGCCTCCACCACGTGAATACGCACGATTATTATGAATGTTAGAGTGGTTCTCTAATGTGATATAGGTCGCATCATAGTTTGAATGGATACCCCCACCATAAGCCGCTTTGTTAAAAGAAACCTGGCTATTATTTAAATTAATATTTCCATCTTCACCCGCAACATAGATGCCACCACCATCTTGAACTGAATAATTGTAAGAAACTTTCGCTCCATTATTTAAATTTACAGTACAATTGTCTCCATCCATCTGAATGCCGCCTCCATGCGGATCAAAACCACCCGTTTTATTGCCGACGACACCTACATGATCCAAATTCAATACACTATTAGCCTTCATGTGAATACCACCAGCACCATTCTTACTCTTACCACCCGTAATAATGCCGCCAAAATATTCCCATGTATAATCAGAGCCATCCGTTTTATCTCTATAATTCACAAAAGTAAACTTGCGTTCTGTGCTTCCTTTCAATGTAAGACTTGAATTCTCATTCATATAAATGACTTCGCCATCACTTTCATAATCATCTAACATTCTTGTGATGGAATGACCATTTAAATCTAATGTCGCATTGTTCCCTGAATACAAAATCAATCTGGATGAGATTTCCCAATCCTTATTAAGATAAACTAAAGTCCCATCACAAGCCGCATCCCAAGCATCAATAATCGTATTAAATGTACGATGATCATTTTCATCCATAGAATACGCAACAACACCTGCATCCTCTTCAGCACATATGTTCATCGGACTTATTAACATTCCTAAACTTAACACACATCCTAGCACCTTTTTAAGCTTCATATTTACCTCTCTTCTTTCGATACACTATGAATCCTACAGTAATAACACAAACAAGAACTACAACTGCGACAATTGTATTGCCACTACCAAAGATACTGCCTGTAGCTCCATTTTTTTGGTAGAGCTTACCATCATCATATTCCAAATGGTAAGAGTTTGAATCATCTACAAAGAAAGTCCCATTATTCTCACTCTGATCGATACCTACTTTACAATCACCATCACCACTAAGCCCTACTTCACTTCCTGCACTTGGTGTACCTGAAACATAAGCTCTAGTGAAGTTACCATTTTGAAGATATATATTTGAAACGGTTTCCGCATCGCCTTTTGTATTATCTTTTATGATACATTTGCCAGATATTTTAAGATCATAGCGACTATCCACATAAACAGCGCCACCATCTTGTTTCGCGTTATTATTTTTAATGGTACAATCTTTAATCGTATTTCCCTTATCATTATCATAGATAGCGCCGCCATAGACAGCTGTATTATTCTTAAATGTGCAATTGGTCATTTCTACATTACCTAAATCACAATAAATCGCTCCTCCTAATGAATAATCGATTGTTGGATTCAA
Source organism: Waltera intestinalis (assembly GCA_963595075.1). Lineage (GTDB taxonomy): Bacteria > Bacillota_I > Bacilli_A > Erysipelotrichales > Erysipelotrichaceae > Holdemanella. Next base: position 3,828 of record CAVBGZ010000177.1, read on the forward strand.
GGAATTATTTTCAAATGTAATATTTGTGATTGTAGCCGTATTTTTCTTTAAACTCACATCCCCATAATACACACCACCACCTTGTGCAACCTTATGAGAGTTTTCTACTTCAGTTCCTTCTACATAATTTGAAGAAATTTCACCCGTTCCATCCTTACTATTTGTATGGTTATATGAATTGAAAAAGAAAATTCCTCCACCATAACCACCTGCTTTATTTTCCTTGATTGTCGCATTGTTATTTAATTCAATATAGGTCGCATCACAATTCGAATACATGCCACCACCCCTAGATTTCGCACAATTATTTGAGATTTCACTCGCACTCACATTCACATGGGCTTCTTGACCATTAATATAAATGCCTCCACCTAATTCTGCATAATTATAAGAAACAATCGATCCATTATTGATATTTAAAGTACAACTATCGCCATCCAATTTGATGCCACCACCATACGCAGCCCACGAACTCTTTGAAGCATTCCCAACAACACCAACATGATCCAAATTCAAAACACTATTCGCCTTCACATGGATTCCACCAGCACCATTCTTACTATAACCACCCGTAATAATACCGCCAGTCGTAACATCTACTTTTTTATCGTCTTCCTTCGTTCCATTCTTCCAATCTTTTATAGTAAAAGTATTCTCTGTACTTCCTTTTAATGTAAGATTTGAATTTTCATTCATATAAATGACTTCGCCATCACTTTCAGTTGCACTTAATTGACGACGAATCGCATGCCCATTTAAATCCAAAGTCACGTTCTGTCCCGATTCAACAGTCAATCGAGAATCCAAGTTCCAATCTTCATTTAAATAAACCAATGTTCCCTGGCAAGCTGCATTCCAAGCCTCTTCAATAGAAGCAAAGGATTGTTGATCTTGCGTATACGCAACAATATCTGTATTTTCTTCTGCACAAACTGCCATAGGACTTAATAATATCCCTAAGCCAAGTAAACACCCCAACACCTTTTTAAGCTTCATATTTACCTCTCTTCTTACGATATACTATAAATCCTACACCAACTATACAAACAAGAACTACACCTGCGATAGCTATATTTCCACTACCAAAGATACTGCTTGTAGCTCCATTTTTTTGATATAACTTACCATCATCATATTCCAAATGGTAAGAGTTTTTATTATCTACAAAGAAAGTTCCGTTATTCTCACTTTGATTGATGGCAACTTTACAACTGCCATCCCCAGTAAGCCCTACTTCACTACCACTACTTGGTGTACCTGAAACATAAGCCCTAGTAAATATACCATTTTGAAGATAGATGTTAGAGGTCGTCTCTAAATCTTCTTTTGTGTTATCTT
>CAVBGZ010000178.1:0-5141 GCA_963595075.1 Waltera intestinalis
TCCCATTATATCCCTGGATCTGGGAAACCTCATATTTCGTGCCAAACATCTGATTGTAGTCGTCCAGTGACCTCTGCATCTTTTCCTGATTCACATGGGAACCTTCTTCATTTTCTGTTACTGAATATCTCGGATTGTTCCTGTAGAAACATATTCATTCTTACTCTTTCCTGCCAGTGGATTGATAACGGCCTTTGTTCTCTCAGACCCCGGAGAGTATGAAATAGCATCTTTCTGGATGCATGAGCCAGGAGCAGAATTAGAATAATTGCTTATAATAGAAAGATGAGACCTTGGAATAATTCCTTATCTCATCTTTCTGTAATTCTGTCTTTTATCTGTTTTATAGCATCATTTTTCTTCAAGTGAACACCATGTTTTATAGTATTTGAATGATATCGCTACTTCTAATACTCCACATACTGTCGATCCATCTTTCGATTCTTTGTCTTTGATGTGTTGAAAAGTTGCACTTTTTTTCAATTCTTCAGCATAAGAATTTTTTAATTCAATATTTTCTTTTACCCATTTTTCAAACGATAGTCTCGTTTCTTCTGTTTCAAAAATTAGAACAGGCATTTGTTGACCTGAGCGATTATTACATTGCTTTTTCCCATATGCAAATAAAGGTAACAGTTTACCACTTAAAGAATCTAATTCTATATAATAATAAAATAACCCTTGTTCTATCATATACTTCTTTTCGGGTTTAGGAATTAAACATCTTCCCATATCCATATACCATAATTCCGTTTCATATAAAGTAGTTGTTAAATACCTTAATTCTAAAGGTGCATATAGCATCCTTTCATCGTCATAAAAATAAGCTAATGTTTCATATCCGTCATTTGACTCTAATGCATATAATTGATATTCTGGTGATTTTTTACAGTAGCTATGCTTATCAATATCCCAGTTCGTTTCCGACCAATTTTGTGTATTTTCCAAAAAAAATAAGAATTTTTCTGATGGTGTCATATCCATTCCAAATCTTCTTCTCCACAAATGTTCTGTATGCTCATAACTTGCTGTTTGATTTCTTGGAGTGTTTATATCATTCACTCTAGTATATATTGCTCCCGCTACAAGGTGCTTTTTTCGGTCATGACTCTGCGAAAAATTATTTGCAAGAAAATATGGTGTATTTCTTGTACTATGTATAATCAGAACATCAAGTTCATGATTTTCTATTTCAACTATCTGTACCGAAACTTTAGGTACATATCCACCAGCAAACGGTTTTGACCTTAAAAATTCTGTTACTGATTTTGTCGTATATCTTGTATGAGTTGTATTTTCAATTCCAGTTACGATACCATCATCGTTAGCACCGTAAATCAGATATGCATCACGACCATCAATATTATTGGCCATACATATTATATCGATCAACTTATCTTCCTTACAATCTGTGTAATCTTCTTTATAATCCCAATAAGTCCCCTCATAACCTCTTCGTAAAAGATCTTGAACAATTCTCTTAATATCCTGTGTTTGCACAAAATCCCTCCTTTTTAGAATTCAAATATAATTGCTTATTTGTAATATAACATATAATCAAGGCAAAGCATATTCTTGTTTCTTTAATAATAAACAGGCCTGGACTTTCTCAATGGTACATGATAAAATTATAGCCGTAAAACATATTTAAAAAGTCCTGGACTTTTATATACGAACATGATAAAATATGTCTATCTTAATAAGAAAGGAGTTACAAATATGCCCTATGCGGTTGACCTATTTTGCGGAGCTGGCGGTTGCTCGGAAGGCTTAATCCAAGCTGGATTCCACATTTTGTTTAGTTCAGATATTAGTGATATGGTCGAATTAACATATACTCACCGACACGAACAGCTTGGACTTATACAGGGTAAAAACACGTGGTTTGAACGTTCTGATATCAGGGATTTGACTGGCAATGATATTCGTAAATATATAACAAATTTAGAGATATTTAAAGGCAAAGAGATGCCAGAAATTGACTTAATGATTGGAGGACCTAGCTGTCAGGGTTTTTCACGTGCAGGCCGCCGAGATAAATCTGATCCCCGCAATATGCTTTTTGGAGAATATGTACGGGTGATTAATGAAATTAAACCCAAATATATTGTTCTCGAAAATGTTGAAGGCTTTGTTGACATGCAATTTATAGGCTATAAAGGGATTACTGGTATTGAGTATCCTGATGGAAGTGTGACTCCTTTTATTCTTCGAAGTGAATTAAGCGAAATTGGTTATGATACGCTTGAACCTAGAATACTAAATGCTGCAGACTATGGTGTTCCTCAAAGAAGAAATCGAATTATTTTCATTGGATATCGTAGAGGTTTAACACCACCTCAATATCCCGAACCAACAGTAAAACCTAATGAACAGTTGACTTTATTAGATGCAATTGGAGATTTAATTACTGATCCTCGAAAAAGGCATGCTGTCAATCCAACACATACCAAATATCAGCAAGACAGTATTAATGGACGTACTCCAAGAATAGATGGCAGGCCGATACCATCAAAAAAACTCCTAAATACAGAATTGTCAAGACAAACAGATGTTGTTCGAGAGCGTTTTGAGTTATTTGCACCTGGCGAATCTGGTTCAAATTTAAAGAAGCGCATCATGGAACAAGGTATTGATATTTCAGAAAAGCCGGCATTGATAAATCTTTGTTGCGAAAAAACTAATTTATCACCAGAAGAAATCGTTTCTATATTCAAACAACCTGGAGCTTGCAAAGAACTAGTTGAAATTCTTCTTACCAAAAAAAACATACGTCAGCGATGGGATCCTAATCAACCATCTGCTACCATTGTAACAATAGCGGATGATTATATTAGTCCATGGGAACCAAGAACATTTAGTGTTAGAGAAATGGCACGCTGCCAATCTTTTGATGATTCTTTTGAATTTCTTGGGAAAAGAACAACCGGTGGTTTACTCCGGCGCAAAGAAGTTCCACAATATACTCAAGTAGGCAATGCTGTTCCGCCATTATTAGCAAAAGCAGTCGCTCTTGAAATAAAAAAAGTTTTATAAAAAGACGGATATTCTTGATATTTTAATCAATGAATATCCGTCTTCTTAATATATATCATTTTCTTAAAACAGCTAGTTTATTGGCTGTTTTTTTCATATCTTCTAAAAAGATCCTTATATGCCAATTCCCTTAAAAATGATTCTTATATGCCAATTTCCTCTAAAAATGATGCTTATATGCCAATGCTTTATTCTTTATATGACATTATAATTGCACTAAAGGAGGAATGCCATATGTATTTACCAGATGAAAAATCTATTGTTGGACGAAATCTACAAATTTTAATTAATCAAAAGAACTGGTCCATTAAGCAAGCAGCCAAAGAACTTAACTATGATCGAATGAAACTTTCTAAAATGCTTAGTGGTTCTCAAAACTTTAGAATTAAAACATTAGTAAAATTCGCTCATTTTTTCGATGTATCTGTATTTTTATTATTTAATCGATTGTTTGAAAATGAACAATATCGACAGGATTTTTCTTTTGTGGATGAAGACTATATGCATGTCTTCAGAGAAAATTTCAAAGCTACCTCTATTAAACAATCATTAATAAGCCTTGATCCAACTACAGTTTCACATATTATGAATGGACACCGGAACAATCCTACTATTAATACTTTACATCAATTTGCTGAAGATTCCAATACTTCTCTCTCAGAATTATTAAAAACCGAAATTGACAAAAAAATTATTAAACAAAAAGAGGAGGATGACATATGATTTTTACACCTTATAAGGACGAATTAACAATCATCAACAAAATACAGAAGGTTCGAAATACCGATTATGTTTTATTACGTTTAACATCAACTATGATTGGTAAAAACAATCTGGATGCCAATGAATATTTTCGCGAGATGTTACTAAATCACAATATCGTGAACTATGAAATGTTGGAAAATGGAGGATCTAATGGTATCGACTTTTCAAGCATTCTTATTCTGCCAGACGGTATACAGCCTGTAAAATTGAAATTTTATCGAGTAAACAACGCAAGAGGTGATCGACGTTTTTCTATTGAAACTATAAAAAGAAAAAGTCAAAATGGAATTCTGAACGAAGGAGATCTTCTTTATATATCCGCATATATGGATGAATATGATAAACCAGAAATTTTCATTGTCAATTTAACGCATAATTCACCTTCTGAAGAAGACATTCGTACAGCTGTAGGGACGGATCCTATAACTCAGAAATTTAACGAAATCAAGCCTCGTCTTAGGGAAATTATCCATGGAGGATTTTATAACAATTCTAAAGGTTCTGGTAGTATAGCACCTAAAGATGTTGGAGATACTTTGGAAAGTTTACTTCGCGTTCCTACAAATAATAATCCTGGTGCTGATTTGGATGGACTTATCGAATTAAAAGCCAAAGGAGCAAAAACTCTTGATACACTATTTACTCTTAGGCCTTGCTTTGAAGGAACAGAAGTTGCTGAATTTGAACCAAACGATCGAAGTAGAGTCTCTGCTTTTGCCCGTTTATATGGATATGATTCAGATAAGCATCCTGATTCTAGCAGTTTATATATTACTATAGGTTCTGCCGATTATCCGCAAAATAATCAAGGATTCTTTTTGGAAGTTGATGAAGGAAATTCCAAAGTTTCTCTAATGAAAAAGAAGGAACTCACCGGTAAAATCATAGAAACTGCATATTGGAAATTTGAAGATCTGAAAAAACAGCTATATGAAAAACATCCTTCAACACTCTGGTTTAAAGCAAGCACACGAACAGAAAATGGAATAGTTCAATTTAAATATACAGATATTGAATTTTCAAGAGCTCCTCAATTTATGACATTTCTTTCCCTTATAAAAACAGGAATTATCACATATGATTGGAGAGGATATACTTCTAAATCTGGAAAATATACCGGAAAGAATCATGGAAATGCTTGGAGAATCAAGCCGGCTGCAAAATCTGAACTATTTGGTGAATTAGAAAAAATTAATCTATGAGCTTCTTGATATTTGCTAAATGATAAATTCTTCATTAACAAGTCCCAGAAAGTGAAATCTTTTCTGGGACTGTTCTATATAATTCCTGAATCCGTGAAGTTCATTGCCCATAAATCCAACATTTACTTATAAATACTG
>CAVBGZ010000179.1:0-5127 GCA_963595075.1 Waltera intestinalis
GTCCAATATAGCTTTCAGGATTTAGCATTTCCACAATTTCTTTTTTACTTAAAATTTGATTGACTTTTTCATCATTCAATAAAACTTCAAAATATTCTTTCTTCTCTGTCTGTGCCTTAATTGCATCTTGATAAATAACTTCATGTGCTTTTTCTTTACCTATATGAGACGCTAATTTCATCATAATATATTCACTATTATCTAATCCTCTGTTAATTTTTGCATTTTTTAACATCCTATCCTTATTAATATGGATAGTACGTGTTAATTCTTCCGCTCGAATCAATACTTCTGTCAACAACTCTGTAGCCTCTTCTAGCAAACCATCAAATAACATATAGCTACTTGAATCAGCTTCAAACATTCGACTCGAACTATATAAAGCAGGTGAAATTAAACTATACAATTTTTGAGAATTCGCAATGATTCCCTTGGCAAGTTTTGGATTGATCTTATGTGGCATTGTTGAACTTCCAACAGTCCCTTTACTAAATCCTTCACTTACTTCTCCGAATTCTTCTATACCTGTGTAATATACTTCTTCTGCCATTTTATGAAATGTATTACATAGTAAAGATAAAATCATTAAATATTCAATCTTATGCTGAGACATATTTCGTGAAGGAACAATCATTTCATTCATTTTTAAATCTTGTGCAACTAAATGCTGAACTTGTCTTCCTTGAGTTTGTGTTGAATTAAAAGAGCCTACAGCACCGCCCATCATGACTTGAAAAATCCTTTTTTCGCTCTCTTGCATTCTTTCAACATTTGACAATAGCTCACTAATCCAAACAGAACATTTGTAGCCATATGTAATTGGTATCGCATGTTTTCCATGTGTTCTACCTGGCATTACTGTATACGCATTTTCTTTTGACAACACGCTCAAATTTTCTAATATATCCGCAAAAAAAGAATAAACAATTTTATATACATCTTTTAACTGTAATAATTGTGCTGTCTGCTGAATATTTTGTGTAGTACAACCATAGTGAAGATATTTTCTACCTTCCTCATTTAGGCTTGGCAATACACCCTTTAAAAAAGATACAAAGCCATGACCTACTGTTTCTTTTTCTGCTATCATCTTTTCATAATCAAAATTTTCAATAACAGCCTTTTTTTCTATTTCCTCTGCAGCTTCTTTAGGGATAAGCCCAACCTTAGCTTGTGCTTTAGCTAAACTTCTTTCAACCTTTAACCAATATGAGTATTTTGATTTCTCAGACAATATTATTTTTAATCCCCGATCATCATTTTTACTTTTCGAATCATATAATGCTCTCATAGTCCCTCCTAAAATAGGGGGTGTTTTTACACCCCCTAAGTTTTATTTAATAAAATATTTTCCCCAGTAATCTTTATTTGCTTCAATCAAATCATCCAAAATAGCTTTGGCTGTATCTGTATCTGTTACTGTACGGTTTAATACTAATGCTTGCAATAATTTATTTTTATCCCTTTCTAATAAACCATCTACTGTTAGTTTTTCATATGCATATTGATTTTCCATCATTCCCTTATAGAAAGTAGGAATTGGATCTAATGATAATGGTTCAACACCATTTACACCAACACGACAAGCTACTTCAACCATCATGTTTTCATCAACATTTGGAATTGTTCCTTTATTTTTAGTAATGATTAGGAAGATTTCATTTGTATTATTGATGATGGCACAAGCTAAATCAACAATATAACTTGCATGCACACCACGACCCGGTTTAATTTCATAAGGAGTTCCTTTTAATTTACCAAGTTTAATAACTTCTTTCATCATATTGTATACACGTTTTCTCTTACCATCCATAACTTCGTTCGCACGAGTATAGTTTGGATCAGAAGTTTCTACAACATGTTTTGGATATAAATAATATTTCAAATATGTATTTGGTAAATATTCTGGGAAGTCCTTTAAGATATTGGCCATAAATTTATAAGTTTCAATCCAGCTAGGTTCCATCGTATGTTCATCAACGCCACCCATTTTAAATAAGTCTTCACCACTCAATAGTAATTCTTTGATTTTTGGTTCTAAATCTTCACCCGTTTTCTTGTCATAAATATGTGTAAACCATCCAAAGTGATTTAATCCAAAATAGCGAGGCTCAAAATCTTTACGAGTACAATGTAAAATATTTGCGTATTGATCCATGATCGCAATTGGCATATCACAAATATTCAAAATACGATGATCATCTGGGAAGACTCTCTTTGTAGCTTCAGCAACAATAGCTGCTGGATTTGAATAGTTTAAAATCCAAGCTTCTGGCGAATGTTTACGAATCATTTTAACAAGTTCAATGATATCTGGAACACTTCTTAACCCATAAGCAAATCCACCTGCACCACAAGTTTCTTGACCTACACAGCCATGTTTCAAAGGAATTTTCTCATCCTTTTCACGCATTGGCAAGCATCCAGCACGAATTTGCATAAATGCAAAATCAACATTTTTAAAAGCTGTATCTGGATCTGTTGTATATGTAAATTCTTCTAATTCAGGATAATATTCACGCATTAAAATTTCGCCATATTTACCCATGATTTCTTGTTCTTCTGGAGCAATATCATACAAACAAATACGTTTAATTGGGAAACGATCTTTGTTGTCGGCCAACATAGCCATTAAATCAGGATTACGATAACTTCCTCCTCCAACAATTACTACATTATATCTTTTCATTCTTTTTCTCCTTATAAAAATCATTTCAATTCTGGCCAGAATTCTTTATTAGCCTCAATTAAGTCATCCAAGATAAGCTTAGCTACTTTTGCGCTTGGTACAGTCTTACTTAATGTAATGGCTTGCCACATCTTTTGATAACTATGCTCAATCCAAGCTTCAACAACCAATTTTTCAACACAAACTTGTTCAGTCATTAATCCACGTTGGAATGTTGGAATAGAACCAATTTTCAATGGTTCTGGACCATTTTTACCAACTAAACAAGGAATTTCAACCATAGCAGTTGGATCAAAGTTTTCAATAGCTCCTTCATTAGGAACAATCAATAGCATTCTTTCTTTTGTGTTAAATTTAATTGCACAAGCTAAATCAACAATAAATGTTGCATGGGCACCTGCCGCGAATTCATTGCCTTTGCTCGTTCCGTTTTTAACAATAGCAGCAGCTTGACCAAATACTGTTTTTTCACGTCCGTCCATAACTTCATTAGCACGTGTATAATTTGGATCACTATGTTCAACAACAAAATCAGGATATAGATAATATTTTAAATATGTATTTGGAATTGTTTCAGGATCTAATGCATAAACATCTTTTGCCTTAGTATAAGTTTCAACCCAACTTGCATCTCTGTGTTGGAATTCTGGAGAATTGTTTGCGTATCCCATCTTTGCGATATGTTTCTTCAAAGCAGGCATTAAGTCATTTCCATCTTTATCTGTAATGCTTGTCCACCATCCAAAGTGATTTAATCCGTAGTAACGAACTTCCATATCTTTACGTGTGATTTCACGACCTGTGTCATCTTTTAAAATCGAGCACATATTTGTTTCTAGACCAACGGGCATATCACAAATATTGATAATATGATGTCCAGGACGTAAGCGACGAGTTGCTTCAGCAACGATAGCTGCTGGATTTGAATAGTTTAACATCCAAGCATTTGGTGAATATTTTTCCATGTAGTCTAAAATTTCAATGACTGGACCAATCGAACGCATACCATAAGCCATTCCTCCAGGACCACAAGTTTCTTGTCCAACAACACCGTATTTCAATGGAATTTTTTCATCCTTTTCACGCATCGCGTATAATCCTACACGAATATGTGCCATAACAAAGTCAATTCCTGTAAATGCTGTTTCAGGATCTGTTGTCCAAGCAAATTCAATTTCTGGAGCTTTTTCCTTCAACATAATTTCGCAAGCTTTAGCTAATTTATCTTGTCGCTCTGCATTATTATCATATAAAGTAATTTTTGAAATTGGGAAGCGATCTTGATTTTCTACTAGCATTAATACAATACCGGGTGTAAATGTACTACCTCCACCTGCAATACAAATAGCTGATTTTTCTCTCATAACATTTCCTCCTTTTTTGCTATTTCATAACTGACAACCCTAGATTAGCACCACAAAATTAAACAAACAATAGCTTGAGGCCATTCAGTAATTCGTTGCAAAAAAGATGTTTTATTCCAATTTTTGAACTTTATTCCTATTGACTGAAACCGCTTATAAAAATATAATATTCAGATAGGGTGATTGTATGAAATTAGATCAATTAGTTGATAAATATTATAGTGAACTAAATTTAAATGATTTATATATATGGCGTTATATTTTAACTCACAAAAAAGCGTGTCAAGAAATGTCTATTTCTGAATTAGCTAAGCATTGTAATGTTTCTAAAACTAGCATATTAAGATTCACGAAAAAAATATCCTTAAATGGTTTTAGTGAATTGAAATTTTATTTAAAGATGCAAGAAGAAGACAATCAGGCAATTGATCAAGAATTTATTGGTAATGTTTGTGATGATTATGTAAAAGCTATTCAATACGCAAACAGACAAAGCTATGAAGAAGCTTGCCAATTAATTCATACAGCCAATCATGTTTTTGCATATGGATCTGGAGAAATCCAACAACTCGCCACACGTAATTTAAAGCGATTATTTTTCAAAATGAACAAATCAATTTACTTAGTGTATGGTGAAAATGAAATGGATTTTATGGTCCAACATTTAACCGAAAATGATGTTGTAATCATATATTCTCTTAGTGGAAAAGCAAATCAAGCTGTTGAATTTGTGAAAGCTTGTAAAAAAAGAAACGCAAAAATTATCTCATTAACCATACTTTCTGATAATCCAACTGCTAGATATTCAGATGTGCCTTTATATTTCTTGGATTCCTATAAAAATGCATCCGTCCACGGAAGAAATTATTCACCAATCAGTATGTTTTTTATAACATCTGAAATATTATTTTTACAATATTCGATTTATTTAGAAACGCATGAATAGTCAAAAAAATCACTAAATGTGGAATATGTTCCTATTTAAGTGATTTTTTTATTTTTATATTTATAATTTAAATACAAATAAGGAGTTTTATTATGGAAAATTTGAAATTACTCATAACCGATATTGAT
>CAVBGZ010000180.1:0-5107 GCA_963595075.1 Waltera intestinalis
AACATACTGTATTTTAAACCTTTTATTTAAAAAAAGCGAATTTACTCACCTAAATCCGCTTTTAATTTATCTATATTTTTTAACAGTATAAACAATACACAAAATACAATGGATACAATCAATAATTCCATCATCCACGTATCATTGAATGAAAAAGATATTTCCGTCTTATCATTAAAAAGTAAGAACAAAATAATCAGTACAACTCCTAAATGTTTGTGTTTCATCACCCTCATTATAAAAGAGATTTTTTTAAACACAATACATCTTACCAAACCTTAACAAAGAATTTAAAACATCTTTATTTTAGCTCATTTGTATGCTTAGCCCTCTCGGCATCACGCCAATTATCCTGATATTTTCCAAGACAATCTACAAAACGCTTTGTGACATAATGAGGACGCGTAATCGCACTACCAACCACGACCGAATGACATCCTACAAAAATACATTTCATCGCATCTTCTGGTGAATAAATATGTCCTTCCATAATCACAACGGCATCCTCTACTTCTCTGCACATTTTTGCGATCATTCTAAAATCGGGTCCCTCAATACTTGCCGTATTTGCCGTATATCCATATAAGGTAGGAGCCACAATTTCGGCTCCATTCTTTGAAGCATGAATCGCCTCTTCTACATTGGATACATCCGCAAAAATCAAATGATTAGGATATTTCCTTCTTACCTCTGGAAGTAAATCCCACGCAATCGTTCCTTCATGTGTCTTTTGTGCTGTACAATCTAATGCTATAATATCAGCTCCCGCTTCAACAATTTCATCGACCTCTTTCATTGTAGGTGTAATAAACACATCCGTATCCTCATGCCAAACCTTATACAATCCTATAATCGGAAGTCCTAGATTGGCTTCTTTTACTTGACGAATCTGTTCAGGAGAATTCAATCGTAAACCAACAGCTCCACCCCACTTCGCACATTCTGCCATTTTTAAAACCATATCCGGTGTATAAATTGGTTCATCCTTCTGTGTTTGACAAGATACAATCAACCCGCCTTTTAATTGTTCTAATAAAGCTAATTTATTCACATCATTCGTTTTCATTTTGTTTTCCACATACCACAAAATTATCCGGTATTTCTATCCTTTCATCCATTTTATCTACATATACACTATGAAATTGTTCCAAATTTGCCCAATTGCACATCGCCTTCATTCCAAATTTCGATGCATCCACCAACAAATCTGAAATTTCACTACGCATCATAATTTCTTGTTTATTTGCGCCCACATTAAAATCAAAAACATACACTTCGCCATTCTCTAAATTTACTCCATTCGCGCTAAAGAACGCATGATCAAAATGGAATTGACGAATCATCTCTAATGTTAATGAGCCATAACTTGTATCATAAGACTTAGAAAATTCGCCTCCCAACAAGAAGATATCTCCCTTAAAATGAGATGGTAATTTTCTTATTAAATATATACTCGGTGTTACAAGTTTGATCCGTTTTGTTCCAATAGAATCTAATAAATAGACTGGCGTTGTTCCTGAATCAATATAAACACAATCTCCATCACGAATACTTTTACTTGCCTGTTCACAAATCATTTTTTTAACTTCACTATTGATTTGTTCTTTCAAGGCAACACTCGTTTCATTATAGCTTGTTAATGTGGAAGCAATAGACTTTAAACTCGCTCCTCCACGCTCCCTATGTATCAAGCCTTGATTTTCTAATTCAATCAAATCACGCATCACACTCGATCTTGAAACATTAAAGTTTTCAGTCAATTCTTTAACACTCACAAAACCTCTTTCCTCTAAAATATTCATAATATGTAACATTCTTTCTTTCGTCAGCATGATTTAACCTCCAATTTTAACCAATACGCCAAGTCTTTTTCCATACTCCACATATTTCATTAATACACTCTTATCCATCATTCGATCCTGATCATACATAAATTTTTTATTCATTTGTTCCCATTTACTCTTGCCTAACGTATGAAATGGCAACAAGTTCACTTCAGGCAAATGATTTTCATACGCAAATTGTATCACACTTTCACAACACCCCTCATTAAAGCGTGGAATAACCGGCATACGAATAATGACCTTGTTAGGAGAAGTGTTTGCCAAAAACTTAAAATTTTTAAGAATTAAATCTAAATGAGCACCTGTCACATTCATTAATTTTTCTGCATCCAAATGTTTTAAATCCATTAAAAATAAATCAATATAAGGAAGAGCTATTTGTAGTTTTCCTAAACTATAATTACCCGTCGTTTCAAGTGCAACATGTAAATCATGCGCCTTCAACTCTTTTAAAAGTTCAAGAAAGGCATCAAATTGATAAAACGGTTCTCCACCACTAATTGTTACACCACCATGACTTTGTCTATAGTAATCTCGATCCTTTAATACCTCCTTAATAACATCTTTAATCTCCATCTCCTTTCCAGAAAAAGAAATCGCATCCTGCAAACATACATCTTCACAAGCATGACAATATGTACATGCATCCATAACCCAAGAAAAAGGAAAAGATATAGAAGAAGTTGGACATGCATTTTCACACATATGACAAGAAACACACTTTCTTTGATCATGCATAAGTACTGGTTTACTATTCCATGTTTCTGGATTGGCACACCATGGGCAATGAAGCATACAACCTTTTAAAAATACAGTTGTACGAATCCCTGGCCCATCATGTGTCGCAAATCGTTCAATATTTGAAATGCTAATCATATAAAGTCCTACTTAACAATTCATCTTGTACATCACGTGTTAAATTCACAAATACAGCACTATAGCCTGCAACACGAACAATTAAATCCGGATATTTTTCTGGATGTTTTTGTGCATCCTCCAACACTCCATGATCCACAACCGTAACCATCAATTGACATCCACCCTTTTCAAAATAAGTCTTAAATAAGAGTTTAACCTTTTCCTTATCTTCATACATCATTCGAGGTGTAAACTTAATATTTTGAACACTACCACCATGATATTTCGCATTGAATTTAGATAATGAATTTAATACGGCAGTAGGACCACTTGTGGCTGCAAACCCTTGAGGATTGTTGGCCGGATTCATATATACACCCTTTTTTCTTCCATCCAAACTTGCATCTGTTTGATGGCCCCAATCCGTATTGGTTTGATTATTTGAAATCACAATCAAATAATAATCTATATAATTTTCAATACCTCTTGTACGAATGCCTTTGGCCACATATTCATAAAGATCATTTGCGATTTCATCCACTTCTTCCATATCATTTCCATATTTTGGAAGTCGTAAAATTTCTTTACGCAATAATTCATAACCTTCAAAATTAACAAGTGCTGCTTCATTCAATTGATCTAATGTATATTTCTTTTGATCATAAACCAACGTTTTGATCGCATATAACGCATCACTCGCATTAATATTTCCATACGTTTCATTGGTTCCACCCAAAATCTTTACCCCACCATCAAGTAAGGCTTTTTGTCTTGATAAACAATCATCCATTAAAATAGAAACAAATAAGAAACTTACTTCTTGATTCATAACTTCATAGCTGTGTTTCTGACAATACACACTCAAATCAAAATAGTAATCTAATAAGGCTTTATATTGATCATAAAAATCTTCAAAAGTTTTAAATGAAGAAAGTGGCAAGACTTTAACAGGCCCTGCTTTATACTTGTGATCCATTGGATCATACCCTTCATTTAAAGCAAGTTGCATGATTTTCACTAAATTCAATAATGTATTCGGTGTTCCTACGCTCTGTCCTTGAATCACAAATTCTCCACATCCAAATGGAATATATTGACAAGCCGTTTTATGATCGACTCGCATCGCATACTCAACACTAGCAACATTCACTTCATCGTTATATAAAGTTGGATATGTGGCTCCAGAAGCAATACAGTCATAAGCCATATCCAAAATATCTTTTGGCGTATTCTTATCAAAGCGCAAAGTAAATTGAGGTTCCACATATCTTGTATCTTTACAAACCCTTAGACATATACGTGTAAATAGATCACATGCCTCTACATTTTCTCTACCTTTGCCACCTACAATAATTCTTCCATTGACCGTCGTTCTTCTATTTTCAATCATCTTCCATAATGATTTTAAATATTGATAAGCCACTTCTTCCGTAATCAAACCAGAATCTATATCCCTTTTTAAATAAGGACCTAAAACAATGTCCATACGACCATAATTTATACATCCTGCAACTAATGCATAAAGCCAAAAGAGTTGAAGTGCTTGATGAAAGGTTGAAGGTTTATGATCTAACAAATAAACTAAATCGGATTTCATTAGGGAGAGTTGCTGATTTCGGTTCACATCATTTCCATACGCTTTATCTACTAACTCAATTTGTCGTGTAATCACATCTTTTAATATTTGTATACAATCCAAACAAGCTTTCATAAATTCATTTTGAGGATATGAAGAAATTAAGTTTTCTAAACCAGGAATACCAAGTCTGATTAATTTTGAATAATCAAGCATCATACCGGATAGTCTAGCAGTAGCCATAAATGGATAGGAACAATCAATAAACCTTCCTGTCGTATCTTCATTTAAGACATCTTGACAATATATACTTTTCACATCATGGTCTTGCCAATAATCATATAGTAAATCTACACGCGCTTTTTCTTCGTCTGTCTTTAAATGTTCTTTAAATTCACGAAGTTTATGAAATACACAATAGTGACCTACTCCACCAATACTTGTGACCGATCCAAATCCGATAGGAAGAAAATCAAGTCTTCCTGCAATCAAATCATCTTTTCCAATGCTTCGAAATAATCGTGGAAAGATTGTTTTTAAACAGGCCACTTCACGAACGGCTTTATCGCATTGCGAGTTATTTTTATGTGCTATTGTATATTCTTCCATGATTTCAAGTTGTTCCTCGTAGCTTTTTTCACAAGGGATTTTAATGGAAACTTCTACATTTTGTGCACCATCAATATTGATTTTTGCCATAGTCTCACCTCTCATCATCAATATATTCTAAAGGTAATTCATTGTCAATCATTTTCGTTCATTTTTAATCATTTGTGTTCATATGTTACAAAATTAACAAATTGTAACTTGAATGTAATCGATTACAGAT
>CAVBGZ010000181.1:0-5065 GCA_963595075.1 Waltera intestinalis
TTATATGCAAGAGAGAAAAGATTCTCCGTATTACAAATATAATAAAATCGCACTTCGTTATAATTCTCTAAGTTCGATGATGACAGTTCAAGGATATTGTCAACGCAAAGGCTATTTAAAAGCACCTATCTTATAGTTCGATAAGCACCTCTTGGTGCTTTTTCTTATTTTTAAAAAATTCCTGTGAGCGTCAATACAAACACCGTCTAGTTTTTAACCTTCGATATTCTCATAATGTATGAGAAATATTGGAGGTTATTTTTATGAAAATTTCATATGAAAAAGAAATGCTATACAAAAGCATTCAAGAAGAAATTCAAACAAATCACTTATCTATTAGAAAAGCTTGTCTAATGCATGGAATGAATGATACTTCAGCTTACAGGCATTGGGTTAAGAGACAAGAAGAAACCAAAGAAGGAATTCAAGTGATAACTTTAAAGGCAGAACCTGAAATAATCAAAAGAAAGATTCATACGAAACTTGCTGGTGTATCTTTTGATCTTGAATATTCTGATCAAGATGAATTAGTTGCTATTTTGAGGGCATTTAAAAATGTATAAAAGAGAAGGCAAGCCAGATATTTGCTTATTCACTGGATTCACTGACTTTAGATGTGGAATAAACTCACTTATCACGATGATTTCAACTGCAGGAAAAGATCCTTTCTCAAATACTATCTATATATTTTGTAACAGAAATAAGGATAAACTAAAAATAGTCTATTGGGGAGGAGCGGGTTTCTGGCTTCTCTTATATAGACTTGAAGAAGGTAAGTTTAGATGGATTAAAGAAAACGGGTATAAAAACATCAGTTATAAGCAGTTTGAATGGTTGTTAGATGGATTAGAATTAGAACCAAAACATTACAACAAAGAATTACATTATGATTTTGTAGTTTAACGATAACTTAGGCAATTTTTATATTAAATATTTTTGAAATTTATTATAAAAATTGCTTTATTTTATTGTGTTATTATGATATAATAATTAAGATATGAATAACGATAACACACTAGATATTAATGCTATCATAGCTTCTAACAAAAAGCTTCTTGAAGAAAATGAAAGATTAGCAAAACAGCACAAACTAGATGAAGAAGAAATTCAACATTTACGCGAACTTCTCAGTTTAAGAACCAGAGAGCTTTTCGCTAGAAAATCTGAACAAAACACTGATGGTGGTGTTCAACTCTCATTGTTCGATGATATTGAATTAAACAAAGCTATTGGTGAAAAAGAAGAAGAAATCGAGAAGTGCAAAGAACAATTAGCAGAATTGAATAATTCTAGTGATAAAAAAGATGAACAAAAGAAGAACAAGAGAAAATCAATCAATACAGATACTCTTCCTGTTAAAATTGAAGAAAAACATCCAACTAATCTTCCTAAAGGCGCTGTACTCATCGGTTTCAAAGTAAAAGAAAAGGTATGCAATGAACCATCTAAATTATATAAACGCATCACTAGATATGCTGTTTATAAAATAGAAAATGAGGATGGCAGTTGTGAATTCATTTCAGATATGCCAGAGGATGCAAACACTGCTTTTTCAAATTCAATATTTGATGATACAGTCGTCTCTGAAATTATTTACAACAAAACAGTTCTCGCTTTACCTCTTTATAGACAAGAACAAGACTTCAAAAGAAAAGGTTTTGAGTTCTCTAGACAAGCAATGTCTTCTCTTGTTTATAAGGCTTATGATGCTATCGTTCCAATCACCGATAGAATCAGTTCTTACATCAAGAATGCAGATAACTGTAGAGCTGATGAAACAAGAATGCTCATCATCGAAAATAATGGAACTAAAGCTAGAATTGCTGACCCTAAGAAAACTGCAACAAGTTATGTTTGGCTATTTATGACTGCAACAGGATATCATCCAGCTTTCTCATATATTGTTGGTCCTTCAAGAAAGTATGAAAACGCAAAGAAATTCTTCAATACTCCAATAGCTCATCGTTTCTTACAAACGGATGATTATGGGGCTTATGATAAACTTCCAAACACTGATAGAATTCCTTGCTTGGTTCATACAAAAAGAAAGTTCCATGATGCGAATAAATCTTCTAAAAAAGAAGAGTATTCCACAATAGCCAAGAAATTTGTTGATATGCTATCTAATATCTCTCATGAAGATAATAAGATTCACGATCAGTTAGCTGATAAAAAAGGTTGTGATAATTATTATGATCTTATTAAAGAACAGAGATTGATTACAGTCAAACCATTGATGGATGATTTCTACGCTGAATTAGATAAAGTAAGACAGCGAGTATTGCCGAAATCATTGTTGAAAACAGCTGTAAATTATGCTTGGAACCATAAAGAATTAGCATATAATTTCTTTCTTGATGGGAGATTAACTTTAGGGAACAATGAGGCCGAGGGCCTCGGAATTAAAAGCCTTGTGATAGGACGTAAAAACTGGTTGTTCTCTAAAACAATTAAAGGTGCTGAGGTCACCTGCGCGATGTATTCATTAGTCAAGTCAGCAATGGCTAATGGATTAGATCCACGAAAATATCTCAATTACTTATTGAAGAACCTTCCATATAAAGAAATGGAAAGCTTCAATTATGATGATTATCTTCCATGGTCAGATAAAATACCTGAAGAAATCAAAGTAATCAGCGAAAAATAAAGAAAAAGCATCGTTTTTTGTGACCACAAATAATTGTCTCACAAATGACGATGCTTTTTTAGACGGCGTTTGTATTGACGCTCACTATCGACTAATTTAGGATATAAATAAACATTGTCAATGCCAGTGAACCCTACCATGTTTGTATTATTCCCATTATCTCCTCTGCAAGACTTTCGTTGAATTCAACAGTAATTCCATGGTATGTAATTCTAACCATATCCTTTGGTAATTCACCATGAGATTTACCTTCATATTTTGTGATTGCAGGAGCTTGAATAACATTGCTAGATAATACTTCAATTTGACTTGTAATGTTAGCAAATCCATTACCTAATCTTTGAAATTTTAAAACCCAATCATTGAGTGTAGAATCACTAAGATTATTTCTAAAAGCAAATTTAGCTTTTGATAATTTAGGATTATTCTCTTTTTCTTTTAAGAATTTTTTACCTTCGAAATTTTGAACTCAGCTTCATATTTTTTTGCAAATCATTAACTAATAACTTCCCAATCTGATGTACTAAGAATTGGGATTTTCAGTTGTTTTTTCTTTCTTCTTTTTAGGTCTTCCTCGCTTCCCTTTTTCTTTTGATTTTTCCTTTAATAAATTCAACTTCTTTATCATTTCAAGAACTGAAGGAAGAGTATTCACCCATCTATCATCTTTGATTGATGGTTTATCTTTTCCATCATCTCTTTTTCTCCAAGCATTAGTCAAATCTTCCATTATTTCACCATAGCTATGTGTTTTTAGAAGTTCTTTTTTTCTAAATTCTTCAATGATTCTTGTAGTGATTATTGAAGATATAAAGTTGATGAATTCCATTCCAATTACCGAATAATCGCTTTGAACATTTGTTTCTGTCAATTCAATATCATTCTTATATGCTTTGAATACAAGTTCAATTTTCCATCTTTCTGAATAGCACAAATAAGCTTCTCTACAAGTCATATCCAAATCAGATTCCAGGGTTATTGTACCCATAGAATCTTTTTTCTGTAGGTATTTTTCAGGATTGAAACTCTTCTTTTTTACTGAGCGTCTTATATAGTCATGTGCTTCTTTACTCATTGTTGAAATATCTAAAAAAGAATATAAGAATCTTCCATTTTCTAACTTCACTTTTTTTGCTAATACATCCTTTTCAATATCTTCAACTATTTCATTGTAAGATGTCATATCATATTTAGATATTTTAGTATCATTTCTTTTAAGTGGAGTCATAAAATGAAGGTCTTTATGTGCTTCTAAAATATCTTTAATCTTTGTCACTGGAAATCCTTTATCAGTTACAATTATTCCCTTTGTTATCGAGTTTTCTTTAACAAATTGACGATAGGAAACTGCATCGATATTATTGCCAGGAAAGACAGAAGAACAAAGTGGTTCATGAGTCTCAATATCATAAGCATAAATGATTGAAATATCTTGGGTATTTTTAAGTCTAGATTTATATGAAAAACCAGATAAAGAATTGACAGAACTATTATCTTGTTTTAATGTTCCATCAATTGCGATTAGATGATTGTTTGGAATTTTAGAAATTCTATTTTGATAGAACTGTTCTCTTTTATTGCTATCCATTCCAAGAGAAGAAACAAACTCACTGATTTTATTTTTACTTAGATGACAATCCGGATAATAAATTGAGATGAATGTTCTTTCATATTCAGATGAATATCTACCACATTTGATTGATGGCTTGATAATTTTTAAAGCAGCCATAACCAAAATCATTTTGGCATCATCAATAGGATATACATCTAATAATTCTTCATAGATATCATCAGAAAAACTTTTTATAAGAGCTGATGATCCATAAGAGAGAAACATTGGAATATCAGAAATACTATCAACAAGAGAAATGTATTTCTCATTGATGATATGACCGATAACTCTCCCATTTATCGGTTGCGGTTTCCCTTTTGAATTGTATTTAACACCTGCTCTTTCACGAACACCATAAACTCCTTCTTTAATCTTGTAAACTATGGAATTAGTTGGTCTTTCAACTTTTCTAATGGACTCTGGAACGCTCATATTAACCTCTGGATTTATTAGTACATTTATATAATTAATGTACTAATATTATACAATTAAAAATGGTGTTTTACAACGAAAAAAGCACGATATTTCCTTAAAAACAAGGAATCGTGCTATCATAAATTAAAAATGTTATTCAAACGTATAATAAGCTTTCAAAACATTAGTACATCAAGTTGGGAAGTTATTAATTAAGTGCATTTTATGAAAAGCACGAACTAACTATAAAAAGCACGATTTCATAATCAAAAGCACGAATTACTTTTAATCATCCTTTATGGCCATTAGCAGTGAAGCTGGTGGCTCTTTTTTTATGCCCTAAAAATATTTTTTGATTTTTTTGAAAAACACCCTGCAAATCTCCATATAGT
>CAVBGZ010000182.1:0-4522 GCA_963595075.1 Waltera intestinalis
TGATAGGACTATTTGAGAATTTAGATTCCCTTATCACCCTTCATCAGCGTAAGCATAATTAATTTTTTTATTCAATTTTCTTAAATACGAACTCCCTAAAAAGCCTACTAGACATCGGACTTATAGAAAATCAAGATGTTAGTAGGCTTATTGAGCGAGTTTTGGAATTAGAACTGATCGTAATCTTCAGTTTTAATAACAAATGACATTGTCTTCAATATCCTTGATGACTTCTTTAGATATCTTTTTTAAATCATATAAATAGACAATGTTTAATCTAGGATTATATATTCCAAGTTTCTTAATTCCCTTGAATTCTGGTTTTTTAGAATGTTGACCCATGATCCAATACATTAATAATTGAAGGGTTTGCTTATTCTTAAGCTTATCTTTTGAAACTTTGAAATCCCATAAAGTATCGCTTGTTAGGTAATCCCCATCGCCAGAATCGACAGTTTCAGTATATCCATCATCTTCAAAGGTAAAACCATCAACAGTAATAGGACCATACTGTTTCAAAAATTCTAGACTTCTATTTACCATTATTCTGATATTTTCAATCGTTTGCTTATCAGGATTAGTATCTATTGCTCCTCTACAACCCATTGCACACATTGGATTTCTATACCAAACATCATAGGTGGTAGCCTTACAAGCTGAGATGATAGATTTATCATCTAAGCCTTTAATACTATATACCAAACTCAAAATATCTACTCCATTTATTTGATCATTTTCTAGTTCTTTATCACCTAAAAGTTTGATTTTAAGCAAATATCCTGTAATTGATATTTGAAAAGCGCTTTTGAAAGCACCTTTTATATCAGAAGGATTAGTCTCCTTGAGCATCATAAATCTTGTCAGATAGTCTACAGTTAATCCTATAACCGAAGCATGTAGATTTTCTTCACCTAATTCTTTATTGTCGGATAACTGAATAGTTTCAAATTCAGATGGCTTAATATAACCACCTCTAGGTTGTTTAATCTCGTTAATACGAGCAGTAACTGATGACATAATTTGTTTCCTCCTATAATTTCTTTACATCAATCGACACTATTTTTCTAAATAATTTAATCGTGCCCTCTAAATCTGGCTTTGCATTCTTTGAAAGACACGCTCCGTTGGCAAGTAAAACTTTGCCCATAAGAAAGTCCTTATCATAATTTGAATCTTCATCCTTTAACGAACGCCATAACTCAAATAGGCTATTTGTTTTATATTCATATTGTTCTATATGGGATTTAAGTGCTTTAGCGTTTTCGGATTTCAAAAGCATCACATCATATTTTTTATTTGGTTTTGAATCAATATGACTATAAGATTCGTCACCCCATAGAGATTTTAATAAATCCGCAACTTTGCATAGTTCTGCATAGTTAATCGAATTAACTGTGACTTTTTTGCCATCCGATAAATCATATGTGACGTCTATATCAAGTGAGTTGCAGTAATATTCGACTTCATCACCACCAATGTATTCCCTATCTGGAGCGTCTGGATTTTCATTATCGGGATTAGGCTCAAATGGAATATAACCCAAAGCGAAGTATTCTATTTCAAACATCGCTCTATTTATATCTTCAAATAAAGATTCGAAATCCTCTTCAGTAAATTCTTTCGGATCAACCTTGCTATCAAACTTAGATAATCTAAACATATCTTCCATTGGATAATCATCGCTAAAATCTCTTTCTATCATTTGATCTATCGTTACGCCAAACATATTGCATAGAACAACGAGTTTATCTTGTGATATTTTCCTTTTACCAGTTTTCCATTGTTGTAATGCTGAGGGAGTAATATCAAATAAATCTATCAAATCCTTTTCGTTTATTTTTTGAAATTTTAGATTCATTTCTATATATGTCCAAATTGAAAAGGTGAAATTAGATTTCAATTGCCATTTTTCCCAATCAAAAAAACCACCTGGAAATATCTGCATATTACATTTCCTCCTTTAGGTTCAAAGCAATGTACTTGTTAAAGTCGTTTAAGATTTTCTTAGACATTTCATTATCAATCCTATATGGTAAACTTTTTCCGTATTGCTCAACCAGATAAAGTTTCACCTTGGCATAAAACTCGTCAAAATCAGATTTATCAGATATTGACAGCCTATCGACTGCGTAATCGGTTAATGAGAAATACTTGTATAGATTTCTAAGCGTTTTAACATCTCTAGGATTCAAATAAGAAAATAGCATTTTCTGAAAAAGATAATTTGAATAGTTTGTCAGTTCATCAATAAGGATTTTATCTGATAGCTTAATCTCGAGTTTTCCATCAATAACCTTTTTGAAGTCATCAGATATTTGCTTCTCATATATAGAATTTGGTAAATATAATTCCTGAACGGTAACTCCCAGAATAGTTGATATCTTTTTTAGATTTTCCAGGCTAGGGATCCTTTCACCTGATCTCCACTTTTTAACCGTGTTCTCCTCATAGTCAATCTCTTTGCTGAAAGATTCAATTGTAAATCCTTTATCAATCATTAATTTTTTAAGATTAGTGCCAAAGCCTTCTCTATCTTCATTAAACTTATATAATTTAGGCACAATAAGATTCCTCCTTTATCTTGTATTTCTTGAACAGAAAGCAAATTCTCTCAGCTCTACTTTCAAAACTGTTTATCCTAACGTTTCGACTAGATGGCAACGGCTTTGCAATTTCAAAATAATCACTTATTTCTCTTTTCGTATGAGCCTTAATATATATGCCTTCTTTTAGTGCGATTGACTTTTCTCTATATTCTTCATAAGTAATCTCTTCAACCGAACTGATTGCATTATGCAATTGCTTTTTGACTTTCGGCTTTGTAAGGCAATATTGAGCAGCCTCACTTTTACTCTCTGACCTAATTGGAAATTGAACCTCATAATATGTGCCCTTTCCTACGTGTCCACACTTTGCTGTAACTAAATAATATCTCATGTTTTTATCCTCCTTAATTTGGACAAATTTATTTTAAAATATCATGAAAATTATTTTTAGAATCAGCTTGTTGGTACAAATTGTTTTATTCAAATGCTTAACAAACTAATTGTACACCACGTTTTGTGAATAAGCAAATAATTGAGTATAACATTCCGCTTTAAACCCTATTTTATTAAATAAATATCTTATTATTTCATGTACTAGGTACACCTATTAATTTTCTCCTACGGTAACTACTAAATTTTCATTGGTAATCCTTGTTCTTAATTGTATGCAGTAAATGACTTATTAGAAGAAAAAAGAAAAACCATTAGAGGTGTGATTAGACATTTGTCTATGTTTTCACCCTCTAAATGGCTGAATTTCTTCTTGTCTTATAACAACTCGTTTTCATCCTAGCTGAACACGATATGCCTACAAAAACAATTAATATTTTTGCAACTAAAACCTTTATCTTAACTTATAGTTCTAATAAATCATCAATAAATTTTTTGCTTCTTCCCATTGATTGTACTGTTAAGTCATTAATATCAATTTCAAAAGAATTATTTGAATTTATATCTAATAATGAATATCTATCTGTATTAATTGTTATAATTTGATTTGTTGAACCTCTTAAATATAATTTATCATCTTGCAATTTTTTTATAAATGGTTCAGATATAACAACATCACACATTAATGTTATTCTTTTCTTTCTTTCATCATAATCATTTATTGAATATCCAGTAAATAAAATGATTCCTTTATTTTGCTTCTTCAATTCATCAATTAATAATTCTATATCTTCCTGATCTAAAGGTTCTCCTCCAAGAAAAGTTATATCATCGTTTTTTATTTGACTTAGCACTTTAGAAATTGATTGATTACTATAAGGATTTCTATTCCATAATTCTTTATTTATACAATCTTTGCATCTAATAGAACAACCTCTAAACCATATAACCGATCTTTTATTAGGGCCATAAATAACACTATTGTTTACAATTTTATAAACATTAAGCATTAATATATTCTCCTAATAAATTGAAGTTGTATACCTTCTTCTGTTTTATTTTCAACAACATCATATCCTTGATTTTCAGCTGATTCTTTTAACTCCAAAGTCATTGCTTCGCAAGAAGACATATTTTGTTTAACTATGGCCTTTTCTTGCTGTTCTATTTTGTTTTGATTTTCCTTTATTCTTTTTTTAAGTTCCTCATAAGCCAAATTAGATTCCTTAAGTCTTCTTTGCTCAGTTTCTAATTCATTTTTATAATCTTCGATGGCAACTTGCGACCTTCTTGTAAATACATTTCTTAATTCAGTAGTTTTATTTTTTGCGAGTAATGCACGTTCACTATATGTTTTAACAACAATTCTATCTTTTAAAGAAATAGATCCAATAGGTTGATTATCAATATATAAAATATTGTTTTTAATTATCCCATTAACTTCTGGTAAGGTTTCTAAAAATACTTCATGAAGTTTTTCTTTAGGTAATAAGCCTTTTGATGCAATTAAACACATATCTAAATTTACAACAGAACTCATAATCTTATATCTACCTCATTATTTAAGTTTTCATCTTCTTCATAGT
>CAVBGZ010000182.1:4532-5047 GCA_963595075.1 Waltera intestinalis
TTCATAGTAATCTGATTTAAACTCAAAATCATCTATTTCCAGGAATTCTGAAAACAATTCTTTAATCGATTTAATACAGGATTCGCCTTTGTAGTTTTCAGTTTCTATAAAGACTTTTCCTTCTTTATTAATCTCTACATTAATTTTCTTTTCCAAGTATTATTATAGCCTCCATTTTATTTTCTTTTAACCAATCTTTAGCTTGCTCAATCTTTGATTCATCATTAAGAGCTAAATATAAAACATCTTCTTTAATGTATAATTTTCCAATTATTTCACTAGGAACAATAAGATCTTTTTCATTGATAATTATCTTTTTTAATTTAGTATTCTTGTTTAATAAAGTTTCATCACCAAGTTTTATTTCATCGATAAAATTATTATATTTTGTGATCTTATCATAGAGCGTTCTTAAATTTTTAATAAATTCGATTTGTTTTAAAATTTTCTTATCAGGAGACATATTTTCAATTTTTTTAAGTGAACTATTAATTTCATTTTGATAAGAATCGATT
>CAVBGZ010000183.1:0-5018 GCA_963595075.1 Waltera intestinalis
AGGGTAATCGTATTGAAAAAATTCTACATGATATAGAAAAATAGTGAAGTAAAGGTGTTCCGTAACGGAATGCCTTTTTATGTCATAAAAAAAGATCAACCCGATAGTGATTGATCTTTTAGCGTATTGATTTAATACTTTTAATTAGTCACGTTCTACGATAGTAGCACATCCCATACCACCACCGATGCAAAGTGTTGCCAAACCTTTTTTAGCATCACGTTTTTGCATTTCATGAAGTAATGTAACTAAGATACGGCATCCACTAGCTCCAACTGGATGACCTAATGCAACAGCTCCACCGTTTACGTTTACTTTTGACATATCGAAATTTAATTCTTTAGCAACAGCTACAGATTGAGCAGCAAATGCTTCGTTAGCTTCAATTAAATCCATATCATCAACAGTTAATCCAGTTCTTTCCATAACTTTCTTTGTTGCAGCAACAGGTCCAATACCCATGATTTCTGGTTCAACACCAGCTAAAGCACCTTGTACCCAAGTAGCCATTGGTTTAACACCTAATTCTTTTGCTTTTTCTTCGCTCATAACAACGATTGCAGCAGCACCATCATTGATTCCTGAAGCATTTCCGGCAGTGATTAATCCACCTTCTTTACCTGAGCAGCAACGTAATTTTGCTAATGATTCAGCAGTTGTTCCAGGACGAGGTCCTTCGTCTGTTTTGAATTCTACAACTTGTTTTTTAACTTTAACAGGAACAGGTACGATTTCATCGTCAAATTTATGTTCTGCCATAGCTTTTTCAGCTTTTTGTTGAGAATTAGCTGAGAATTCATCTAATTCTTCACGAGTTAAATTCCAACGATCACAAATGTTTTCAGCAGTAATCATCATATGATAGTGATTGAATGCATCTGTTAAAGCATCATTTACCATTGTATCAACAATAGTTGCATTGTTCATTCTGTAACCGAAACGTGCTTTAGTCATAGCATATGGAGCCATTGACATGTTTTCCATACCACCAGCAACAACGATATCAGCTTGTCCTGCCATGATCATTGCAGCAGCTTGGTTTACACAATTTAAACCAGATCCACAAACTACATTTAATGTAACTGCAGGAACTTCGATAGGTAATCCAGCTTTAATAGAAGCTTGTCGAGCCACGTTTTGTCCTTGAGCAGCTTGAATAACACATCCCATTAAAACTTCATCTACTTGTTCTGGTTTAACACCAGCACGGTTTAATGCTTCTTTAATAACAATTGCACCAAGTTCTGGAGCTGGTGTATTACTTAAAGCACCACCCATTTTTCCAATAGCTGTACGACATGCACCAGCTAAAACTACTTTTTTTGTCATAAATAACTTCCTCCATTAATCGTTATTTCCTTGTTTACTTTAGCATATGATTTTTAATAAATCAATGACAAATTAAAAAATTCACAAGTGAAATTTTTAAGTTAAGGAGATGTGACATCTCCTTAATATTTGTTATACATTTTTTACGATAACTGCAGCACCTTGGCCTCCACCAATACATAAACTAGCAAGTCCTAACTTAGATCCACGTTTTTTCATTTCATAGAGTAGGGAAACTAAGATTCTATTTCCACTAGCACCAACTGGATGTCCTAAAGCAATGGCACCACCATTGACATTTGTTTTTGCCAAGAAAGCATCTCTATCCATTCCTGTGGCTTCTTCAAGTTCATGGATAACGCCTAAAGATTGAGCAGCGAATGCTTCATTTAATTCAACAAGATCCATATCTTCAATAGATAGATTTGCGTATTTTAATGCGTTTAAGATAGCTGGAGTAGGTCCTAATCCCATAACTCTTGGATCAACTCCACCTTGACCAAATCCTACGATTTCAGCAATAGGTTTTAAATTGTATTTTTTTACTGCGTCTTCACTCGCTACGATTGTAAATGATGCACCATCATTAATTCCCGATGCATTTCCTGCAGTTACTGTACCATCTGCATTGAATGCTGGTCTAAGTTTAGCTAATTTTTCTAAACTTGTTTTACGTGGATGCTCATCTGTATCAAAAATAACTTCTCCTTTACGAGTTTTATATGTGATTGGAACGATTTCATCTTTGAATCGACCAGCGGCAATAGCAGCAAGTGCTTTCTCTTGTGAGTTCAAAGCAAATTCATCTTGAGCTTCACGGCTGATATTGTATTTTTTTGCGATATTATCTGCTGTAACGCCCATATGAATGTTGTACATCGCATCAGTTAATCCATCATGTAACATTGAATCCACTAATTTTTGATCACCCATTTTTGTCCCAGTTCTGTTTTTATAGCTTAACATGAATGGTGCACGAGTCATCGATTCTACACCACCAGCAACATATAAATCACCAAAATTAGCTTGGATTCTTAAAGTCGCTTCCATAACCGCTTTTAAACCAGAACCACATAACATATTAATTGATTGTGCACAAACTTCGACAGGTATACCAGCATTTAAGGCAACATGTCTAGCTATGTTTTGTCCTAGACCTGCCGCAATAACATTACCAATAATGACTTCATCTAAATTAGCAGGATCAATGTTTGCTTGTTTAATAGTTTCTTTCAATACTGTAGCACCAAAATCAGCCACCTCTACATCCGTTAAACTTCCTAAAAAAGTACCGATAGCACTACGTTTTGCAGCAACGATATAAGCTTTTCTCATTTTTTTACCTCTTTCTATTTTCAAACCTAGTCTAAACTGTAAAATAGGGGATGTCAATACACTTGTTAAAAAATTCACGAAATAAAACGACTCTAAATTCTTTAATAAGATAGACAAAAAAATTAATTTGTTAAATTTTTAACAAATCCATTGACGATTGGGTGATTTGTATGTAAAATATGCATGTGTGAAAAGTTTAACAACTTTATCATGCTATCGATATCCTAATTTCGTATAGTTCAAAAATACTGGAAAGGAGAACTTCATTTATGGATTTCAATTTAACAGAGCAACAACAAATGATGCAAAAGTTGTTCAGAGAAGTTGCGCAAAACGAAGTAAAAGAAAACGCAGCTGATGTAGACGAAAACGAGCGATTCCCTAAAGAATCAGTTGAAGTAATGCGTCAAGCAAAAATGCTAGGTATTCCTTATTCTCGTGAATACGGAGGAGCTGGTGCTGATTATTTAAGCTATATTTTAGCTGTTGAAGAATTATCAAAAACTTGTGCTACAACAGGTGTAGTATTATCAGCTCATACTTCTTTAGGTACTTGGCCAATTGCTCAATTTGGTACAGCTGAACAAAAAGCTAAATATTTACCAGATTTATGCAGTGGAAAAAGACTTGCTGCATTTGGATTAACTGAACCAAACGCTGGTACAGATGCTGCTGGACAACAGACAACAGCCGTACTTGATGGCGATGAATATGTTATTAATGGTACTAAGATTTTTATTACAAATGCTGGTGAAGCAGAAGTATATGTTATTTTTGCAATGACAGACAAATCACAAGGTACTCGTGGTATTTCAGCATTTATCGTTGAAAAAGATACGCCAGGCTTTACTTTTGGTTTACACGAAAAGAAACTTGGTATTCGTGGATCTGCAACTCGTGAATTAATTTTCAATAACGTTCGTATTCCTAAAGAAAATTTATTAGGAAAAGAAGGCATGGGATTTAAGATTGCGATGCAAACACTTGATGGTGGACGTATTGGTATCGCCGCTCAAGCATTAGGTATTGCTCAAGGCGCTATTGATGAAGTTGTTCCTTATGTTAAACAACGTAAACAATTTGGTAGACCTATTGCTAAATTCCAAAATACACAATTCCAATTAGCGGATATGCAAGTAAAAGTAGATGCTGCACGTTGGTTAGTTTATTCAGCTGCAACAGCTAAACAAGAAGGTCGTCCATATACTCAACTTGCTGCTGAAGCAAAATTATTTGCTGCAGAAGTTGCTATGGAAGTAACAACAAAGGCTATTCAATTAATGGGTGGTTATGGATATACTCGTGATTTACCAGTTGAAAGAATGTTCCGTGATGCAAAGATTACAGAAATTTACGAAGGTACTTCAGAAGTACAACGTATGGTCATTTCTGGCGCTATGTTGAAGTAAGAAAGGTATGGTGTGAAATTATGAAAATCGTTGTTCTAGAAAAACAAGTTCCTGATTCAACTGAAATTACAGTCGATAAAAAAACAGGTGCATTAGTTCGTGATGGAGTTCCTGCAATTACAAACCCAGATGATTTAGCTGGTTTAGAAGCTGCATTAGAATTAAAAGATAAAAACCCAGATACAGAAGTTGTTGTTATGACAATGGGTCTTCCAAAAGCAAGCGAAATGTTAAAACAAGGTGTTGCTATGGGAGCTGATAAAGGAGTTTTATTAACAGATAGAGTTCTTGGTGGTTCAGATACATGTGCAACAAGTATTGCATTAGCTGCTGCCTTAAATAAAGTTGGATTTGATTTGGTTATTGCTGGACGTCAAGCTATTGATGGTGATACAGCTCAAGTTGGACCTCAAACAGCAGAACGTTTAGGAATTCCACAAATCACTTATGTTGATGAAATTCTTGAAGTAAAAGAAGATTCAATTACAGTTAAAAGATCATTAGAGGATGTAGAACAAATCGTTACAGCAAAATTACCTTGTGTAATCACAACATTGGCTGAAATGAATAAACCTCGTTATATGCAATGTGATAAGATCGTTGATTTATGTAATGAAGATAAGATTGAAGTTTTAACAAATGCAGAATTAGGCATTGATCCTGAAACTGTAGGTTTCAAAGGTTCACCAACATCTGTTAAAACAACATTCACAAAAGATGTTACAGATAAGGTAGAAGTATTTACTTTATCAGAACAAGAAACTGCAGATATGATTGCTAAAACATTGAAAGAAAAGCAAATCATTACTAAATAGGGAGGGAAGAACAGATGGCACGATTTGAAGAATATAAGGATATCTTCGTTTTCGTTGAACAAGAAAATGGAAATATTGCAGAAGTAAGTTATGAACTTATTTCGGAAGCAAGAAAACTAGTTGCTTCTAT
>CAVBGZ010000184.1:0-4955 GCA_963595075.1 Waltera intestinalis
AAAATCCCTTTTATCATAGATATGGATTCATTTAGTGATAGATGTGCTCTTGATCTACCAGTTCCGATTAAAGGCACATACATCGGAATTCCTTGTCCGGATATGTTGTATTCCGATGCTAAAGCACTCAAAGCATTCATTATCATTTCTCTCCCCGATTCAGCTTTATTTCTTTCTTTTAAAGAAGAAACAGGAAGTAGATAAAACTCAGTTTTTCCAACTTTTGTTTTTCCAATTTTCACATTAGCAGTTGCTTTGTAATATTTTATTTTGGGTTTCTCAATCCCAAGTTTATTCATTCTTAGAAGCCACTTGCCATGTATCGTATCTTTACTGATAATGTCTTCTCCTTCGTCATTTTGAAAAGCCATCGTGAACTTATCATCTACTGGTATAACGACAATTCTTTCAGTAGTAGCAAGTTTCTTATTAAATCCTAAAGCAATCAAGTCTCCACTGATTAAATCAATCGAGCCATTATTATCCTTATAAAGATTCTTATCCAAAGTTATTTTGTTTGAAGAAATAATTGCGATTGATAAAACGAAAGATAACATTTTAAGAGAATCTTTCTCGTTCAAAATCATTTCTTTGGTTTGCCCTGATATTTCAGATAAAGAAACCTTCTCTTTAACTTCATGTATAAGCCTATCCATCGATGATGAATCAATCATTTGTTTAACAAACAAATCTGATATCTTTTTCTTCTTCTCATCACTTTCAGAATTGTATTTCTCACGGACTTCTCTCGGAACATCATATTCACCATTCATAATTCTTGATGAAGTTGTACTCTCAACGTAATGAGTTTTTTTATCATCATAAAGGATGATTTCAAAAAATTTATCAAGAATACTTTGATAGCTTTCTCTACAATTCTTCGAATATTTTCTAATCGTTTTTATATACCAGGATAATGTTATATTTCCCATGCTCTCACCTCTCTTTTATTATACCACAAATTCACCGCAACTTTACCGCAACTATTGCTCATTTGAAGATCAAATTAGGATTAGTTACTGTGATTTTCTATTGATTTAAAATCAAATCGTATCAAGGAGGAAATCACATGGCACAGATACAAAATAAAAGAAGAAACATCAAAGACATATGGAATGCCTTCATGGTCAATGGAGCTGATTTCACTTTATCAAATTATGACATTCCCTCATGTCAAACAACCTTGAAACAAGGCGAAATTCCTAACGACATCATCACCTACAGCCAAGCCGAAAATATTTACAAGAATCTTCATGCTAAAGATAAAGAGTTCACATACGATGCATTTGTCTGCTTTTATGAAGATGATCAGAATTTTGATGGTAAGAAAAAAGGAATTTGGGTATATCCAAAGAACGCATATAACGTTCTAAGACATTTTTCTGGAATCATAACTCCTGATTTCTCAACCTATCAGGATTTTCCGATTGCTTTAAAAATCTATAACACATATCGAATGAGAGCATTCGGTTATTGGTATGGAACAAAATGCAGAAAAAATGTCATCAACAACGTGAGATGGGGTACGAAAGAAACATATTGTTTTTGTTTTGATGGCATACCAAAGAATTCGATTGTAGCCATCGGTACGGTTGGCGGCTCTCCTTTTAAGCTGCTCGATAGAAAACGTTTCGTCGATGGGTTAGAAGAGATGGTCAAAAAAATTCAGCCTAGTGGTATAATTGTATATGGATCAGCAAATTATCCTTGCTTTAAAAAGTTGAAGGAACAAGGAATCAAAATCTTTGAATTCCCTAGTCGGACTAACTCTTATTATCAAAACAGGAGGAAGTCAAAATGAGCAAAGGAAATAGTGGATTATTCAAGGGAACAAAAGGATCCTGCTCTGATGTATCTTCAAATCAAGTAAATTTTTATGTTGGAGCAAATGGAAAAGCTCTAGAAGCAAAATATAAGAAATGGATTGGCGTCAGCAGACGAGAACGCTTATTAAAAAAAGCAAAGAACCAGAAATTAAAAAATGCAATAAACCAACTCTACAGACCAGGTTCTTTTATTGGCGATGGCGGAACCGCATCTGCTCTGGAGTTTGAATATTCAACAGGCATAGGCTTGAATAATGGTAAAACCCATGAACAAAAAGCAAGAGATTATTGTAAACATATTTCTAGATTATTAAATGATAATAATCTTTGCGCAAGTGACAAAAAGCTAGCGAATAATTTAAGAAAGAAACTATTGAAGAGTCTTGGAGGTAAAAATCATGAAAAATAAGATCACTTATGAAAATTTGTATAATGAGTTTAAGAATATCTTTCCGGAATACCATGACTATTTTTTGAATGCGGAAAAAGAAAATCTAGTTGATGAAACAGATGGAGCCCATGTATCATTCGCTTTTTGTGTCATCCCGTTGATATATAAGTTCTCAGATGAGGAAAAAAAGGAAGAATTAAAAAAAGCATTTGATTATTTTGAAATGATGGCATCTTCAGATGATCATTTGATTTCAGAAGTTGTTGCTTTTACTATCTTAGAAAATATATGCACTGAGGACCACTATCATTTGCTTAAGCCATATTTTGGCAAAAACACTTTAGATTTACTTCCCTTGCTTCACCAATACTTTGATTTTGAATAGATATTTGCATATCAAATTCACGCCTAAAGCTAGTTAAGTACGTAAAAGGATTATCAAGAAAATATCATCAGTAAGGATATTTTTGTCCTGTGATATAGATTTACATAAAAGGAATTTTCTCTGAATATTATCACTGAACTTCATATCATTGTCGAAACACCTAATATTCTAAACTTACCCAATATCAACTATGAAGTTACCTCAAGAAATCCAGCTAATTCAAATACTCTGTATCTTAATAATCAAGGAAAATTTATAAAGTTTTATCCAGGAGGAAATAAACATGGGAGAAAATAAATGTGAAAAATGTGGATCAAAAATGGTGTCTTTCAAAGAAGGCAGAACAATAGGTATGAAATGTCCTAATTGTGGATGGGGTTGGGCAACAACACAATTCGACCCTATCGATTTGGACGAAACAATCTATACTGTAAAATTCGATGCCATTGAAAATCCATTGAAAGAACAATTAAAGGTAGTTTCAAAAATACTAAACGTTAATTTCTTAGTTACTGCTAAGTTGCTAAAAGAAGGAAATGCGTCCTTCAATGGTAGAGCTATTGATATCCAAAATAAGTTGAAAGAAATGAAAACAAGGGATATTAACTATTCAATTTCCCCAGATTTTCAATATGAGATTTAATTGTCAATATCAAAACACACAATAAAAGTTATCTTAAGCCCTGCAATTCCTTTCTAGTCCTAACAATCATATGATCAAAGAGAATTTATTCATCGATTCTCCACTCAAATCTGCAAAAAGCTGGAAGAAAGCATATAAAATGCTTCTTTTCTTATCTCTGAGTACATTCCCATTCTTATCATCCTTTGTCTTATTCGAAAGATAATCAGATAATTTCATGATTGTTTCTTTATGTTGTGAATCATCGAAATGGGCATAGATGCCTTCAGTAGTCGTAATTGTTGAATGGCCTAAGAATTTCTGTATATCTTCCATAGGAACACCTGTATGCCTTAGCATCGTCGCGCAGGTATGACGAAGATCGTGAATCCTTCGCCGCCTTCATGAAGGCTGTCGACGAATGCATTAGATGGTACAATGAGGAGAGGATAAGGAAAGGGTGCGGCTACAAGTCCACGATCGCCTTCAGGGCTGAATGGGCCGCCTCGCACGGACAAGCGGTATGTGCATAATAGATTTGGGACAAAAAAGTTGACACATGCCAGACAGTTATAGGCCGCTTACAGCCGCGAACGCCCCCCCGGGAACGAAACGAGACGCAACACTGCTATTTCAAAACCCTCCAATAACCATTTTTGTTAGCACCCGTTCTCTCAATGAATCCTTTTTCCTTCAGATTGGCGATATATCTTTGAACGCTTCTAAAAGGAATATTCAACGCAACGCAAAGTTCTTTAGCCGTTAATCGAGGATTATCCGTTAACATATCAAGAATCATTTTTTCTTTATCGTCAAGTTCCTCTCTATCTACGCCACTTATAGCGCCATTTATTGCGCCATGATTGAGCAATACTTCTTCGTCAAATGGAATTATTACACGGATATAGCTGTTGCTTATCTCAAAAGCATCCTTTCCATATTTTTCAACAATCACAGGTATTCCATGGCCTGTGTGTTCAACGATACCAAGCCTAGAGAAAATATTCATTAACTCGATATTTCTTGGCTTGCTTACTCCATTGAAAAATTCTTCTTTCGTTAAACCATTTGGCAATCCGCCATGGGAAGTAATCTCTAATCTATCGTCAAAAAAAGCAACTTGCGGGTCTGAGATTCGATAATCATTATGGATAATTGCATTAACCAAAGCTTCGTTCACAGCATCCATATCATATAGGTAAATATCTCTTCTAGGTCTCGGGTTGGTTATTGTTTTGCAAATGTTTTCTAGTTTCAATCTTTCCTTCATCTTTTCGTATGCGAGAACAACACACTGATTACCATAGTCGCTTCGTTCTGAAAATGTTGCTTTAGTTTTTCCTTTGAATTTAGCAAATATAAATGGTATTCCATTTACATCGGCTAACAATTCAGCTAGATAATTGTAAGCTCCATCATTCGTCCTCAATTTGAAATTTCTTTCAAAAGAGCCTTCTTCAATATGAAATCCATTTTCAAGCATTAGCATCTTAAACTTTGAAAAAGATATGTTTTGAAGATACGATTCTCTCCGAATCATCATATCAGATTCAGACAAACCGAGTTCAAGTCTTTGCTTGACCATTTCTAATGTCATCGACTTGCAGGTTGTTCCCACTCGAAAATGACATCCATTCGATGAAAATCCATATTTCTTTATGCAATACAAGGAAGCATAACCCTTCTTGATCGCGATTTTAATAATCAGCTTATCATCAATAAGTTCTACTT
>CAVBGZ010000185.1:0-4871 GCA_963595075.1 Waltera intestinalis
GCTTCTTTTTTATTCCCCTAGCTCTTGTAGTACTTCTGCAATTGTAGGAATACTTTGAGCAGCACCTTCATGTTGTACCGTTTTACTACTTGCAATCGTCGCAATCTTTAAACAATCTTGAGGATTTTTTCCTTGTAATAAACTTGCTAAAAAGAAACCAGTAAAAGTATCTCCTGCAGCAGTTGTATCTACTGCTTTTACCATTCGTGCAGGCTCATGAATCGTAATATCTTTTTCAATGTAATATGCACCATCTGAACCACAAGTAAATACAATTGCTTGACTTGGATATTTTTCTTTTAGTGTGTAAATAATCTCTTCATAGTTAGTTGAAGAACACTTTGCTAAACCTTTTGCTTCAACTTCATTCACAATAAATATATCTACTAAATCTAAAGGATAAGTAAATATCTTTTCATCCATTGGTGCTGTATTAAAAGCGATTTTCAATCCTTTCTCATTTGCTTTTTCGATTAGATATGATAATGAAGATATCTCATTTTGAATTAATAGAATATCTCCTTTTTCAAAGTTTTCTAGTGTCTTATCTATCTCTTCGTTTTGAATCGCTTGATTTGCACCACCATTAATAATGATGCAATTTTCACCATGGCATACTTGTATAATGGCATGTCCTGTAGGAATAGAATCATCTTTTAATAAGTAATCTGTATTTACATTATATTTTTTTAAATATTGAATAAATGCATCTCCATCAAAACCAACTTTTCCTGCATGATATACCTTTGTTCCAGCTTTTGCTAAAGCAATGGATTGGTTTAAACCCTTACCACCAAAACCTCTTGAATAAGAAAGAGCAGAAGAAGTTTCTTTTGGTTCAATAAAATGATCCATTTCATAAACATTATCGTAATTTAGTGATCCATAACTTAATACTTTCATATATTTTTTTCTTTATCCTTTTCTAATACTTCTTTTATCCAATTTACAAACATTTCATTATCTGCACTTAATGCAACCCTACAATTTGCTGGTATTGGTACATTTCTATCTCTTAAATCAAATATTGTTCTACCACTACCAACGCCACTAGAAAGATCAATATCACATCTACATTCTCTTACATCTTGTAATACTTCAGGATGTGCAACTGCCATAATCGCTAATGCATCATGAACAGGTGTAGCTCTTAATTCTTTCATATCTTTATCTCTAGCGACATAATGTTCAAT
Organism: Waltera intestinalis; assembly: GCA_963595075.1. Taxonomy (GTDB): domain Bacteria; phylum Bacillota_I; class Bacilli_A; order Erysipelotrichales; family Erysipelotrichaceae; genus Holdemanella. The sequence continues at coordinate 1,194 of CAVBGZ010000185.1, forward strand.
TCTTTCCATTACAACATCATGAATTAACTTAGCTGGTTTAGTACCAATCGCTAATATCTCTTTTGCTTGCGTTTCATTAATTAAAGCGTGATGTGTCGCATCTAATGGAACAAATGTAATATCTATACCACTTTGTAATAGAATTTCCATCGCTTCAGGATCCGCAAATATATTAAATTCAGCAGCGGAAGTAGTATTTACAATATCGTGTCCTCCACCCATTAGTACAATCTTTTTAATCTTCTTTACAATATCAGGGCAACTTCTAATTGCTAAAGCAATATTGGTCATTGGCCCTACTGGACATAACACCACTTCATGATCTTCACAAGCAAGTAATGTTTCAATTAAGAATACAGTTGCACATGTTTTACTTTCTTTAATTTTTGGTTCTGGTAAAGGCAAATGAAAGTTATGCATAACATATTCTTTAGTCATTCCTTCTCTAAAAGGAAGTGGTTCTAAAGATTGTGGACTATGTGGATTAAGTGTACATACTAAAGGTAAATCAGCACCTTTATATACATTTACTTTCCCTTGTTTACCACAACATTCGACTACTCTTAATGAATTATCTGTTGTGCATTTCACTTCTACATTTCCATTTACTGCAGTAATACCTAATAAATCAAATTCATCGGCTAACATTGCCATACATAATGCCACAGCATCGTCAGTACCGGTATCTACATCCATGATGACTTTTATCTTTTCCATTATTTCCTCCATCTAAAACTAGCTACCTTTATTGTATTAGATAGAGATAAAAATGCAAACGCTTACAATTATTTAAAATAGTCAAAACCATCAAATACTGGTTTACCACTATAAGTTAAAGCTTTCTCTTTCCCTGTTAATACAAGTAAAGCAGTATTTGCCATAGCTTCATGCTCTAACTCTCCAGGATAGCTGTATACTTCCGCAATCCATCCACACCTTTGTTTAATCGTCTCTGCTATTTCAGGAAAACGTAATAATCCACCTGTTAGTACAATTCCATCTACTTTACCTTCGAGAACTGTACTCATCGAGCCAATCCATTTACAAATTTGATAAATCATTGTGTTCCATACAAGTTTTGCACCCTCATCACCTTCATCAATCTTTTGATGAATCACATCCGCATTACTTGTACCAAAATAAGAGCTTAATCCTCCTGCTTCAGAACAAAATTTCTTCATTTCTTCTTTTGATTTTCCATATAAATGATTGATTACATCGGTAATTGCCATTGACCCCATTCTTGTTGGAGAAAAAGGTCCTTCGCCACCACCCGCATTATTACTATCAATCATTTTCCCTTTATAGTGAGCAGTAATCGATATACCTCCGTCAATATGACAAACAATAAAATTACATTTTTCATAATCTAAATCTTGTAATTCACAATGTTTTTTGACTACTGCTTTTAGATTTAAAGCATGCGATACGGATTTACGATATATTCCTTTTATTCCTGTTAGACGAGCCAAATCACAATATTCATCTACTACTGGAGGATTTGTCATTAAAGCAATGCCACCATATTTTTCTTGTACACGTCTAGCCATTTGTACACCTAACATAGATGAATGATATAGTTCACCTTTACAATTTTTCGTATCTTCAATTAATTGATCATCTATGGTATAAATTCCACTTTCTACTGAGTAACATCCACCACCACGACCAACTATCGCATCTATCCCTGTTAAATCAATATGATTATTTTCTAAAAATTTCCATAATACTTCCATACGATAATCTAATTGATCATTAATAGAATTGAATTTTAATAAGTCTTTAGAATCATGAAAAACAGAAGTAGATAAGATACATTCTTCATTTTCGTGTATAGATATTTTTGTGGATGTAGATCCAGGATTAATTACTAATATTTTGTATTTTTTCATATTTATCACCTAGAAAATTATAGTTTATTTTCTTAAATTTGTTAGAGCTAATAAATATTCATCAATAAGTAAATGCTTTATCAAGCTGTATATTATCGCAATCAATTTTTTACCATTGACAAAAACATCATTCAAAACCATTATGTAATTAATGATAAGGAGACATGATTATGACATAAAAAAAGCACAGACTTCATTTAAGAATAACTATGCCTTTTTCAAAGAATACTTTTGGTATTCCCCTCACCAAGGATATCTTAGCATTTTTGTTTGAAATAGGCAATTCGTCATAAATAGTTAAAAAGACTTTATGTCTTTAGGAGAAGAATTATAATGAAAAAAACTATTTTAGATGATGGATTTCAAGCATACTTAACAAAAGGCGCCATTTTAGTTGGTGAGCCTGGAATTCCAATGTTACTTGATTTAAAGAATACTCAAATTCCAAAAGGGATAGTCCCTTTTAACAAAATCAAAACAGAAAAAAGCAAAAACAAATATGTACACTTTTATATTCACGATTACCAATTTTCTCAGATTTTAACTTCAACAACGAAATATGTTGATATTCTAAAGCAATTTGATGGAGTCATAACACCTGACTGCTCAATGCTTATAAATCAAGCGCAATGTCTTCAACAAACAAACACTTATTTTAATAGAGCTATTGGTTTTTATTTACAAAAGCAAGGTATTCCAGTTATACCGAACATCCGTTGGAGTGACGAGAAAAGTTTTGATTATTGTTTCTTAGGAATTCCTAAGCATACCATTGTCAGTATTAGTACTCATGGATGCATAAAAAGCAACAATCAAAAATTAATATTCAAGCGAGGATTGAATGAAATGCTTTTGCAACTCGAGCCAAGTACCGTAATTGTTCATGGATTTATGCCAGAATCTGTTTTTGGCGATTATCGAGAATCAACTGTATTCTATAGATACCCAAGTGAGTTCGAAATCACTCACACTAAAGGTGCATAATGGGATCAGGAATATATAAAGGTGGTGCATCTCATCATCATTCCATAAGTGAAAACATCAAAAAATTATCGGATTTTTATATGTTTTCTAATGGATATTTTGGAACTCGAGGAGATAGCACTCGTGAAAGTACTCGACACATAGAAAGTAGCACTCCAATATCTACTTCTATTAATTTTTATAACAAATTAACATTTGGTGGTATCGAAAAAGCGCTCCCAAACGGAAAAGGTGTCGTCACTAAGCTTCAAGATGGCTCCATTGTGTCTTACAGGAAAATTTCATCGTCTGATGGTTCACCTGTCGTAGATATTAACATTAAATATAGCAACAATACTGGTGGTGTAAGGCAACAAAAAATACACTTTGTCAAGAAAGGAAAATAAAATGATTAAAAAACAAGATTTCAGATTATCTACTACATTATTTAAACCTTTAATTGGACAATGTTTTATAAAATATCGATGTGACCAATTTGAATATACAAACAGTGTGACAGGAATTGTTGGATTTTATATTGGTGATAAAGTCTTCGAGCTTAAAAACGAGCAAAAAAGTATCACATACTTTGATTCTGTAGATGATATTGCGTTATGGGCTTTCAAAGAAGTTCAAAATAATGAAATTCATTCTTTCTTTGAAGAAACCGAACAAATAGATACTCCAGTTAACGAAACGATTAAAAAAATCACCTTAATAAATGAACATCAAAAAGTAATTATTTCTAGTAACACCTATGAAATGTGGATAACAAGAGCTATCATTTTTCATTTAGAAAATAAAGATATTTATTTTGAAAAAG
>CAVBGZ010000186.1:0-4851 GCA_963595075.1 Waltera intestinalis
AGATAAAATTCTCTCATTATAGATATGCCCCTCCTAAAGCCCTGTTGATTGAGTCAATATCAAACTCACTTGATGATGTGTTGATGGTTACATTGTTTGTAGTAGTTGAGTTGTTGTTTGTAGTTGAATTAGAGCCATTTCCACCAAGGTTAAAAGTATCACTGAACCAAGAGCCGACATTGCTAAACCAGCCACCAACTGCATCCGCTGCATCGTTCACCCAGGATGAAACGGTATCAACTCCATTAGAAATGAAATCTTTCACATTGCTATAAGTGCTTGTAAAGAAGTCTCCTATGTTCTCGCCTATTCCCTTGATGCCTTCAGTGAATTTAGAGAATGTCTCGCTGATCCAAGTAAAGAATGCAGTGAACTTCTCTGCCACCCACGATATAGCACCACCTAGGGTATTAACAAAACCATCGGCAAAATCAGATATTCCATCACTCCATGAACCTAGAGCATTTGACAAGTTATCGATAAGCCACTGAATGCCTTCCATAATCCAGTTGATAAGTTTAAGTATTGGTTCTAGAAGTGTAGTTATAACTTCAAGGATAGGTGAGATAACAGTTTCTAGTACTTCACCAATTGATGTGAGCATAGGCTCGAATGCTTCTAGTAACTTTGAGAAGATTTGAAGTTTCACTTGAAGTGGTATCAAGAGAATATTTATCAATGGTTTAAGAGCATTGAATACACCACTTATTGCCTTGATAATAGTTTGAATCACTTTAATGATTGGCTTTAAAATAGCTGAGATTACTTCTAAGATAGGTTTTAATACTGATGCAATGACATCTATCACTACTCCGAGCACTTCTCCGATAAGTTCCAAAACATCAGCCAAGGAATCAAGTATCTCCATGATAGGATCTAAAATTGAATTTATAAGTTCAAGAACCACTGAAACGATATCAACCACTAATGAAATGATGACTTCTAGAATTTCACATATTGGCTCTAGTATCTTCTCTAGGAAATTAGCAACCTTTGTAATGATGGTAGAAACGACTTCTATCACTCTCTTTATAAAAGGTATCAAAGACTGAATCACACCAATAATCGCATCAAGAATCATCTCGACTGCCGGTAGTATCTTCTCAAATAAAGAAACCACCACATCAATAACTGAGTTGATGACTCCCATAAGCTCGTTTATGACACCCATCAAGGATGTGAATACTTCCTCAAGAGCATCAGCTATCTTGCTTATGAAATTACTTAAAATCGATACGATTTCCTTTAAAAGTTCTCTAAATTTCTCATTTTGAAGAAGAATAACAGCAATAACTGCTATTAGTGCTCCCCACCCTAAAGTCGATGCACTTATGGCTCCACTTGCTATCTTCATACCAGAACTCAAAGCTGTAATACCCACCTTCATACTCTTGATAAGTGGTATCGCTTTACCAATAATGTTGAGCGTTGGTCCGATAGCAACAACAACTCCTCCAATTGAAAGAGCTACTTTCTTTGCCTTGTCCGATAGGTTGTCCCAAGCCTCAATCAATCTTTTGAAGAATGGAACCACCTTCGATGACATTACTTCCACGAGTTTATTTAGCATTGGCAAGAATGCACTTGCTAATTCATATTGCAGACTTTGAAATGATTTCTTAAGTCTAGTAACGGCATCAGTAAAGTCTCCGGCTGCTTCTGCATCTTCATTGGAAACGATACCTAGTGCTTCACATTCCTCTTTTAATTCTTCAACCTTAGCTGTTGATGCAGATATCATTTGAGTAAGCTCGGAGCCTAATTTGTCACCGAAGATTTCATTGGCTACTGCAGTTCTCTCAGCTTCATTCTTAAGTTTAGATAATGCATTTCTAATCTTCTCAAAAGCCTTGTCAGTAGAAAGTCCTGCTAAGTCTTCACTCGTAAGTCCTATAAGCTTAAGTTTCTCGTTAACGCTATCAATATCTCCATTAGCAATATCGCCTAGAATCGAATTAACCTTAATAAAGGCTTTTTGCATGGAGTTAGTATCAACTGCAAGAATCTCAGCAACATAAGCCCACTTCTGATAGGCTTCAGCTGTTAAATTAATCTTTGATGCAGTATCGCCAATCTCATCAGCAGTGTTCAAAGCCTTATAAGCAAGAGCAGACAAAGCCGATGTAGCCGCAATTACAGGGGCTGTGAGCGACTTTGTGAGCTTGGTACCTATGTTTGCCAAAGACTCCCATTTGGCGTTTCCTAAGGCCGTAATTTTCTTATTTGTCTTCTCTAGTTCATCATTTAATTTAGAAATATCAGCCTTGGTATACTCAACACTTCTTTGAACCTTATTGAACTCACTTTCTGTAATCGCACCAAGTTTTAAGGATGCTCTTGCTTCTTCAAGTTTCTTGTTTTGAGCATCAAGTTTGTTCTTAGTGATTTCTAAAGTCTTATTTAACTGGGCTTGCTTTTCCTTCCAAAGTTCGACATTGGTTGGATCATATTTAAGCTTTTGATTGATAGCCTTTAGATCAGCTTGTTGCTCCTTGAGTTCTGTCTTAATCTTGGATAAGGATTCGTTGAGCTCAGTAGCATCTAAGCCAATCTTGATGTTAAGTCCTTTTATCGTTTCTGCCACTTTGCTCACCTCCTTTTAAAGCAAAAATCTATCGATATCACTTTGAGTTGCCATTCTTGAGTTTGGCTTCCCTGACATCGATTCACTGTATAAATCCAAAAGCTCGAAGTACGTGTCTATCTCTATCAAACTTGCTTCAAAGAGGGATATTCCCATTTGAGAAAGATTGAAGATAATATTGCTTGTTGCTTCGTGCCTTTGGACTGTATTACTAGGGTTTGACTTCTTCTTTCTTGCCGGACTGAAACAAGCTCGAAAATACGTCAGTTACCTCCTTAAGAGCATTCTCATCATTGATGATAGAAAAATCGAAACCTTCTAAAAATTCCTCATAAGACTTCTTCGTATAAGGCTTGTGGAGAATATAGATCAATTGAAAAAGGACATTGATAACATCTGACATATTTGAGATGCTTTCATTGTCCTTGTTTAATTTCTCAATATCACTGAATAGGTCCTTACCGAATACATTCTTGTAGTCAATAATGGTTCTTAAGGAAGAAGCTATTTTAAGTTCTTCATTCCCTATTTTGATTGTTCTTTCCATATTACTTCACCTCCGGAATGACTGGTGCAGAAGATAAGAATGTATCGTAGTTTGTATCACCTTTTGCTGCAATTACATGCGTTGCGTAGAACTCTTCACCAACTTTGATTGCTCTAGCCGTTATTGTAAGGGAGATAGAGTTTGCTTCAACGGAGTCAGTCTTGCTCTTTGTTGATTCACTGATTGGTGAGCAGTTGCAAAGGTAGAACCATACTCTTCTTGCTTTGGCATCTCCTTGGAACTCAAGTCCAAGAGCAAAGGTGACAACGGGTGCATTAGTGATTTCGACTAAGTTGCCATTATCAAGTTGTTTGTATCCTAAGATATCCTTCTTGAACTCATCAGTAAGTTCAGTGACTTTCAATGTGATTGTTCTTCCAGCGTTTTGGTTCAATGTAGCGACAACTTGATCATCTGCATAAACACTAGATGAACTACCAATCAAATCACTAGAGAACTCCTGTGCTCCAGGTAAAGATACAGGACTTCCAAAAGACCATTCTCCATCAGTGCCTTGTGTAGCCTTAGAGTAATGGACATTCTTAAGTCCGAATGTGACTATGTTATTTGCCATATTTAAAATTCCTCCATTTGAATTTCGTATACTCGATTGATTGATTTATCTGAATTGTGGCTTTCACTTATCATCGAGTAATTTAAATTGTTGTATTTGAAAGCCGATTCTAATTTTTGTTCTAGATTTAAATCCTTAGTCTTAGTGACAAGGGTTATCTGAACGCTAGATTTATAAGAAATGGGAGCATCATCAGAATAACCAATAGGGCGCTTATTAATCTCTTGATAAACGATATAAGGCATTACTGCATTATCGCCATTGTCATAGATGTTGCTAGCGTAGAACACCTTGTTTCCAAGCACTGAATTCAAAATAGAAAATAATGTTTTTAAATCCATTTATCCCTCCTTGATTATTCTTTTGATTTCCTCAATCATCTCCGGTGTGAACTCTTCCATCGCAGGTCTAAGAAATGGTCTAGCAGGGACATGCTTCCCACTTCTATGCTTAAAGCCAAGCTCGATTAAGTGAACTAGCCTTCCTTTCTTCTGAGATGAAATATAGATGGTCTTTCCTGTTCCTTCACCAATTTCAGTTTTAACAAAAGTATCTGCCAAATGCTCAGTGGACTTTCCTCTAGGGCAGTTTGACTTTACATAAGACAAAATCTTATCAGCAGTTTCATCAAGAGTGCTCTCGGCCTTGGCTTGAACTTCCTTTGTGTAGCTAGAAATGATATCGGACAACCTTGCACCAAGATTATCAATTGACTCACTCATCGTTTAGATCCTCCAAATTGATATCACTTTGAGCTAAATAAAGTTCGATAAACATTCCATTGATGTAGGTTCTTTCAATCTTATAAATGATGCCTTTGACAAGAGCAAACTTCTCATCCCTATATAGGAACGATTGAGTCACCACTTTCATATCCATCTTCTTATTGATTGATACTGATGTTTGGTACTCCGATGAGGTTATAGATTGAACCATAGCGACCACTCTTCTCTTTGAAGCAATTACGAGCTTTTTAAATCCTATCTCATCAGGTAGAGAGCTTATCGATAAAAGCAAGACATTAGCATTAGCTGAATTAGGAAACATTAGGAATTGCCTCCTTTGGTTAAGACCAATTGTCTAAGCAACAAGTCAAAACTAGAAGGCAACTCCTTAACGCTGCCATCGCTTTTGAAACCGAAGAAT
>CAVBGZ010000187.1:0-4837 GCA_963595075.1 Waltera intestinalis
CATTTGTTGTTACGCAATAAAAAAGGAGTCTTCATTACGAAAACTCCCTATTAAATGCTAGACAAGCAGCACCAAGTAATCCACTATCCTCGCTTAACGTTGATTTTCTCACCTTTACATAAGGAGAAACAACATCATACACTTTTGATTTTACTAGTTCCTCGACTTCTTCTACAAAGTCAGGTGTTTTTAAGGCAACGGAACCTCCCAAAATCACAATTTCAGGATCAATAAAAGCTTGGATACCCGCTATAAAATTGGCCAAATAAAGCTTTGCCTCATCCATAATCAATTTGGCTGATTCATTACCACTTAAAGCCAAATCATTCACTTCACCCGCATGATTCACTTTTAAGCCTGCTTTTTTAGCCCTCTGCTCAATGGCAGTACCACTCGATAAGGCTTCAATACCACCCGGATAAATACTACCATGACTTGGACCATTATTTACCATACAAGTATTCGCTACTTCATTCGCAAAGCCATGTGCACCTTGGAATATTTTTTTATCAATCACAAGCCCTGCACCTAAGCCTGTAGAAACAGTTAAATATTGAACAATATGGTAATCTTTACCTTCACCAATCATAGCTTCCGCAAGAGCTGCCAAATTGGCATCGTTTTCTAAATATACAGGTTTGTGAATTAACTTTTCCAATTCCTTAGTCACATAAAGTCCATGCCACTTACCATGAAGATTTGGCGTTGTAAGAATTTTACCCTCAATCAAATCCAAAGGCCCTGGACAAGACATACCTACACCCACAATGTCCTTTTCAAATCCATCAATAGCTTCTTTAATCTGATTTAAAGTCACTTCTGGATTTTGTGCATCCGTAGAAAATTGAATTCTTTCTTCAATCTCATATTTATCATTCACTAAGGCTACACGCGTATTCGTTCCACCTACATCTATTGCGATCGCATATCTCATAAAATCACCTTCAAAGTCACAAATTTACAATGTGCCACATCTTTTAAATAAATTTCATTCTGATCAAAAGAAACCGCTTCTGTCTTTTCTTCTTTTAAATTCACAAAATAAGCCTCTTTTACATCAGAATTAAAACGTAATACATCACTTACAGCCTCTTTATATTGGCCATTATACAAACGGATAATCATGCCATTTCCATCTTCTGCATTTTTAATCGCAGAAACAACCAATTTACCATCACTAGACATGTAAGAATGTTGATTTTCTATATCCGCCTCTTGTTCAATTTCAGAGAAAATCAAACGACCATTTAGGAATTCAGAATATTCCTTTACCTCAACATTCGTATTATATGCCTTGGCAATATTGGCAATATCACTTTCATTAAATGAACCTTTCGCATAGTGTACACCACACTTAAACTCCATCTTCTTCAATAATTGGGCATCTGGCGTTTCAATAATTCTTTCACCCGAAGCACGTCCTGGACGATACAATAAGTTTTCTTTACCCATGAAACCATATGTTCTAAATAAAGTTAAACGAATTGTATCCTTCTTTTCCCCAATAATCTCATATTCACGCACGCCTTGAGGAATAACACTCACAGTCGTTGTATCACTTGTTAATGAAACAAAACTTTGACAAGGTTCAATCGCAATTGGTGGTTCTTGCCATGAAGTCTCAGACTGTTGCCAGTTCGCAGGCTCTAAAGGATTACTAACCTTTTTCTCTTCCTTACTTGCACTTTGAATATATAGAGCCATCTCTTTTTCATATCCATTTGGACGCATGATTGTTCCAAATTGTTGATCGGCAATATTTGTTTTTGTAGCCATCTTTGTATCAAACAAAATACATAAACGATGCGATAAACCATGATTATCTACTTTTACTGTGATATCAATGACCTTACTATACTTTCTTAATCCAACAATCAATTCAACAGGCATTGTTACACTTGTTTCCTGATTTGCGCGCTGGTCTAAATCACTAGGAACAACCATATCAAAATGTACACTTGCCTTTTGAACTAAGCTAGAACCAAACATCTTGATTTCTGGTTTAAATGATGTGGAATACACTTCCAAATCCTTACGTGGAGGGGAATAGTTAAAGCTATCACCATCATCTCCATTTTCAACCAAGACGCCCTGATTCTTATAAACAATTTGACTTGCCTTATCAAATACATCAAAACTTCCATCATCATTCATTATGATTTGGTAGTATTCATTTTCAAGAGATGAAACTTCACCTAATTCTTCTTCACTATCTTGACCAAGTACAAGTTGAAGTTGCTCATAACCAAAGGCATGAATATCTTTTTTAGAAAGAACGATGGTTGCTTCATACACCTTATTTGGAATATAAATCTCTTTACTTGGATTTAAACGAATCGTTTGAGAAAGAACATAATCGGTTAAGTCTTTCTTTTCTAATACTGTATAAGGAATTGTGTTTCCATTCGCATCCACAATGCTGAAATTTCCATCTGGTAAATATGTTTTAAACTCGATTGTTTCTTCTCTTTCAATAGGTAAAGTATTAAACAATGTCATTGTGATCTTGTTTTCTTTCCCCTTTAAAGAAGTCGCAATCAAGCGTGTATGTAATTCAACTAAGTTTGTCGCAATATCACGAGCTTGTTTATAACGAACATAGACATCTTCATTGGCTGTATCGGCAATACAAGAACCAATCGAATCATGGGCTGCATTTTCAAACAATAATTTCCAAATATCTTTTACCGTTTCTTTTGGATAGTCATGTCCAAGCATGCTTGACATCACTAAGATTGGTTCCATGATGTTTGTGACATAATTTTGAATTTGTGTATTCAACACTTTTAAATCAGAACGACTTGAAAAAATAGATTTATGAATACGCATATGTTTTGCGATCAATAATTCACCCTTCACTGTTTCTAATTCTGGATTTTGTGATTTTACATCCGCAATATATTCTTCTACTGTCGAAATTTTATATTCATTTTCTGGATCGGCTTTTCTTCTCTTTTCTAAAATTTCAGACAAATTTTTACGAACGGGAGCCTGATCAAATCCATTAGGGAAATAGATTGAATCTGTAGCACTTCTTGCACCAGCCTTTTTAAAACATTCATTTTGCCAGAATTCTTCACTTTTTGGCTCTTCTTCCGGAATGTTTCCACCAATATAGTAGCCAAAAGGAATTTGGGTTACGAAAACTTCGCTTCCATCATCGCCTTGCCACTTATAATCTGTATGTTTGACCATATCATCACTGACACCACGCCAAAATAAACTATCCTTAATACCGAAGGCTTGATAGATTTGTGGCATATTTCCAGCCTGACCAAATGAATCTGGAACATAACCAACGTTCATATAGCCGCCAAACTCTTCACAACGCTTCATACCATAATACATATTACGAACAATACTTTCAGCACTAATAACCATTTGATCAGTTTGTGTATACCATGGACCGATGATCAAGCGTTTTTCTTTTACAAACTTTTTGATTCTTTCCTCATCTTCAGGCATCCATTTTAAATAGTCATCCAATAAGGATGCTTGTGCATCAAGCATGAACTTAAAGTCTTTGTCTTTTTCTAAAGTATCCAAAACATCATGTAAGTCTTTCATTAAATAGATTTTTGAACGTGACGTTGTAAAATACCATTCACGATCCCAATGTGAATGTGGCACAACATGTACTTTTTTTCCCATAATTTTAACTCCTTTTTAAAAATAGGAAGATACCAAATATCTTCCTATACGTTTTTTATTCGAATGAAATATCAATATCTTCTTCTGAAACAGATTCTGTATCGCTTGTCACATTGAAGTCTACGAAGATTGTAGAAACAATCGCAATAAATAGAGCTCCAACTAAGATACCTACTAAATAGGCCCAACCATTTCCGATAGAGATAAATCCATAAATACCACCTACAGGAGGAATTTCTGCAGTAGCACCTAATAAGCATGTAACGGCAGCACCTAAAGCTCCACCAATCATGTTGATTGGAACTAGACGTGTTGGTTTAACCAATGTGAATGGAATAGCACCCTCAGTAATTCCGATGAATCCCATTACCCAGTTACCTTTACCACCTTCACGAAGTTCTTCAGAGAAACGTGCTTTACGGATTACTGTTGCGATAGCGTATGCCAATGGTGGAATACAAATTGCACAGTTGATATATACGTTTGGTTGATAAATCCCTTCTGTTAATAAGGCATTTCCAGCCATCCAAGCAGATTTATTGATTGGACCACCCATATCAGAAGCAATCATAGCACCTAAGATCAATGCCAATACAACTTGAGAAGTTGTTCCTGTACATAAAGCTCTTAACCAGTCAACCAATGCAGTATTGATAGCTGCCAATGGATCTGCCAAAATAACACCCATAACAATGGCAACAACACCTGTTGCTAAGAAAGGACAAACAACTAATGGCATAACTTGTGCCATAGATTCTGGTAAACGAATGTGTTTTTTAGCCCAACGAACAACATAACCAGCAATGAAAGCTGCGATAACAGCACCGATAAATCCGGCTTTATTGTTTGATGCCAAAGCACCACCAATTAAACCAGCTCCAATTGCAGGTTTGTCTGCGATTGAATATGCAACAAATCCAGCCAATACAGTATTAACAAGACCGATACCAGTCCATCCTACTTGTTCAATTAGATATAGTGAATGTAAGAATCCAGTTGTTTCTGCATATGGATCAAGACTTGTAAGTCCCATAAACAAAGCGATAATTTTTGGAATCGCAACGACTAATGATGCACCAATGATTAATGGAAGCATATAGCCGATACCTGTCATAATATGACCAGTAGCTTCTTTTAAAAACTTTTTCATTTTTAATTTTCTCTCCTTTTTTATTGATGCTATAAT
>CAVBGZ010000188.1:0-4805 GCA_963595075.1 Waltera intestinalis
ACTTTTGCTTTTTTGTTCATAAAGCTATGCGCCATCTTGAGTAATTAGCTTGCGTGACCTTGCGTAAATCTTGCGTAACCTTGCGTAATTACTCAGCCAAATCTTGACGTAACTTAACCCAATTTCAGCATTATTTTTCTTAGTATAAGCGATTTTATATGATCAAATCAATGTTTTTCATGAACCAGCTTAACCCAATTTCAATATATCTTAACCCACTCCTCTTAGTAGAACTTGAGGTTAATCCATATTTTTTATTTATATCACAAAGTGACAGTATAAGTCTTTCCATATTCTGGGATATGAATAAGTGCACCTTCGCTTTCCTCAATAATTTTTATAGAATGATCAGCAATTGTTTCACTGAGTTTACCAACATTTGTATTGATGCCTAATGTTTTAATTTCCTCCGATGTTGCAAAAATATATTTATCGGATTGATTCTGCATAAGCAATTTCAAATCATTTTCCTGATCTGGAGTTAGAATTAGCTCCACAACATCAGCAAGCAAAAGCTCATATATTTGAAAATGTTTTCCATATTCAAGCTCAGTAATATGTCTGCCGCAAACTCTATAGGTAATCTGATTCCAATTTACTAATCCTTTTTCAACCATTTCCTCTCTGAACTCTCGGCTCAAATCATCTAGCTGCTCCCTCGAAGCCCCCTCATCAAATCGTTCTACAAACTTCCTTAAATACTGATTTTCCAATCTAAGTCTATAATCATTTCTCGACGACTCATCAATTGAAATTTTGTCATCATCCATAACATGATATAGATTTTTAAGGTCATTTTTCTCGTTTCCACGTAATTTATAAACGCCTCCAACTGGCTGGTATTTTCCAGTTCCACGAGCATTTGGAACCAAAAGGTATTTATTACCAATTTTAATTCTGTACAGATATGCAAATGAAATACGCACTAATGAATCTTTCTTCAGGAAACCGCCTCGCATCAGCTTTCTTTGTGATACCTTCCAGTCTGTGGTATCTAACAAATCCTGGATTGATGCAATTAAAGCAGGAAGTGAAAAGCCAAGTACAATACCAGCAATACTGCTTCCCACAGGTTTCTCGTTAACCTCGAAGAGTATCAACGTTACAATCATGGCAAGCGATAATAATGATAGCCCAAAACATTTTAAAATTTTCACAGTATCACCCTTTTCCGATCGGTATATCAACTTTATCTCTGGCAACACATACACCGTTCTTAATTATGTAACATTCAATATAATGTTTGCCGAAAAAGTTACTATGTTCCACAATAGTTTTTCCTTTCTCATAAATTTGTCCACGAAGCATATCTCTTTTTTCTGCCTCAACACCTACATTTTTAACCTTCCAAAAAATCTTGTATGGCCATGGACAGTTTGTGTACTCCATTGTACAACGAATTTCAAATCGATGTGGCAAATATCGCTTGAGAAGTGATAGAAATTGTCCAATTGGCGTTGGCCGCCAACCATTCCCACTTACAAAGCACGAAATTTTACATGAATAGATTAAATTGACAGGAAACATATCTTCAATAAATTGCTCGTTATCAACAAAAGAGCATACTGCCTTTTTGAACGGCTGCAATGTGTTATACTCAGATTTTGTTGTACTTTCATTCCAGAACTCATGATTAAAGAAACCATACCATGCTTGAATAGCATCCGTTTGAGTACAGTCCTCGCTAAAAAGGACATCCAAGTCGGCAAGTTTACTCTTTAGTCGATTCTTCCAATTTATCATCTTCTGTTTATCACTTTGTCTTGGAGTTAAATCTCTGCCATTATCGACCGGAGCAACCACTGATGTACTATTTTCGATTCGATTGACGATTTCTTTCATAGTATAATAAAATAACTCGTCAATACGATCATAGGACTTCTGAAGTTTCTCATCGCATAAAACCGTTTGTAACAGACCGCTCGGCATATTTTTCCATGAAGATCTTGATTTGCAGAACATCTTAGATAGACGAATTACTTTTCTCAACTTTCCGTCTGAGTTGTCATTCTGATTTTTGAACCAGTCTGTCAATCCTCTTAACTCTCTTGATGACCATTCAGAACCAGAATGCTCATAAATCCACTCCTCGTTGATATAATCATAAGAACGCCTGTAAATAGCAAAATCAATATGATATCCATCGGCATATTTCACTCGAACACAGCTAGTTTTTACTTCAGGTTCCGCATTAAATTGCTTCGTTTTCCGACGCAGAGCATTAGCAACCATGTTTCTGGTAGCTTGAGCGCCTTTATCACCTAAAACTGATTTATTAAACACAACAGCAACATCTATATCGTAATCAGAATCTTCGTTCTGAACGACTGTGGACATTGCCACGCTACCTTGAACACAATCTTCAGCTACTGAATATGATGTTTTATACTCATCGTTATATTCCTTCAAACCATTCTTTAGACGTTGCAGATTCAAGTTCTTTTTGTCATAAAGACTATTTTGCTCACTTTGCGACAAAACAACATACGAAGTGTAAAAAGTATTGAATTTTGATGATAAATCGTACATACAACTCCTTTCTAAGCATAGTGAACATATAGCACCTCGATCGGTGCGCTATGTCCAAATAGTCAAGTTTCTTAATATGCATCAGAGATTTTAATTCAAGCAATCTATCTACCTAAATTAAAATCTCACAGATAAAATTTGGTTATTTATCGTTTTGGTATTTCTTTTCAAAGAATTTCCATGCTATTTCATAATCCTGTTCACGGTCACAACAATCAAATGGTGCGACATACTCAATAGTACGCTCCACAGGACCGCCAGGCATGGTATCGTCCATGATGGTACGCGCAAAAACATAACCTGCTGGGGCATGTTTCATCACACCATCCCATGGTGCATCACTACGACGTACCGGCTGAACAGCACCTGCATTTTCCCATTCAGGACGACTAAATCCCACACCAGTAAGACTACGGTTATTGGTAAAGGTGATACGGCCATTAGCATCATACCAAGTATCTGCTTCATATTGTTGCATAATTGGAAATTGAATCTCATAAACAGATTTCAACTGGGTCAATGTCATTCCCAACAATCTTGCGACAAGAACATCTATTTCAACCATAAGTTGTCGCCTTCCATAATCACTATAAACAGGGCAGTTTTCATTCCAAGATGCAGTTAATTTGGAAAACGTATCAGATGGCAATAAAACATCCTCTTTCCCCCACTTCTGTTCACAATATTGCTTTTTCCAAACTCTGCTCCATAAATTAGCGTAATTTTTGTTTAATGCATTTAACAGTAGCACTCTAATTTCAAGCTCCGGCATAGAAGTCAAGAAAAATGGAAATCTTACAATTGTGTCATAGTACATATCACCTTTACCCAGAATTTTGATGAAAGCGTCATAAGGAAGTGAATACAACAAACCTGCTGCCATTATCTCATCATTCAAATCTTGAAATGAGATACTAATCATAGTACTAATATGACCTGTGTATGGAGGAACAATCGCACCTATTAATGTTCTTTCACCACCAAGATTGAGCATTCTTCTAAACAAAATACGATATTCATCATTACATTTTGTTTTCCAAGAAGTTTCAGGCACTGCCAACACATAGCTTCTTGTGTCGCATAGTTCATAGTTAATTCTTTGCATATATCCACTTGGCAAAGACATTAAATCAATATTATCGTAGTCACTATTCAACTTACATATTCTGCGAGAAGTCTTAAATAATGGGTTAGCAATAAAAATGTGTGGTCCTGAATAAATAGTATCTATCATCTTTTCAGGAAAATGAATGTTTCTCGAGATTATTCCATTTTTTTGAGCATTCGTTTCGTCCCACATTTGTGTAACACTAATGTGATCAGAAATATCTCCTAAAGTATAAGCCTGTTCTGCAAAACAAGACAAAAAAGAAACCAACTCTCTTGTATGTAATACAGGAAGTTTCGCCTGTTTCCAATTATTATTTCCGTCAAAAAGCTTTGCAAACACAACCAACTCTTTTTTTGTAACATGAATAATACGATCCGGATGTCCCATAATATTCCATTCACCATTTTCGTCTTTAATGCCTGGAACAGGTAGTGTGAAATCTCCCTCGTAGCACTCTACGATGCTTTTTGCATCGTAGATGTTGCAGATGGTGTCGAAAGACACTATCTGTGGACCACCATACACATTTAAACTAAATTGTGTATGGTGGTCCACTTCGGGAAAAAGTTTCCTCTCGTTTGCAAACTGAAAATGATAGCGCAAACGAGGATACAGTTTTTCCCGAAGTGCACCACCCTTAGGGTCGTCATAGACGCCCTCAGGGTGAATGAATGCGCTTACACCGCATTCCGCATCATACATCCAAGCCTGTGGCAAAAAACATTTAAAAAGGTTTGTCTGCTGCCCCTTCAAATCCGAATAATTTTGAACAGCATTAAGAAAGTTTTGTTCACCTGACATCTCCTCAAATTCTGCAAAATACAGTTGACGAATAGCTGCATATTTTAAAGTTTCTGTTCTATATTTTACAGTCTCAGATGCCGAAAGTTTTTTTACGGCAAACATAGGCTGACGATCAGACAACACTGATTGTTCATTCCAAGTAATTTTAATCCACGGCGGATTACCAATAATCAAATCGAATCCACCACGATCTGCAAACAGATCTGCAAATTCCAATTCCCAATGCATGAACTTATTCTGTTCTGCAATACGTGCAGCTAAATCCAATCGAGGTTCTTGCTTGCGTAAAGCTGGAATATCTACTAATCCCATACCGTCATACTGATCCAAAATCTTAAATTCCAACTGTTGCATTTCTGTT
>CAVBGZ010000189.1:0-4757 GCA_963595075.1 Waltera intestinalis
CCATAACGAACAATGACAGCACCATCGGCTTGTTTTGCGATTTCTCCAGTTTCTACTGTGATCCCCCGACCACAAAAATCTAAATGAAACTCTTGTTTCGCCATTTTTTTCACCTCAATCATACTTATTTATAATATCATATAAATTCACAATATAAAAAGAAAAAGTAATCGATTTCGATTACTTTCTTAATCCTAACTTCGCAATTAAAGTTTTATAACGTTCTAAATCCGTTTTCTTTAAATAAGCTAATAATTTTTTACGACGACCAACCATCTTCATCAAACCACGTTGTGAATGATAATCATGTTTGTGTTGTTTGAAGTGCTCAGTCAAACGGTTAATTTGTTCAGTAAGTACAGCGATTTGTACTTCAGGAGAACCTGTATCTCCTTCATGAACAGCATATTCTTTCATAATTGCTTGTTTTTCAGATTTTAATAACATTTTTTCTTCCTCCTATATTAGTCCTTCTATACCGAGGGAAAGGTCGGAAGTTTCCAAACTCTCAGTACAAAAGCTTTTAAATTTTATCATTCAATCATCATAAAATCAACTAAAATCGTATTTAATAATTCAAACCCCGATTCATTTAAATAAATGTGATCCTTGTCATATTGAAAATAAGTAGAATACTTATCAAGTACAGTCTTATATTTATACATAAAATCAGAAGAATACATTTGATTCCACTCTGAAACAGATAGTCCAAATTTCGTTCTTAGTGCCATCATGATCGCATCAAAGGAGCGTTCTGTTAGATTTTCATCAATCCATTTAATACAAGGTCCATTTTCAATATATTGATTTAAGTTTTTAGTATTATCATATCGAATATTATTTAATCGACCACTTGCACCACAACCAATACCATAAAAATCCTCATTCATCCAATACGCCAAATTATGTATAGAATACTTTTTATCCTTACAAAAACTACTAATTTCATAATGTTCATAGCCATGTTCTTTTAATGTCTTCACTATGTATTCAAACATATCAGCTTCTAAATCTTCATCACAAGGCAAAACCCCACTTTTACCGAAAATAGAATTTGGTTCAATTTGTAAAGAATAAATCGATAAATGTGGAATATCTAAACTTAAGAATAATTGAATATCCCTTTTCAAATCTTCCATTGTCTGATTTGGAAGTCCAAAAATTAAATCAACGGAAAGATTATCTATATAAGATCGGATACATCGAATGGACTCAATCGCTTGTTTTGATGTATGTCTGCGATGACAAACTTTTAATAGATCATCATTAAAAGTTTGCACACCTAAACTAATGCGATTGACTCCTAGATTTTTATAGACTTCCATTTTTTCTTTTGTGACAGATTCTGGATTGCATTCCACTGTAAATTCATTAATAGAATTTGGAAAGAGTTTTCTAATCTTTTCAAACGAATCCACATCCAATAAACTTGGTGTCCCACCACCGAAATAGAGTGTATCTAAAGAATCAATAGAATAACTTTTTATTTCTTTATTCAATCTTTCTATCCATTTTTTGCAAAAATTTTTATTCATAATTTGACGACTAAAGTCACAATAAGAACAAATCGAATCACAAAAAGGAACATGAACGTAACAGGATTTAGCCATGATTACTCATCATCCATCGATAGAACAGCCATAAATGCTTCCTGAGGAATTTCAACGGAACCAACCATCTTCATTCTTTTCTTTCCTTCTTTTTGTTTCTCAAGAAGTTTTTTCTTACGTGAAATATCTCCACCATAGCATTTCGCAAGAACGTTCTTACGTAAAGCTTTGATATTTGTTCTTGCAATGACTTTACCACCAATGGCAGCTTGTACAGGGATTTCAAATTGCTGCTTAGGAATTAGATCTTTTAATTTTATAGCCATCGCATTTCCTCGATTATACGCAAAATCTCTAAATACAATTGTTGATAAAGCATCTACAATTTGACCATTTAATAAAATATCCATTTTCACTAAAGCACTTGTTCGATAGCCACTAAATTCATAATCAAAACTTGCATACCCTTTTGTACAAGATTTCATCTTATCAAAGAAATCATAAATAATTTCACTTAAAGGAAGTTCATATACAAGCATCATTCTTACATCATCTAAAACTTGTAAATCTTGATAGTCCCCTCTTTTTTTCTGGCACAAATCCATCATAGGACCTACATAATCTTTTGGCACCATAATATCAGCCTTTACATAAGGTTCTTCAATATGATCAATTTTTTGAGGTTCAGGCAAAGCACTTGGATTATCAATTTCTTCCATCGTTCCATCGGTTTTATAGACATGATAAATTACCGAAGGACTTGTGGCGATTAAATTTAGATTGTATTCTCTTTCCAAACGCTCTTCGACTACATCCATATGAAGCAAGCCTAAAAAGCCACATCGAAACCCAAATCCTAATGCTTGTGAAGTTTCGGGTTCAAAATGTAGGGCCGCATCATTTAATTTTAATTTAGATAAAGCTTCCTTCAAATCATCATATCGAGCATTATCAACTGGATATAATCCACAATACACCATTGGATGCATTTCTCTATATCCATGTAAAGCTTCATCTGCAGGATTTGTCACCGTAGTAATCGTATCACCTACTCGTACATCTTCAATGTTTTTAATAGCTGCACTAATCCATCCTACATCTCCACATGACAATTGATTTTCAACAATTTCTTTCGGTGTACGAACACCGACTTCCGTTACTTCATATTCAGCTCCTGTTGCCATAAAACGAATCTTATCTTTTGGCTTAATAGATCCATTTTTCACAGATACAAACGCAATAATTCCACGATAAGAATCATATAAAGAATCAAATACCAAAGCTTGTAAAGGTGCTTTCGGATCTCCTTTAGGGCATGGAAGTTTATGTACGATTTCTTCTAAAACTTTATCCACATTTAAACCTGACTTCGCACTTATTTCTACCGCTTCACTACAATCAAGACCAATTAAATCTTCAATCTCTTTTTTGACTACTTCTGGTTGTGCACTTGGTAAATCCACTTTATTTAAGACAGGTAAAATCTCTAAATCATTTTCTAAAGCTAAATACACATTCGCCAACGTTTGTGCTTGTACACCTTGTGCTGCATCAACAACAAGAATGGCTCCATCGCAAGCTGCAAGAGATCGAGAAACTTCATATGTAAAATCGACATGACCGGGTGTATCAATTAAATGAAAAAGATAATCTTGCCCATCTTTTGCATGATAGACTAGTTGAACCGCATTTAATTTAATTGTGATTCCTCTTTCTCTTTCTAAATCCATAGAATCAAGAATTTGATCTTTCATTTCTCTTTTTTCAACTGTATCTGTTAATTCTAGAATACGGTCAGCTAATGTAGATTTTCCATGATCTATGTGTGCTATAATACAAAAATTTCGTATATTCTTTTGTTCCATCAAATTCTCCTATTCTACTTTCGTACCTACTAAATTTCTTCCTTGCCCATTATAAAAACTTTTTACATCCATAACAGGCTTTCCTTCCATTTGACATACATCAATCACAAGTAAGGATTCTTTCAAACCAAATCCCAATTGATTTTTACCAACTTGTTTAAGAATATAGCTTGAATCTTTTCCTTGTTCTAAATGTGCTTTTAATATTTTAAACTTTTTATTATTTAGTAACACATACGCTCCAGGTGCATCTGAAAAAGCACGTATCTGATTTAAAACAGATTGATCATCTTGTGTAAAATCGATATGTTCTTCTTCTTTAGAAAGAACAGGTGCTAAAACCATCTTACTTTCATCTTGTTCAATATATTCTGCGTCTTCTGAACAAATCAAATCAAAATTTTCAAGAAATAATTCACTTGCACATATAGCCATTTTATCAAATAACGTCGTGGAATTATCTTCATCTTCAATCACAATTTCTTTTTGTGCTAAAACTGGTCCTGCATCCATTTTTGGCGCCATCTTCATTAAAGACATACCGCTTACTTTATCACCATTCCATATAGCTCTTTGAATAGGGGCGCCTCCACGATATTTAGGTAGTAAGGATCCATGTAAATTCACACATCCGTATTTAGGTAAATCTAATATAACTTTTGGCACAATTTGACCATAGGCACATGTCACAATTAAATCCGGTTTATAATCGATAAGCTTTTGATAGTCTTCTCTTATCTTAATAGGTTGAAAGACTTCTATACCATGTTTTAAAGCAACTTCCTTTGTTTCAGAATAAACAACAACTTGTTTTCTTCCCTTTTTCTTGTCAGGTTGCGTAACAACCAATCCAACTTCTATATCATTTTCAAGCATAGATTCTAACACGATGCTTGCGATTTTAGGTGTTCCCATAAAAACGATTCGTTTCTTTTCCATAACATCACTCCAATAAGTAGTATTATAGCTTATTTTTTCGAACTTGTGTTGCATTAGATGCTTTTTTTTGCTATAATCCATTTGCAATTTATGTCAGGAGGTGCACTTCATGCCACAGATTAAATCTCAAAAGAAACGTGTAAAAACAAATAACAAGGCTCATAAGTTAGTCGTATCTAAAAAATCAGCATTAAAAACATCTATTAAGACTGTTTTAGCTGCTGTTGATGCTAAAGATAAAGAAGCAGCTGTTGCCGCTTATAACGACTGCTGTTCACAATTAGACAAAGCCGTAGCTAAAGGTATTCACCATAAAAACTACGCTAGCCGTCAAAAATCACGTTTAGCAAAACGAATTAACGAAATTGCATAATTAAAAAGAAGTCAAACGACTTCTTTTTTT
>CAVBGZ010000190.1:0-4753 GCA_963595075.1 Waltera intestinalis
TGAACTTCTTTAATTTTCAAATCAAGAAATGTTTCAAGTAAACCCTTTAAAGCATTTTTACTTGATGGGGTATCTTGTCCAAATACATATTTGAAGACAAGATCATTCATAATTTTATTGGTCATAAGAGAACCTCCTTCATTCTCTTATACGAATTTTTTATTGAAATGACTTAAAAAAGTAAAAAAATAATGCATATAAAATGGGTGCCATAACAGCACCCATTCATTTTACCAAATACAAAGTTCTTCGGCTTCTTTTTTAAGTTGCTCTCTAAATGCAGGATGAGCAATGTTAATCAATTCTTGTGCACGCTGACCAATTGTCAAACCTCTAAGCCAAGCTACACCATATTCCGTTACTACATAATCTGTATCATTTCGACTCGTAGTAACCGCAGAATTTTTATGCAAGCTAGAAACAATCTTTGAATGAAGAATTTCTTTTCCATTCTCATCTTTTGTCGTATACGTTGAATGCATTGCCAAAATAGATTTTCCACCCTTTGACATTTGTGCACCCTGAACCGTTTCAGATTGTCCACCCGTACCAGACCAAGGCATTCCTTTAACGGTTTCACTAGCTGCCTGTCCATATAGGTCAATTTCAAGACTTGCATTAATAGAAACAAATTTATTATTCAATCCAATCGTATATGGATCATTTGTGTACGTACAAGATTTAAATAAGACAGAAGGATTGTTGTTGATATAATCATACAAGCGTTGACTACCCATTGTGAATGAACATACAGAATATCCATTATTGATTCCTTTTTGAGAATTATCCACTGCACCACACTCAATCAAATCAACCATCGTTTCAGTAAACATTTCCGTATGAATACCCAAATGTTTTTTCTTCTTCAATTCATTCGCAACCGCATTTGGAATATTACCAATACCAAGCTGAATCGTTGAACCATCCTCAATCAAATCAGCAATATATTTACCAATTGTTGCATCGGTCTCTGTGTAAGGTGCTAAATTTGCCAAAGGAATAGGTTGGCTAGATTCAACAATCGCATCTACTTGAGAGACGTGAACTAAAGTATCACCATACGTTCTAGGAAAATTTGGATTGACTTCCACCAAAACCAAAGCACCATAATTAATTAGATCTTTTTCATAAATCGCACTTACAGAAAGAGTCATATATCCTCTTTCGTCCATTGGTGAACATGTACAAATCACAACAGGACGCCAGCCCTCATATTCACAACGTTGCAAAGTTCTACGCAAAATAGAAGTGGAACTTTGTGGAACGGGAGAAACCAATTTTTCTTGGTACGCCTTTCTTAAAGCGCCAGACATAAACCATGCGTTATGATCTAAAATGCCTTTCATTTCAGGATCATGGAATACTGGATAGTCACGCAAAGGTAAACATGTATTTAAATGACACCCTTTTACACCTGTTTCTTTTAAATGCTGCAAATTTGACATGATTTCAATAGGCTCTCCAGCCGCTTGTGCTGAAAAGATATAATCCCCATCTTTAATCAAATCCAAAGCCTGAGTTGCTGTTTTTACTTTACTCTGATACATTTCTTGAACATTATTCATTTTCTTTTCTCCATTCTCTATTTTAATATTGAATTCATAATCTCATTAAATTCTTCTGGTTGATCCATAAAACTTGCATGTCCTGCATTCTCAATCGAAATTAATTCTGCCTTTGAATCAAAATATTTAATACTATCTTGACCGACTGAATAATTCACAATCAAATCTTGTTTACCATGAATCCAAGTAACTGGACATTGAATCTGATGAATTCGGCCACTACCTTCTACCAAATCCTTTTCACTTGTAATGTTAAATTGACATAAAGCAACGCTAATATCAACAAAACATCTTTCCTTTAAAATCGCTTGCATATACGCCTTTACATCATCTTCTTCAGGACAATGTAAATTAAAGATTGTTTTCTTCCAAACCAACTCTAAAAAATCGCTCTTCTTATTCTCTATCGCATCTGTGATAGGAATCATTGTACCCGGATCTTTTACGATATCTTCTCTTTTTGTCAAAAATTTTCCAGGCACTACCATTCCCTTTTCATCACGTAATGGAAGCTTAAATCCTTTTACACCAACCGAAGCCATTAACACTAGATGGCTTACTTTATCAGGGTAACAAGCCGCAAGCTCTAAAGCCGTTCCACCACCAGCAGACCAACCAAGAACAATAGCTTGATCTATCTTTTTTTCTTCCATAAATAACGCAACATCATCTGCCCAATCCTTCATAGTTAGATGTGGATGCGCGTAGCTTGAATCGCCAAAGCCAGCCATATCAATCGCATAAATGTGTGCGCTCTCTTTTAAGTCTTGCATCAAATGTTCATAATACAAAGATGAGCTTTGATTACCATGAATCAACAATAATATAGGTCCATTCACATTTAAATTCTCTTCACGATACGCTATATTTTCTCCATTGGATAATGCTTGTTTTTGTACAGGATACATCATAATTACTCCTCTACTCTTTTCCTGTTTCAGGCAAGAACATACCTACAATCACAAAAGATAAACTTAAAATAACCGCAATCAAAATACTTGAATTATAACTTCCTGTATGATCAAAAATAACACCAAACAAGAAGAATACAACAGTCTCAATTATATAAGATACAGCCCAGAACACACCCATAATGGCCGTCAAACGACTTGGTGTCATTTCAGGTAATTCTTGTGGAATCAACATTAAAGATGTCATCGGCAAGAACATAAATGTACCTAAAACAAGAGCACATACAATTGCAACCATTGGTGAACTTGTTTTTACCATCAAGAAAGCACTTGCGGTCATAATAATTCCACAAACAATAATAACTGGTTTTCTCTTATGATATTTCTTTGAAAGTAAAATGGCAAGTAATGTACCAATAATTCCTCCAATACCACTTAAAGCGGATAATGTAGAAGCGCTAATAGCTGAACCATCTGTTCTTGGGAACAATTGCAATAAAGTAAGATACAAAATCAATACACCAGAATAACTTAGAGGAAGTAACCAAGTGATTTTTTCCGTTAATACATCTCTAATAGAATATTTCTTTTCTTCTGTAGTCGTTGTTGTTTTATTCAATTCAAAATCTTCACCACAAACAAGCCATAAAACAAATAGAACACCACTGATTGCTGCGAAGAATCCCATGCTCTTTTGCCAAGTCTGCAAAGCAGTAATAACAGGTCCAACAATCAATAAAGCAAGAACTGAGCCAATATTATAAGCACAACTATTTAAAGCATTCACTGTAGGCCTCTGGTCTGCCGTAAAATAATGAATAACAACGGGTGCAAAGTAAATCACAAATACAGCTCCGCCAAATCCCATCATAAATCGACCCACAATAAACATTGGATACGATTGTGCAAATACCGCAATTAAACTTCCACCAAAAATCAATAAAGAACCTAGTCCAATTGATTTTTTAGGTAATAATTTATTTAAAATATAAGCCGCCAAAAAGTTACCAATAATCTTAGCAATTGTGACCGCATTGGAAACAAATGAAGAAGAAGCTCCGCTATCCACTCCAAATGTTTCGGCAATCTGACTCGTTAACGTACTTCCTGCAATCCAGTTTACCGCAAAAAATGCATACGTTAGAAACAAAATTGCTTCAATTGTATAAGCTCGAGTTTTACTACTCGAATTCGTTTGATTTGATTTCATTATTTCTCTCCTTTTTCATAAAACATATGTTTTATTTATTTTAGTAAGCGCTTTACCTACTTTTATTTAAACGCACAAAGAGAAAATAAGCCAATATCTCTTTTTCATCCATCATGAAAAAAATTCATAAAGAAAAAGCTGCCTAAGCAGCCTAAAGTAAATCCATAAATTTTTGCATAGAATACGTCACAGGATATTGTCTTGGACGAATCAAAGTAAGTGCCCACGGAAATTCAGGTTGAACCAAATGAATCGTCTTTATATTCTTTGCCTTATACTTTTCTAAAAGTGGTAAAGGAAGGACACTTACGCCTTGATTATCCGCAACCATTTCTACAATCATATCCCACTGATTACTTTCAAAAGTAACATTCGGTGTAAATCCAGCCTTCTTACAATATTCTTCAAATACTTGTCGAAATTGAAAATCTTTTGTCACTTGTAAAAAGTTTTCTTCTTTTAAATCTCCAAGATGAATTTTTCTCTTTTTAGACAAAGGATGCACATTCGAAACCACAAGAATAGCTTCTGTTTCATATGCGATTTTTTTAACGAAACGATGATCTTCAAAAGGCTCAATCACAACGCCCAAATCCAATTTTCCCTCCAACAATAAGTCTGGAATATATTTAGAAGTCGTATCATTGATTTGAAGTTGAATATCTGGATTTTGTTTTTGAAATTCATGAATCATGCTAAAAAAGTAAATACTACCCGCTGTAGGAGGTAAACCTAAACGCAAAGTATGGTGACTATGACACATCTGATTTTTTAATTCTTTTTCCTTCACATCATAATAACCAACCACATTTTTTGCGAAAGAATATAAAAGTTCACCAGAATTTGTGAGCACAAAAACTCTTGTATCTCTTTCATATAAATTTGTATCCAACTCTTTTTCTAGCCCATGGATTGCCTTTGAAATGGCCGATTGACTCACATACAAATTTTCTGCAGCCTTTGTAAAACTCTTCTCTTCTACAACCTCTATAAAATATCTTAAATGATTAAAATTCACTCTATATCATCCCCTAATTCCTTTATTTTTTGAATCTGATCTGCACTCG
>CAVBGZ010000191.1:0-4737 GCA_963595075.1 Waltera intestinalis
TACAGAATTTTTCAAACCAATCATAGCCAAATCTGATAAACCTATCTTTATGTGTAATTATGATCGTTTTGATTTTTCGTTCCATTACTTCATCTAATAATTGGTTCCACTTTTTACGGTTGTAGTTAAGCCCGCTTCCATAATCTTCAATACACTGGTCTACAATAATACCTTTAGCATTGCAAAACTGACGTAAAAAAGTTACTTGGTTTTGTAAATCGTCTTTTTGGTTTTTTGTAGATACTCTGGCATAAATAACAATCTGACGATTATCATTTTCAGTATTTATACCCTTAAACTGAAGATATTGCTCATAAGTATAATAACGCCTATCAGTTGGAGTTCGATTTGCTTTCAGAATCCCCTCTCTATCCCAACGTTGTAACGTTTTGACTGAGACACCCAATAATTCAGCAAAATCTTTTGGTTTATAATTAGTGATATTAGATGTATTCATATATTACCTCCATGAGAGCCTTTTTTACACATTTAATCCCTATTGACAATATTTTTAATTACATATAGTTTCCTCCTAGATAAATTTATTGTAAATCATTTTCATTTGTTTTCAAATGATTTACAATATTAAAAAACTGGAGGCTTTTTTATGCGTGAAGAAATGTATCAATATATGGAAGATCATATGGATGAATTAATTGATTTAGTTTGTGATTTGATTCGTATACCTAGTGAAAATCCAACCGGATCACAACGAGAGGTTGTAGATTATGTTGAAAACTATTTAAAAGAAGCAGGTATTTCTTTTAAAGAGGTTGGAGAAAATCCGAAACATCCAAATATTGTCGCAAAAATTGGAAATGAAGAAGGATATCAACTCGGTTGGAACGGACATTTAGATGTAGTACCTGCAGGAGATTTAACGCAATGGAAATGGGATCCATTTTCAGGTGAGGTAACCGATACACAAATATTAGGTCGTGGAACAAGTGATATGAAAGCGGGTGTTGCAGGCTTGTTGTTTGCGACAAGTATTTTTCACAAGCTAAATGTACCGATTCATGGAGGTATTACGATGCATATTGTTTCAGATGAAGAGTCTGGTTCTGAATATGGTACAAAATGGTTGGCGAAAAATGGCTATTTTAAAGGCCTGAATGGTGTGATTATTGGGGAACCTACTAGTAATTGGACTATTGAAACAGGGCAAAAAGGACAACTTCATATTGAATTCATTTCTCGTGGTGTATGTGCCCATGGATCTTTAGCCCAATATAAAGGAGAGAATGCGATTTTAAAACTTTCTAGAGTGATTAATAAATTAGATGCATTAACGCATATTCATGGTCATATTCCAGATGATTTAATGGATGCTTATAATCAAAGTGTTTGGGTTGATAATCAAGAAATCGGAGTAGATGGTGCTGGCCAGGTACTTGGACATGTTTCTTGTAACGTGGGTGTGATACAGGGTGGTAGTGCGGCGAATGTCGTACCCGATTTTGCGCAAGCAACCATTGACTGCAGGCTTCCTTATGGTGTCGATCATCAAGAAATAATTAACTGTTTAGATTCAATATTAGAAGAAGGAGTCACGTATTCTTTGGATTGGATTAGTGAAGCGAGTATTACGCGAAATGATTGTAAGCTTGTAAAGTCTTTACAGAAAAATGCAGAAGAAATTTGGGGTATACGAGTCTATCCAGCTTGGCAATGGGCATGTAGTGATGCGAGGTTATATCGTCAAAATGGTATTGATACCTTGCAGTATGGGCCAAGTAATACAGAGGGTATTCATGCGCCAAATGAGAATGTAGATATTGAAGATGTAAAGAATGCGGCAAGAGTGTATTTAAAAACATTTTGCGATGTGTTGGAGGTAGAGTAAATGTATAAGTATTATAATCAAACAAAGTATCCTCATGTTTTATATCCAATTATTACGGATATGCCAGAACTTCATCAGGATAAAGTGACAGTGAAACAGGCTGGATGTGGATTGTGTGCGGCTTGTATGTTGGTAGAAAATTATACAGGAAAAAGTTTTCCTTTGGTTGATTGTTTGGAGTTATCAATGTCTGTAAACGCAAACCATTCTCCAGGTACGGATATGGATGTATTGGCACCACATGTAGCCCAAAAATTTGGCTTAGAAGTTATTTGTACAGATTCAAAAGAGAAGATGTATGAACACTTAAAGAAGGGTTATATGGCGATTGCGTGTGTTGCCGGAGATCGTGAAGAGGAAAATTATGTTGGTGTATTTAGTCATGGTGGACATTTTGTGACGGTAGTTGGTATGGATGAAAATGATGTAGTAACCATTCTGGATCCTTCACAAACTGAGGATAAATATACAATAGAGGGGCGTAAAGAAAAAGTACATGTGAATGAGAATGTATTAACTTGTGATTTTGATGTTTTGGCTACAGATTGTAGGTATCGTGAACCTAAATATTATCCGGATGGTAATTTTAAAAAGTATCTAGAGTTTGCGGGGGATGAAGCCAATCGAAATCGATATTGGTTGTTTAAATAACAGGTGAAACATGAAAGATTATCGAGGAATGTATATTCAGCAGATAAGAAAAGAAAAAGGATATTCTATGGAGGCGTTGTCACATGGGATTTGTTCTGTTTCTTATTTGTCAAAAATAGAAAATAATGAAGTGAGTGCGAGTGAAGAGATTATTACTCTTTTGTTGAAAAAATTAGATATAAAAATAGTTGAAGATACAAAGATTGAGAAAATAAAGGGATTACTAAATGTGTTTTTTAAACGGTTATTTGAATATGATGTAAAGATATTTGATACAATTGACGAGTTAATTGGATATGATCATACATTATTTGGAAGTTCAGTTTACATTGACTATGAATTGTTTAAAAGATATGCTAGTGAAATTTGTGACGCCAATTTTAATGCAGAGATTGATCTAAGTAATTATGTTCAATTTATGAATGAGAAACAAAAAGGCCTTTATTCTATTTATTTGACGTGGACGCAACAAGGAAGTAAGTGGAAACTTGATCAAAATATTCAATTGTTTTTATTGAAAGGGCAAGCTGGAAATGAACTAAAGAATCACAATCTATTTAAGTCGTATGATTTATTAAAGGAGGCTTATACGATCGCATTAGAAAAGTGTAACTTGGTTTGCGTGTGTGATATTTTATTGGATATAGCATGGACTAGTTTTCCAGATTTACAAAAGGTTGAAGAATGTTATTTTAAAATTTTAGATATTTCTAAAAAACATTTTAAAACTGAAATTAAAAATAAATACGAATCGATGGTTTATTATAATTATTCTGTGCTTTTATTAATGAATGAAAAATATGTTGAGGCAGAGAAAATATTTAAATTAGGATTTAAGAAAGTAAAATATATGGAAGATACTATGAAACAAAGATTTCTTGAAAGGTATTGTTTTTGTGAAATGAAACTAAACAAGAATGTTGATTTTATAGATGAGATTCCAAGCTATTTGATGAATAAAAATCATTTATATGAAAATTTAAAAGCAGAATTAAAAAAACGAGAAGATGATATTTTTATTCATTACCTTTTTAAAGAAGCGTGTGTTAGCACAAATCATTGGAAAGAGGCATATGAACAAGAATGTTATTTTTCTCAAAAAATGTATTTAGAGTAGATTGAGTGTTCAATTTACTCTTTTTTTTCCCAAAGACAAAATCTTTTTTCTTGATGAAATTGAATTAGAATGAGAAAAAAAGGGGGAAACTTTATGTTTAAATCTTCAAAAAAGGAAGTTATGTTGCTTATAGTGACATGTTTATTTATATTACTGTATTCTTTTGTAGATATTTTAAAATCAATTCTAATAGGAAAACTTATTGATGATACAACTTTAATAACGACATTTTCAAAAGGATTTATAATCATATTTTTATTCTTACTTTTATATTTGATTGTTGGGTTTATTCAACAATATATGAATGAATACTTGAAGACACATATTCGTTTTAAATGGAATGAGAAGTTATATGAGCAATTTTTAAAAGAAGATACGCTTACCTTATCGAATACGGAATTGATGAATACATTTGGTAATAAAATGGATATATTCATTGACAAATATGTTTCAAGTTATTTATCAATGTTTAGCTATGTGATTTCTTTTTTGCTGGGAAGTATCTATATTGGAATGTTGAATTATAAAATTTTATTATTTTTATACGGATGTGCCTTATTGATTGCGATTATAAATCATTGTTTTTCTAATACAATTAGTGAGAATCAAAATCGATACGTTCAATCAAATGAAAAGTGGATGCATAGTCTTCAGAATTTTGGGTACAACTTTGGAGTTGTAAAAAACTATCAAAGAGAAGAATGGATGCAAAAAGAGCTAGATGATAAAAATCATGATTTATGTAAAAAACAATTGCATTCAAATGGATTGCTAAATATATTGTCGATGTTAAATGATGGCATTGGTCAATGGATGTTTTTTGGAACTATATTATTTGGCGTATTGTTAATTCACATTGGAAACATGAAAGTAGGAACACTGATTTCTATAGTACAAGCAAGCAATATGGTAGTTGGTCCGATTACTGGATTTCTTTCTTTGAAAAATCGATTCGATGCTTCAAAAATAGTTAAAGAAGAATTGGATCATATGATCAAAAAAGAGAATCATGATAAAAAATATGAATTGGAAAAGCTACACTCCATTCATTTAGAACATGTAGACTTTGGATATAATCAACCAATTTTGGAAGATGTGAATTATACGTTTCAAGAAAATGAAA
>CAVBGZ010000192.1:0-4723 GCA_963595075.1 Waltera intestinalis
AAAACCGAAACAGGATAAGAGATGTGGAGCACTCTGCTCCAATCGACTTTGAGACGAGGTCTCAACACTGGGATACCCAGGTGACGTGAAAGGCTCTATCATCTAGCAAAAATCGATAGAATTTGTTAAAATAATTATAAATAATCATTTTGAAAGGGATGTTAGTGTATGAATGATAATTTTTCAAAATTTGGTTTTACATTACAAAAATGTATTTGTGATAAATATGGAATAGTTCCAAATAGTGATAGAGCTATTTCTTTTTTTCAATCATCATATGACTGTAGGTATAAAGGCAATTGCTCAATATTAATTGATAAAATTTTCAATAAAATAGGGCTTAAACCAATTTCATGTACAACATTTGATAAAACAACTAAAGGAAGAGATGTACCATATAATTTCATATTAGAAGACAACTCATCATTATCTATTAGAACAAATATTAAAGGAGATAAAGTTGCACCACGTAATGTAGGACAAGCTGGCTATAAGAAATTAAATGAATATTTTGGAAGTATCTATGGTCATGAAATAAAAGACCAAACAGATATCAAAAAACTTGTTTTTTATCATTTGAGTGAGATGTTTCCTATTTTCTTAGATAATTTGTTTGACGCAGATTATATCGCTTGGGTAAATCAAAAGGAAAACAATTACGATTGTGAAATTATTAAAGGCGATAATTATGCTGACTTAGAGTTTGATGCAAAAAACTTTACATTCACTAGATCATTTGAAGAATGGATTGAAAGCAATACTATTAAATACAAGGGAGTATCGATTGCTGAAGTTCAAGTTCATAAAAACAGAACTTTTAAATTTAGATTCGCTATGGAAGCTCTACTTCCATATGTTAAAGACAAACAAATCAACAATGAAACATTAGGAATAACGGCTGAAAAAGTAATTTGTAATGCTTTTAACCTTGATTTTCCCGCAAAATATAATCATAGAGCTTCTTTAAATTATGAAAGAGAATTAATACCTTTAATCAATAAAATTTTTAAAGCTCTTCCAAAACCAATAGACTATACAGGCAACAAAGTTGGTGAAAGAGGAGGGGCAAGTAAATGTTCATATGATTTTATGCTTGAAGGCAATAAAACTTTATCATTAAAAACCAATATAGGAAAAATGGTGTGTCCACCCGAGGTTGGTCAGCCAAATTCTACTACATGCTACCAATATTTTAAGGATTTGATAGAGGATGACCATATAGATAAGAATAATTTCAAAAGTATGGTTTTTTCAAATATAGAAAAGATGATTCCAATCTATATGCATCATATGTTTGATTCAGATTATCTTCTGCGAATTTATGCTCCAAAAAAACAAAAAAATGTTTTTAAATACGAGATTTTTGAAAAAGATTATGGAAATGAGATTGATTGGGAAAGAGATGATTTTGACTTTTCAAAGCAAACCATCGATGAGTGGAATGAAAGTAACACGTTATATTATAAGAAAATAAGCATTGGCGAATTCCAGGTTCACACGAATAGAAACTGTTTTAAATTTAGATTCAATTTCGAAAATCTAAAAAAACTTATAGGCGATTTTGTGGAAGGGGATTAGAAACGGTTTTGAAAATTTTCCTATTAGGAACACTCTCGGTTGATTTTTTCACAAAAAAATAAAATATAAGTTCTAAGTATTGACTAAATACCTATAGACATGTATAATGGACATTGTAAAAACATGGGTAGTGGACATAACGGAGGATTTATAATGATAATAACAATTGCAGAAGCAGCTCAATTGGCTGGTAAAAGCCAAAAAACGATTAGAAGAGCTGTTGCTTCGGGAAAATTAAAAAGTACTAAAATTCAAAATAAAACTCGTATAGAAAAAAGTGACTTCGATGAATGGGTTGAAAACGGTTGCTCAGGATCTGAGGAACAAGAAAATAATTGCACAAAAAATGACATCGTAAATTGGATGGACATTTCAGATGTTTGGAAATTAGATGGTTGGAAACACAAAAAAGATAGATCTACATATAACTTTATAGATTTATTTTCTGGTGCAGGTGGCTTATCTTGCGGTTTGGTAATGGCTGGATTAAATCCGGTTGCCAGCGTTGAAATTATGCCCCAAGCTGTTGCTACTTACGAAAAAAATTTTATCAAGAATAAAAAATTCAAAGAACAAGTAGAAACACGTGACATTAGAACGCAGGAAGTTAAGGATAATCTTTATGAATCCGTAAAAGGCAAACACATCGATATTATTGTCGGTGGATTCCCTTGCCAAGGTTTTTCAATGTCTGGCTATAGAGTGGTTGATGATCCTAGAAATTCTTTATATAAAGAAATGAAGGAAATTGTAGAACATTTAAAGCCTGATTTTGTCGTAATGGAAAACGTAGAAGGGCTAAGATCTATGTTAAATGGCAAGGTCGAAGAAATGATTATTGAGGACTATAAAAAAATAGGATATGAAATTAATTTGACTGTTCTTAATAGCGCAGACTATTACACACCACAAACTAGACATAGAGTTATTTTTGTTGGAAATCGAATTGGTGTCACAAATTATCATCCAAAGCCAATGTTGGATGAAGAACATTATGTAACTGTCGGTCAAGCAATTGGTAAGTATATGGACATACCAGAGGATAAATCGATAAATCATATCTTTACTAAAACAAGTCCAGCTATGAAGAAAAGATTAGAAGAAATACCTGTGGGTAAAAGTCTTTATGCTAACTATAGTGATGCTTGGAAAAAGGTTGATTGGAATAAGCCTTCATGTACAGTTAAAGAAAATCATGGTGGAGTTAATATCCACCCAATTCTAAGTAGACCGATGACTCCTAGAGAACTAGCTACATTACAGTCTTTTCCAGAAGATTTCATATTTGAAGGAAGCAAAAAGTGGCAACTAGTTCAAATAGGAAATGCCGTTCCTTGTTTGTTAGGAAAAGCAATAGGTTTGACATTAAGAAAAATGTTAGACGATTATCATAAAGAAAAATAAGATACTTATCGCAGTCTTAGCTAACTACTAAGCCAGGTGATACAACTTTAGAGACCTGCAAGTTGTAAAAGAAGGTCGCAAAGAGGCAAAGCCAACTACACGTTCTAGCGCGTTCGAAAAGAAAGCTAGAAATTAACGATCAACTAGTTATTGGTCATTAAAGGTGTAACTGGCTTTTTCTTTTCCTAGCTTATGTTGCACCTAGAATAGGAGGCAATTAAGCGAATGAAGAAAAGAGGAGTAATTTATGCAAGATATTCTTGCGACAACCAAAGAGAAGAATCCATTGATGGTCAAATAAGAGAATGCACTGCATTTGCTAATAGTAATAATATAGAAATAATATCTACCTATATTGATAGAGCATTATCTGCTAGAAGTGATAATAGACCAGAGTTCCAAAGGATGATCAATGATTCTTATAACAATTTATTTGATGTTGTCATTGTTTGGAAATCAGATAGATTCTCAAGAAACAGAAGACAAGCATTAGATTATAGAGAAATATTAACTAAGAATGGCATCAATTTACTAAGCTGTACAGAACCAAACATTGATGGTCCTGAACAAATTCTTTATCAAGGAATCAGCGATTCCTACAACGAATATTATTCAGTCGAACTAGCTCGTAAGATTAAGCGTGGAGAGAAAGAAAATGTCCTTCAAGGAAAAGCCAATGGAGGACCTATTCCTTTTGGCTATAAGCTTGTTGATAGAAAATATGTGGTCATTGAAGAAGAGGCTAAGGTGCTGAGATTTGTCTTTAGTGAATATCTTAAGGACAATATGTCTATTCCTAAAATTCTAGATATTATTCACGCTCAAGGAGTAAGAAACCACAAAGGAAATAAATTCCCTCATGGTAGTTTCTATCATCTATTACAAAATAGGAAATACATCGGAGAATACAAGTTCGGTGATAATATCAACTATGACTGTATTCCTCCTATTATTGATAAAGTTACCTTTGATAAGGTTCAAGAGAAACTAGGAAGAAATAGAGCCAAAGGTTCTTATTACAAGAAAGAAGAATATCTATTATCAGCTAAGCTTAGATGTGCTGAATGCGGTGGTCTATTTATCGGTGAGACAGGAACATCTAAGACTGGTAAGGTTTATCACTACTACAAATGCAATAACGCCAAACGTAAGAATAAGTTATGTTCTTGCTTGCCTATTCAAAAAGATGAGATTGAGGACTTTATTATCAAGAAGATAAATAGAGACCTAAGAATGTGGATTGATGGTAAAGTCTTAGCCGATAAATTATTTCAGATACAAAAGAAAGATAATCCATTAGTTAAGGAACTAGAAAAAAGCGTTAAACAAGTCGAATCTAAGATGACAAACATCATGAATGCGATTGAAAATGGATTTGATCCATTAACATTTAAGGCTCGTTATGAAGAACTCATAGAAGAAAAGGATGAACTAAATGAATCCTTATACAAAGAAAGAATCAATCATCCTATTATAGATAAATTCACATTAGAGAATGTTGTATCTAAGGTATTCAATACAGAACCTTTGACTTTAAATGATAAGAAATTCTTGATAGATAACTGTATAAACACAGTTTATTTGCATTATGATGGAAGAGTTGATATTGCTTATACATTCTCAAATTCAATAGAGAGAATAAAAGTAGAAGATATAACAAATATGTGTTCGTCTCCTCTTTATTTAGGTCCACCAAATGGTAAGGAGATGATCTCCGAGTGTATAATAGGTATCTATTATA
>CAVBGZ010000193.1:0-4709 GCA_963595075.1 Waltera intestinalis
GAGAAGTTTAAGGATGATGAAGAAAAATTACGTAATTTTGAAGCTTCTTTAAGTCATCCAAACAATAAGGATGTTTCAGATTTGTTAAAATGTATGAATGAAATTATATGACATCTGTTTAGGCAGATGTTTTTATATGCTCTTATCAACTGTCTTGTCACATGTAAATACAGGGTGTATAATACAAGACGATGTGTATGGAGGAGATAAAATGTCTATTCGTGAGGATGTATTGAGATTAAAAAAAGAAAAGAATGCGATTATTTTAGCGCATTATTATGTAGATGGAGCCGTTCAGGATGTAGCTGATTTTGTAGGAGATTCCTATGCTCTAGCCAAAAAGGCAAGAGATACAGATGCAGATATTATTGTGTTTGCGGGAGTTAAATTTATGGGTGAAAGTGCCAAGATGTTAAATCCAAATAAAAAGGTGCTTATGCCAGATTTAAATGCAGATTGTCCAATGGCTCATATGGCAAGTCAGACAGTGATAGAGCGTATGAAAAAAGAATATGAGGACTTGGCTGTAGTATGTTACATTAATTCAACAGTTGATTTAAAAACGATGGCGGACGTTTGTGTGACAAGTTCAAATGCGGTCAAGATTGTTCGTGAACTTCCAAATAAGAATATTTTCTTTATTCCGGATGGAAATTTGGGGGCCTATGTAAAAAAACAAGTTCCTGAAAAGAATATTATTTTAAATGATGGTTATTGTATTACACATAAACGTGTGACTTTAGAAGATGTTAAAAAGGCTAGAGAAGAACATCCTAATGTTCCAATCATTGTCCATCCAGAATGTATCAATGAAGTGGTTGAAGCAGTAGATTATGCTGGAAGTACATCACAATTGATTCAATATACGGTAGATCATGAAAATGATGAGTTTGTGATTGGTACAGAGCTTGGTGTACTACATGAAATGCAGTTAAAATCACCACATAAGAAATTTT
This sequence comes from Waltera intestinalis, assembly GCA_963595075.1. Taxonomy (GTDB): domain Bacteria; phylum Bacillota_I; class Bacilli_A; order Erysipelotrichales; family Erysipelotrichaceae; genus Holdemanella. Next base: position 957 of record CAVBGZ010000193.1, read on the forward strand.
ATCCATTATCGGATAAATTGATTTGTATGAATATGAAAAAAGTATCTTTGGAGAAAGTGTATGAATGTTTATCTAAGGAAACAAATGAGATTTTTGTGGATGACAAAGTAAGTGCACTAGCACAGAAACCATTAGATCGAATGTTGGAGTTGGCTAAATAAAATGAAAAAGTTAGAAACAGATGTCGTAATTGTTGGCACGGGGGCAAGTGGTTTGTTTGCGGCTTTGCATGCGCCTGCAAATTTAAATGTTTTGATGATCACAAAATCGGATGCACAAAATAGTGATTCATACTTGGCTCAAGGTGGTATTTGCGTGCTTCGAGATTCAAGTGACTTCGATTCTTTTATGGAAGATACCATGAAGGCGGGGCATTATGAAAATCGCAAAGAATCTGTAGAGATTATGATTCAATCCAGTCGAGATACAATCAACGAGCTGATAGGCTATGGCGTAGATTTTGCGACAAAAGATGGAGAATTGGATTATACGCGCGAGGGAGCGCATTCAAAACCGCGTATTCTTTTTCATGAAGATATAACGGGGGAAGAGATTACATCTCATTTATTAGAGCAAGCTCGAAAGAGAGAAAATATACATATTCTAGAATATGTAACAATGATCGATATCCTTGAAAAGGATGATTGTTGTTTTGGAATCCTCGCGAAAGATAAAGAGGAAAATGTTTTGGCTATTGAGGCAGGATTTACTATTTTCGCCTGTGGCGGTATTGGTGGATTGTATGATCATTCTACAAATTATCCTCATTTGACTGGGGATGCGATTGCGATTGCGATTCAGCATGGTATTGAATTAGAAAATGTGGATTATGTTCAAATTCATCCTACTACGTTATATACAAAGAAAAAGGGAAGAGCTTTTTTGATTAGTGAATCGGTTCGTGGTGAAGGTGCTTTACTTTATGATAAAAATGGAAACCGTTTTACAAGTGAAGTGCTTGCCAGAGATGTTGTGACGGAAAATATTCGCAAACAAATGAAAAAAGATCATACACCTTTTGTGTGGATGGATATGACGGTTTTAGGAAAGGATGTTATTCTTTCTCATTTTCCTCATATTTATGAGAAGTGTTTAGAGGAAGGCTATGATTGTACAAAACAATGGATTCCTGTTGTTCCAGCGCAACATTATTTTATGGGCGGTATACATGTAGATAAGGATTCTAGAACGTCTCTTTCTCATTTGTATGCGGTTGGAGAAACAAGCTGCAACGGTGTTCATGGAAAAAATCGTTTAGCAAGTAATTCTTTATTGGAATCTTTAGTATGGGGCAAAAGGGCCATGATAGATTTATTGAAGTGTAGTCCAGCTCATATGGATGATTTTGATGTATTGGCAAGTAAAGTAAAATCATCTCAATTGAGTAATATGGAAAAAACATATAAAAATTTGGTGTTACAGGAGATAGAAAGGGAGCGTGAGGCGCGTGAGAAATAGTCGAGTGGATCAATTGATTTTAATGGCTTTAGAAGAAGATGTCACAAATGAGGATGTTTCTACGAATGCGATCATTCCGGAAGACAAATTTGGTAGTGTTCAATTGATTTGTAAGGAAGATGGTATTATTGCTGGTTTAGAAGTTTTTAAAAGAGTCTTTACATTGTTAGATGAGAATACTAAAGTTGAATGCTATTGTAAAGATGGAGATGCTGTGAAAAAAGGGCAATTATTAGGGGTTATTCGTGGATATGTACGTGTTCTTCTTACGGGTGAAAGAACGGCTTTAAATTATTTACAAAGAATGAGTGGGATTGCGACGTATACGCATGAGATTGTTTCTTTGTTGGAAGGTTCTAAGACGTGTTTATTGGATACGCGTAAAACAACGCCAAATATGCGTATTTTTGAGAAGTATGCAGTGAAAGCTGGTGGTGGCCATAATCATCGTTATAATTTATCGGATGGAATTATGTTGAAGGATAATCATATTGCGGCGGCTGGTTCCATAAAAAAGGCAGTAGCCATGGCTAGAGATTATGCGTCATTTGTGTTAAAGGTTGAGGTTGAAACTGAAAATTTAAATATGGTTCAAGAAGCACTTGATGCAGGTGCTGATATTATTATGTTAGATAATATGAGTGTGGAAGATATGAAAAGTGCAATTGAATTAATCAATGGAAAAGCTTTAACGGAGTGTTCGGGAAATGTAACAAAAGAGAATGTAGAAAAATATGTTTCTCTTGGTGTGGATTATATTTCTTGTGGTGCCTTGACACATTCGGCTAAGATTTTGGATTTGTCTTTGAAAAACTTAATGGTAGAATAATTTCATGGATAAGAATGAACGTTTAGATGCGATTTATACTATGATATTAGAGAGTGACAAGCCTTTATCTGGGAGTGCTTTGGCGAAGCATTTTCATGTTTCTAGGCAGGTCATTGTTCAGGATATCGCATTGTTGAAGGCTAGAAATATTGATATTATTGCGACGAATAGAGGATATGTTTGTCGTGCAGCTAAATTTGAAAGAGTGTATGCGTGTTATCATACGATGGATTTAATGGAAACAGAGATGAATGCAATCGTAGATTGTGGTGGATGCATTGAAGATGTATTTGTGGAGCACGAGGTTTATGGTCGTTTAAAGGCGGATATACATATTTCTTCGCGTAAACAAGTAAAACAGTTTATGGAAGATATTCGATCAAAGAAGTCAAAGCCATTAACAGATTTGACGAGTGGATATCATAGTCATACGATTAGTGCGAAGAGTGTTGAGGATTTAAATTCGATTGAAGAGGCTTTAAAAGATTTGCATATTTTGCAAGAGGGTTAAGGCCTCTTTTGTGTTATAGTAGAAACAGAAAGTTGAGGATTTTTATGGTTACACCTCCTGAATTTGATGTTTATAAGAATGCGAAGAGAGATTTTGGTAATGTTGGTGTCTCTTTATGGTTATATATTGCGATGCAGATATGCATGTCTTTTGTGTTTAGTTTGATTATTACCGCTATTTATATGGTTATGATTGCTGATTATACCGTATTGAATGCAGTATCCCTTTTCTTTGTTTCTTTTTTATCGGGCTTGATTTTAGTCTTTTTTATGAATTCTACTTTTTCAAATAAATTAAGGGATTTGAAATTTGATTTTAAACCAATAGAAACACTGGATACGATTGGAATGATGTTGTTGATTAATTATGGCATTAGTATGATTGGTTTTCTCTTTTCAAAATTAGGTCTACCTGATACGAGTCCGGATTACTCTTTTACTTGGAATTCTTGGTATAACGTGTTTACGTTTTTGAGTGTTGCGATAGTGGCACCTATTTTTGAGGAATTGATTTTTCGAGGAATGATTTATAATCAGATGGCTAAATATAATAAAATGTTTGCGGTTGTGATGACATCAGCCTTGTTTGGCCTTTTACATTTGAATCTAAGCCAGTCTGTTCCTGCTTTCTTTATTAGTTTGGTGTTATGTTATATGTATGAGAAAACGCAGAGTTTAAGTGTTACCATTTTGGGTCATGCGGCTAATAATTTCTTGGTTTCGTTAGTTGGCTATTTTAATGGATTTATCGTTATTGTGGTTTTGTTGATTTTGTATGGTATTTATAGTGTTGTAAAGTATGCAAAGGATATTTTGGAGTTTGTTCATGATGAGTCATGGGATAAAGAATTGACAAAAACGTTTTTTAAAACACCATCGATTGCAGTATATTTTGGGTTTACGATTTTCTGTATTTTATTTGATTTAATTAAAAATGTGGTCTGATTTTCTTGGCC
>CAVBGZ010000194.1:0-4617 GCA_963595075.1 Waltera intestinalis
AAGCAGCGCCTTCTACTCCCATTTCAGGAACAGGTCCGATACCATAAATCATAATTGGATCAAGGATAATATTCACCACTGCACCCACAACCTGACCGATTGTAGAATAAAGAGAACGCCCTGTTGCTTGTAGAAGTTTTTCAAATAATGAGAAGAAGACACTTCCAAAAGATACCACACAACATATCCTCAAATAGCTGACGCCCATTTCAAGTACTTCTGCATCTACAGTTTGAGAAGAAATATAGGCTCTTACGCCAAAAATTCCAAACAATAAACATAACAAGTAAATAATCACACCAAGAAATAAACAATTCCCTGCAACTTTCGCAGCCTTTTTATCCTTTCCCTGTCCTAAAGTTTTCGCAAGAAGTGCATTCGTTCCTACTCCTGTTCCAATTCCGATTGCCACCATCAACATTTGTACAGGAAACACCAGTGTTAGTGCGTTTAATGCCGCTTCACTACCCACTTTCATATTTCCAACAAAGGCACTATCTACAATGTTGTAAACAGCTTGTAATGCCATTGATAAGATCATCGGTATTCCCATCTGCAACATGAGTTTATTTACCGGCATGTCTTTCATTTTAATACTTTTTTCCATCTTCACTTATCCTTCCTTTTTACGCTAAAAGAGTGTGCACTTACCTCATAAGTTGGACTTACGCTGATAAGCTACACACTCTTTCACGAATAAAAAAACGAGCAACCAAACTGGATTTACGCTCGTTCGCCACTCGTTTTGTTAGTATTATATTTTTGTTTTTTGAATAAGTCAAACAAAAATTTTCTTGCGTTTTAATTCAAACATACATTATAATATCAAGTAATAAGCCGGCTTTTTAAGCGTGAAATCATGAGGAATAGCTTACCCTCTAAGATTTCGCGCTTATTTTTTTTGCGAGAATGGAGATTATTATGAACACAAAAAACAAATTAGCAAACATGCCAATACGTCCGTTATTATACACAATGGCCATACCACTGATGTTATCCCTACTTGTACAATCCCTTTACAACATTGTCGATAGTATGTTTGTCGCTAGACTTTCAGAACAAGCCTTAACCGCCACATCCCTTGTTTATTCTATCCAATTTCTTATGATTGCCATTGGAGTAGGAACGGCCGTTGGTCTTAATGCTTTACTCTCTAAAAAAATTGGAGAACAAAAAATAGAAGAAGCTTGCCAAGCGGCCACAACAGGATTATTTTTAATGATTATGACATCCCTTATATTTTCCGTTGTTGGAATCTTCTTTTCCGATACGATTGCCTATAAGCTCACATCCAATCCACAATTACAAAAACTATGCAAACAATATCTTTCCATCAATCTAGTTTATTGCTGGGGCATTTTCATACAAACCTATGCTCAACGTCTTTTGCAAGCTGTAGGTGATACCGTACTATCAATGATCTCCCTAATCATTGGTGCCATTCTGAATATAATTCTTGATCCAATTCTAATTTTTGGGTTGTTTGGATGTCCCGCAATGGGAATCAAAGGTGCTGCCATCGCAACCGTTATCGGCCAAATTGCTGGAGCGATTTCCGCTTTGCTTTTTAACCGTTTTAAAAACCCTCTTATTCATGTATGTTTTAAAAATTATCATTTCAACCAGAAAGATATTATAGACATTTATAGAGTAGGCCTTCCAACCATTATTATGCAGACAATCGGTAGTATAATGACTTTTACTATGAATAGTATATTGCTTAATATATCTGCAACTGCCGTAGCCTTTTTTGGCGTCTACTACAAACTACAAAACTTTCTTATGATGCCTATTAACGGACTTGGACAAGCCGCAATACCTATTGTTGGATATAACTATGGGGCCAAAGAAACAAATCGTGTTTATCAAACTTGGAAAATTCTTCTACCTACTGGAATCCTACTTGCCCTATGTGGAACAATCATCTTTTGTGTTTTCCCTGAACAATTGTTGCGAATGTTCTATGCAAGTAGTGAAATGTTAGCACTTGGAATTCCAGCGCTTAGAATCATTTCCATTTCCTTTGTGTTTGCCGCTATTACCATTCTATGTGGATACTTTTCTTCAGGTCTAGGAAATGGCATAGTCAATATGATGGGTGCAGCTATACGTCAACTCATTTTCTTAATACCTTGCCTTTTATTTTTCATACATACATTTGGCATTTCATACGCATGGTATGCATTCTGGATTGCAGAAGTCGTAGCCTTCATATATAGCTATTTTTCCTCAAAAAAAATATTAAAAACCATCCTAGTTAAGCATTAATCATGTATACTAGATAAAAAGGAAATGGGTGTTTATATGAATAAGAAGAAAATATTGAGTATTTTATTTGCGAGCGTACTTTGCCTTTCTCCTATTGGCGTTAAGGCCGCTCAGATGTATGCAGAAAGTGAAGATGGAACTAAAGTCTATACTTCCATTGACGATGCGTGGAATGCAGCTCAAAATGGTACAAAGATCATCATGAGTTGTGATTGGAATCTAAGTGAACGTTTAGTATTAGATAGTAATAAAACGGCAACCATTGAAATGAATGGACATAAGATTTCAAGAAATCTTACAAGCGCAAAAACAAATGGTGAAGTCATTAAATTGTGTTCAAATTCAACTTTAAATTTAAATGGCAAAAAAGTACCAACGGCAAAACTTAGTTTTAAAGGTTATGACTATGGAATAAGAGTGGATGCCGTAACGTATTCTGGAGGACTCGTTACAGGTGGATACAGTACCAATGGTGGTGGAGGAATCCATATGAAGGGTGGTTCTACACTAAACTTAGATACCGTTTCTATCTCAGGAAATAAATCCAACTTTTCATTGGGATCTGATGGTCATGGTGGCGCCATCTATATGGATGGTTCTGGCGATAAACTTACAATGAATAATGCAGAAATCACTTTTAATGCCGCCCAAAGAGATGGCGGAGGCGTTTATGTCAATAATAGAAATTCTTCAATTGAAATGAACAATCGTTCTACAATTGTTAATAATTCAGCTGGTGCAAGTCTTGAAGACCTAGACTGTGACGTTGCCAATGGTGGTGGTATTGCGGTTGATGGCCATGATGTAACCATCACTTTAAATGGCAAAAGCAATGTCATCAATAATTATTGCCACGCACATGGCGGAGGCATCTACTCGGATGCGAAAAGCACAAAAGTATACTTAAATGATTCTTCAATTGAATCCAATACATCTGATGATAATGGTGGTGGACTCTATTTTGGCTCTTCCTATTTTGAAGTGAGTTCAAAAAATAAAGATGGTCAAGTTACAAGCAATATAGCTAAATCATCCTATCTTGGCGGTGGTATATACGCAGGACGTTGTGTTTTCTCAAGCAATGAAGGAAAGATTGATGGAATTACATTCACTTCGAATTCTGGTGGTCGAGGCGGAGCTGTATCTATCCAGCAAGAATATGTAACCATTTCAAACTGTATTTTCAAAAATAATAGTGCCGATTGTGGGGCTGCCATTGAAATTGAAAATGATAATTGTGTATTAGAAAATTTAACAGTACAAGAAAATACGTCAAATTCTCAAAGTAGTGGAGCAGTTAAAATCACTTGTTATAACGACATAACGCTAAGAGGGACTCTAAATATCACAAACAATAAAAATGCACTTTTAGATTGTGATGCCGATTTATACGTAGAAACATTCAACAGCATATATTCCTACATTATTAGCGTTCCAGATTCATCTAGTCAGATTGGACTATATATAAACAAAGCTCGTACCATCGCCAAAAATCAAACAAATGATGCGATGAACATTTTCTTTGTGGATAATCCAAACCAATATTCCATCTATTATGATGATTCTTCAAAACAAATCATTTCTAAAGAAGGAGCCACAGTTTCTAATGAATCCAATGAAGTTCAAAACTATACTATAACTCTAAACATGGTGAATGAGGCTGGTACTTGGCAAAACACACAAAAGATGACAATCGATGAAAATGAACCACTTGAACTACAAGCTCCTATTGTTGAAGATAAAGAATTCGTTGAATATAAAGATGCACCAGAATCCTTAACTGTAGAAGATCAAACGATAAAGTCAGATACAATAACATCCGATATTGAATTGACTCTAGTTTATTCAGATAGTGAAAGTGAAGAAAGTACAGAAACGGGTAGTATCTTTGGAGATGGTAATACAGTGATCACAGCAGTCGTCATAATTGGAATTGTTGTAGTTGGAGCATTTATCTTTATCAAGAAGAAAAAGGAAAAATAAATAAAACAAAAAATTTTAAGCTAAGGATTCATCCTTGGCTTTTTTTGATGTATACTATTCGGAAAAAGGAATGGTGAACTCAATGAACAGAAAAATAGTTGGAATACTTTGTGCTTCAATTTTATGCCTATCCCCTATTGGAATTAAGGCAAGTACGACATATGCCACAAGTGAAGATGGATCTAAAAATTATACATCCATTGATTCTGCTTGGAATGCAGCTGAGTCTGGAGTCAAAATTGTCATGCAGCAAGACTGGAACATTTCGAGTCGTTTAGTTTTAGATAGTAATAAAACCGCAACCATTGAAATGAATGGGCATAAGATTTCTAGGAATTTAACGAGCACCAAATCAAATGGTGAAGT
>CAVBGZ010000195.1:0-1300 GCA_963595075.1 Waltera intestinalis
GAATTGGCAAAAGATAATGTTCGATTTTTTGTTGATGTTTGATATATTTCATGTTCAATTTTTTGTTGACCATATGATAAATTCTTTTTATAATAAAAACAAAGGTGGTTATTATTTATGGTTTTGCACAGGAAAATATATCAAAAACTTATTGAATGGAAACGCAGTTCAAGCGTAGGTAAAGCAATACTTATAAAAGGCGCAAGACGTGTCGGGAAAAGCTTTATAGCTGAGGAATTTGCTAAGAATGAATATAAAAGTCATATCTTGATTGATTTTTCTAGTCCAATGGATGGAACGCTACAGATTTTTAAGAAATATGGCAACAAATATAATCTTGATGATTTTTTCAATCAATTATCGCTTTTATATGCAACGCCTTTGTACAATCGTGAATCAGTCTTTATTTTCGATGAAATACAAAGATATCCAAAGGCAAGAGAATTGATTAAGCATTTGGTTGAAGATGGAAGATATGATTACATAGAAACGGGTTCATTGATATCTATTAAGAAAAACACGAAAGACATATTGATCCCTTCTGAAGAAGAAGAAATATCGATGTATCCCTTAGATTTTGAGGAATTCTTGAGTGCACTTGATGATAAAGCAACTTACCCGATTTTAAAAGAATATTTTGATAGAAAAAAGCCTCTTGGCAATATGCTTAGTACTATCAACAACCGCTTAAGACTTTATATGATAGTTGGTGGAATGCCACAAGCTGTTTTAAAATACATTGAGACTAAGAATTATGATGATGTTGAAAAGATGAAAAGGAATATCGTTAGGCTGTATAGGGAAGACATTGTAAAATATGCGGATAATTATGTTGCTGAGGCAACATCGATATTCAATGCTATACCTTCTCAGCTTTCTCATCATGATAAGAAGATAAAATATTCTTCTCTTGGTGAAGGCGATCGTTTTTCATGTTATAGGGATGCAATCAATTGGATAAATGATTCTATGGTAGGAACGTTGTGTTACGGGTTAGATGAACCAACGATATTTGATGGATTTTCTCTTCAGAACGATAAGATAAAATGCTACATGGGAGATACTGGACTTCTTTTGACTCTTGCTGCTGGAGATAATTATTTAAGAAGCGATTTATATAGATCCTTTGTTTTAGGTAAATTATCGGTTAATAAAGGCATGATGACTGAAAATCTCATTTCTCAGATATTTGCTTCAAACGGTAAACCATTAAGATTTTATGAAAAAATAGTAAAGAATGGTGAAAAGAAGACAAAATATGAAGTTGACTTTTTGATCAAACAAAGCGGAAAGACTACAC
>CAVBGZ010000195.1:1361-4615 GCA_963595075.1 Waltera intestinalis
CTACACCTATCGAAGTAAAAAGCGGCAATTCAAAAGAGCATTCTTCACTGGATTATTTTCATTCTACTTTCAAAGATAAGACAAACAAACCGATTGTTCTTACAAAAGGCGATTTAAAAGAGACTGACGATTATTTGTATTTGCCTTTAGCAATGGCGTGTTTCTTGTAGTGGAATTGTTTTGCTTATCGAAAAGCTGCATAAACAATGAAAAAAATGAATGATCGATGATATGTACTGCCTTAATAGAGACAGTACATATCACTTTTGGGAGTGTGTCTAAAATCCCAGATTATCCATAATAGCCCTCATAATACTGCATAAAAATATTAAAAATATATGCATATAGACGTTTTGTTAATGCATAAATAATGGTAAAATATATTCAGAAAGGTTTATGATTATGCGAAAATATGATTATTCATTCTTAGAACGAGGCAAGATACCAGGTGCTTTGATCAATGTTTTGACTGGCATTTATTCGATGAAATCGGATAATGATGCCAGGAAAGAAAAATACAATGCCGTTTTTACGGAATTGGAGAAAATTGCGATTGTTCAATCGGTAAAGGGTTCCAATGCGATTGAAGGAATCTTGACCACTGATGAAAGAATAAATGAAATTGTCAATAGAAGCAGTGCTCCTTTGAATCATAATGAAGAAGAGATTGCAGGATATCGCGATGCTTTGAACTTGATACATAATAATTATCAAAATCTAAACATAAGCGAAGCGAATCTGCTTTCCTTACATGAAATGATGCTTCGGGTTGCGAAACCGAACGTCGCAGGTAAATATAAAGAACACGATAATGTGATTATGGAAGTCAAAGCTGATGGGACAAGATGCGTTCGTTTTACTCCTGTTTTGGTGAGTGAAACAAAAGTCTCAATGGAGCAGTTGATTTTAGCCTATATAGATGCAAGAGATAACTCAAATATAAATCAGTTGCTTTTAATACCTTGTGTTGTCCTTGATTTTTTATGCATTCATCCTTTTTCAGATGGCAATGGCAGAATGTCTAGACTGTTGACTTTATTGCTTCTTTATAAAGCGGGATTTGATGCAGGCAAATACATATCTTTTGAAGAACAAATCAATAATACAAAAGGATATTATTATGAAGCCTTAAGGAAATCATCTGTCGATTGGCATGAAAATCAAAACGATTATTTTTTCTTTGTTGAAAACTTTCTTGTGACACTTTTCAGTTGTTATAAAGAACTCGATAAAAGGTTTGCAACTGTGAATAGCAAAAAGATAAATAAAACTTCTAGAATTGAAGCTACTGTTTTAAATAGCCTGCTTCCTATTTCCAAGAAAGAGATTGCTGATATCTTGCCCGATGTATCCGTTACGACAATTGAAGCTGTTTTAGGTAAGATGCTGAAAGAAGAGATGATTGTTAAGATTGGTGAAGGCAAGAATACGAAATATCTTCGAAAAAAGTGATATGTATCGTATCAGTGCTCTTAGCTCTATTTAAGACATTCTCATTTCAAGTGATAGAAGGTAGCTCTACCGCTTCCTTCTTTCTTGATGATACCTTTTTCACAAAGCGCCTTCAGCGATTGCTCGACAGAGCCTCTTCCGATTTCAGGGCATAGCTCCATGATGTCGTTCTTAGTGAATTTGCCAAGCTTTGATTTCACGGCTTTCTCAACCATATCTATAGCTGACATCTTATGTCCGACCATATCGACTCTTTCTTCAAAGTCTCGATAGGCTGCCAGTATTGTGCCTAATAGGTATTTGATGAATGGCGTGTCATCATTCTCGGATTCCATCCATCCTCTAGAACTTAGTTGTAAGGCATCGTAATAATCGTGTTTCGTGATTTGGATTTTCTTTTCAAGCGAGATGTATTTTCCGATGACGTATCCGCTTCTGTAAAGAAGAAGAGTTGTTAGCAGCCTAGACATTCTTCCGTTTCCATCATTAAAGGGATGGATACAAAGAAAGTCATGAATAAAGACTGGGATAACGATCAAAGGATCCACATTGTATTTGTTGATTGCTTTATCGTATTCCTCGCAAATGGCTTCAACGGCTTCTGGAGTCTCATATGGCTCTAGAGGCTTGAAGAGAACAACCTTGGCTCCATCAGGGTATACAGCATCAATCTCATTAGGAGTATCCTTGAACTTTCCACCAAATCGGACATCAAGAAATTGGTGCATTTCCTTATGAAGCTGAAGGATCGTGTTTGGCCTGATTGGAATGTATTCGAAACTCTCGTGAACCATATTCAATGCGTATCGATATCCTTGAATCTCCTTTTCACTTCTATTTCTAGGGGTTGTCTTATTTGCCATCAACTCTTTGAGTCTTTGATTGGTAGTTATGATTCCTTCGATTTCATTAGAAGCCTCGGTACTCTGAATCTTTGAAATCTCCACGAGCTTGTCTAAATCTTCTTTCTTTTGCTCAAGGTAGAGCTGTTGTCTTCCTTTGAACTCATGGATGAGACCGATGTAATTAATGATTTCCTTGTCAAATTTCCTATCAACAAGTTTTGAATAATCGAAAACCTTTCTCATTAAAAAACACCTCATTTCTTATTTATCACCAAAATCATAGCATATTTTTGGCGATAATTAAAGTGATTTGGCGATAATGAAGATTTCTTAGCCGTTAAAGTTTTAGGGACATTTTTAGGGACAATATTAGGGACATTATCTGTGACACGCTCTGTGGCATTACCTGTGACATCACTGTGACATAGGTCATGAGATCATCATTTGCGATTGATATCGTAGTCAATTACCAACACATTCATAGCACAACATATTTTTTTGAACATACATAGAAAGGAGGGATTTATTGTTACTTAACGAATTATTAGACGGCTTGAAGGATCTGTTCTTCACATTCCTATATAGGATGTTCGCCCTTATCTGCAACCTGATCGATTTCCTAAAGGATATCTTCTACATGATGTGTGGAATTGATCCGGTGATGATAAACGGGGAGAAGAGCGACCTCTTATCAAGCCTAACCACATCCGAGATGGTGAGGAAATCATTCCTTCTTGTCTTTATCGTAGGAGCAATCTTGCTTATAGTCTTCACCATCATTGCCATTATACGAACAAGCTATGTCGAGAAATCGAATGTCTTCCAAGTCTTAAAGAAAAGCAGTCAGTCGTTTCTCTTAGCGATACTGATTCCGTTTGTTGTCTTAGCAGCTATTTTGCTTACAAATGCTGTGATGCAATCCATCAACACGGCCATGACGCCTTATGGGACAACATC
>CAVBGZ010000196.1:0-4606 GCA_963595075.1 Waltera intestinalis
TAGACTTAAAGAACTCAAAATTTTCATCGTTGAATTTTGTCCTCTCTAGTCCCATAAAGCATTCATAGTCTCCTTAGAATGGAGTATTTTTAGGCGTTTTAGGGCTTTAAAATAGTTCCACTACTCAAAAGAAATAACATAAATACTCTCATATGATGTTCCGTTTATGAAATGGAGAGTCCTCGAAGCTAAGAACAGAAACATTTTAGATGCTTTCTTTCAGCTTTCACACATATGAGTGGAGAATCATACAAAATTTTCCTGTTATCGTTTATCGTTTAATGGTCTAAAACTTATTTTATTTCGGCGTAATTTAGATTTCGATTACCAAAAACTGCTCAAAAGACTTGCTTTTATAAGTATTTTGAGATATTATAGGTAATGTAAGAGGTGAAATAATGGATATATTGCCCATACTTATTACAAAAGAAAAAGTTATTTCTAAGTTCAAAGACGAGAAACAATATTCGAATTGGATTGCGAATAAGCTACGTTCAGGAGTCTATGTGAAGATTCGAAATAATCTCTATGCTTTAATTGATCCTTCTACGAATGATATTTATGCAACAAAGTTTGAGATTGCTAGCAATATCTCGGAGAGTTCTTTTATTTGCTTCCATTCGGCTCTTGAATACTATGGTCTTGCAAACCAAGTGTTCAATGATATCACGGTCGGCAGTCTCACGAAATTCAATAATTTCACTTTTGGTGAGAGCGAGTATATCTTTAAGCAATCCAAAAGTAGCGCATTCGTAAAAGATGTCGTGAGCGAGGGGATAAGGGTTACGACACTAGAGAAAACAATCGTGGACTGCATTGATGAGATAAATCTTGCAGGTGGAATCGAAGAAGTTCTCAACGCTCTTGAACAGGTCAAATATCTCAATGAACGAAAATTGCTTGATGTTCTGGAAGAGCAGGGGAAGATGTTTTTGTATCAAAAAGTCGGTTATTTGCTTGAGATGTATAATGATCAATTGAAACTGTCTGTAGATTTCTTCGATAAGTGCAAATCTCATTTAACGAATAAGACGAATTATTTTATGAAAGGCGAATTCAAAAAAACGAGCCTTGATAAAGTCTGGAACCTGATGGTCCCGGATAACATCAAGTCGCGTATCAACGGAGGGTATTGATGAATTATACGAAACGATACTTAGCAGAGCTTGCATCAAAGACAAATTTTATCAAGGACAATTTGGAAAAGGTATTAAGGCTATCAGAGGATATTGAGGTTTCTAAATGATGATCCTGATTTAAGAGGGAAGTTAGCTTTAAAGGGTGGAACCGCAATCAATCTGACTTCGGTTGATTTGCCACGACTTTCAGTTGATATCGACTTGGATTTCACAAGCAACTTATCAAAAAGAAGAGATAGAGGAGTGGAAATCCAAATTGAGCACAAGGCTGACGGATTACATGTGGGAGGAAGGTTATTCCTTGAATGCTGAGCCTAGAAAACACTATGCCTTACTTCCTTTTGCCTTTGCTTACTTAAACAATGCAGGAAACAAGGATAGCATAAAAGTGGAGATTAATTTCATGGATAGATGCCACATATTGCCATTGGACTATAAGATGATAATGGGCAAGGGCATCATCGATAGCTTTGAAATTTTGGTCTTGAACTCCACTGAGCTCTACGCGAGCAAGATCAATGCACTGCTATCTAGGGCTACGCCAAGGGATTTATATGATGTGAATAAAATGATTAGCAACGAAATTATTGATGATAGTGACTTATTAAGGAAATGCCTGATCTTTTACAACATGGTCGGTGGCGAACAAGACATAGATGATATTTCATTTGAGAAAATTGAAAGCATAAATTTCACGAAATTCAAAACTCAGCTAAGGCCCGTCCTTGCCAAGACTGATAAGTTCAATTTGGATGAGGCAAAAGCAAATGTCATCAACTATTTGAAGGCATTAATAACAATAGATGAAGAAGAGCAAAGATTCATAGATGAATTCAGAAATAAGAACTATAGACCGGAGTTGCTTTTTGACGACGAAACGATAATCGATAACATCAAATATCATTCGATGGCGTTATGGCGATGCCAAGACAAAACTCAATCATCCCATCGCACTAGCGAAGCAGAAATGGATTAAGGATATCGTCTCAAAGGAAATAATCGTCCTTAATAACATTATTTTCAAAAAATGAGAGTATAAAAAGAATTTTCCCACTACTCGAAAGAGTTTTTAAAAAATGGTAAAATAGTAGTGGAAGTTGAGAGGTCGACTTAATTGAAAATGGCTTCAGAATCCTTGGTAAGTAGTGGAAGAAACCTTCACTTAGTAGTGGAAATTTCTTCTCCACTATAAATTCCACGTTTTTTGGAAAGAATTGCCACTCTCCACAAAGTCTCAAAAGGGCTTAATAGTTCTTAAATAGATACCAAAAAGCCCTTAACTAAGGCAAAAATCAAGAGTGCTAGTTTCGCCCATGATGGTTTTGTGCCTAGACTTAAAGAATTCAAAATTTTCATCGCTGAATTTTGTCCTCTCTAGTCCAATAAAGCATTATTCGGATTTTAAAATTTCTAGTTTTTCAAAATATTTTGGACCAGTTTTTCTAAGTTAGGGCCAAAATGTACTATGAATATGATAAAAATTTTCCAATATGAGATTTACAAGCTAATTAATCATTTAAATTATTCTTTAACTTAGTGACAAATTTCTCATCATATTTTTTTATGATAGAATTAATTGAAAGAAATCTTTGCAAAAGAACTCCTTGCTCTACAAATAATTTGTTTTTATGTGCTATATAAATCAAGCCAAATTCAAACTTTTTATTTAAAAGTACAGGCTCCACGCAATGATATAATATCTTTAATTCCTTGTCTTTTGACCATATAATTTTATCTTTTACATTATTATATAATTTTATCAGTAATAATGAATTGTCTTTATTAATTTTATCGCTATAATCTTCTAAAAAGGATATTAATAGTTCATCATCATTTTTAACTATTCCTTCTTCGATTTTTGGCTTCATCCACTCATTTGTCCATATAGACAATGTTGATTTTGAAAAGCCAAAACTTCTAAACTTATTCGAATTTGTTAAGCCATTACGATCAATAAAAGACATTTTGCAATCATTTAAGAAAAAATATTCTTTTGCATTATTTATGTTAAGTTCAAATTTAGATATATCTTTTACCATGCTTTGTCAATCCTCCAAAAAGGGCCTTCATAATGCCAACTTGCTCCATTAAATTTGCAAAGTACTTCTAATTCACTTGCATACATTCTAGTAGTTAGTTTTGTTTGAGTATACAAATTATAATGATTTGCTGGATTTGTAACTAACACAATTTCCCATTTTTTATATATTACATAATTAATAAATGCGTAATTAACTAACCATAATCCAGCAGTAGTATATTTAGATGCATAAGAATCCCATATAGAGTCACTTACATGAAATGAAATGCCTTTGCAATCGTTCTCTGCATATTTATAGTACCTATCTTCTACGCATCCTAAATATACAGTTTTATCATCACTAGTATTTTTATTATTAATATCAACTCCTGTGAATTGATTTATCAAGCTAGCTATTATAGAAGTAGTTAATCTATATTTTCCCATATTTGATTTAACGTCATCGTTAAAAACAGCATTCGTGATAGAGTTTGTTTCAGAAGATAATGCAATATTCTTAATTTGATCAAAAACAGACATCACCGTATTAGCTAGTTTTTTTGCGTTATCTACAAAAATATTTACTATTTGATTGAAGACAGGTTTAATTTTATTCCAATTAACAACCACTACCGTCGCTATTACTAAAATAGATGCAGTTACAATAACACCTTTAACTGTATTTGGAATAAAAAAGGCTTTTAAAGTAGCTAGCATTGAATTAAATGCTCCTTTAATAGCAACAATAGCTGCTTTACAAACATTTTGTCCACTTAAAATAGATGCAATAGTCATTACTCCTGCTGACAATTTAACTATATGATTTTTTTTGTCAGCTGATGATAACGATTCATAAGAATTAGATTCAAATCTATTTTCAATCATTTCTAACATATTATTAATATCTGAATCTTGTTCGGCTAATTCCTTAAAAACATTATATTCTTCTGTATTTAAGTCATCAAAAATATTAGTTATTGATTTTGTTAATGCAGTGTATTGTTCATCATCTATATTCACAGTATCTTCTTTTTTACTTGAGAAAGATAACCTTTGAATAGAATTAATTAGTGTTTTTGAGGATTCCTCTAGGTTAGAAAAATATTCAATATCAACATAATCTTCTAACCTAATTTCAGTATCATCAAGAGCTAACTGAACAATAGAATCAACTGCTTCGTCATTTATTACGAAAGATTCCTTCAAGTTATTAGCATTATTACATGAGTTCAAGCCAATAATACTTATACTTAATAGTATTATATAACAAAATAGTTTAGTTATCTTTTTTAACATTTTAATTATCTCCTTTTATTTACGTAGTTAGCATAACAAAATTATACTCACTCTCTCTTATGAAAAAAAACTTTATGCTGATATTAATTTTAACATTTTTTTACATAATTTGACAGCATATAAAAATCTTGACTTTATCAAATTTGGAAAA
>CAVBGZ010000197.1:0-4596 GCA_963595075.1 Waltera intestinalis
CGAATCAATGTGAAAAAATCGTGAAAAACTAGAACTTTCCACAAAAAATAAAAAAGCCATCCGAAGATGACTTATCTTATAAAATTGGTGGAGCGTAGCGGGATCGAACCGCTGACCCCCTGCTTGCAAAGCAGGTGCTCTCCCAGCTGAGCTAACACCCCATATTCAGCAAATGGTGGGCCTGAATGGACTTGAACCAACGACCTCACCCTTATCAGGGGTGCGCTCTAACCACCTGAGCTACAGGCCCATTCGCTGAATGCCTATTTAATATACCATTTCATTTTTTAGAATGCAACCCTTTTTTTGATTTTTTTTAAATATTATAATAATTCTAAACGTGGAGGTAAACTATGAGTCAAATCAAATGCCCTAACTGTGGCACTATCTTTCAAATTGATGAAAATCAATATCATGATATTTTACAACAAGTACGAAACGAAGAATTTGAAAATGAATTAAAAATAAGAGAACAGAATTCCAATGAATTGATTCAATCTAAACTCGAAAAAGAATATGAATCAAAAATCAATGAAAAAGAACAAGAAATCATTTCTCTAAAAGAAAAACTCGAATCCAACAGTCAACTTGTAAAGACAGAAACACAAAAAGAACTTCAAGAACAACTGAATCAAAAAGATATAGAAATTTCAAAATTAAATGCGAAATTGGAACAGATCCAAAAGTTACAAGAAAACGAACTAAATAACTTAAAAACAAATATATCTAACAATGAAAAAGTATTAAAAGCTCAATTAGAAAATGAATATCAATCAAAGTTAAATCAGAAAGATTTGGAAATGAAAACTCTCCAAAATCAAATTGATCACAGTAAAATAGAATACCAGCTTAAAGAAAAAAACCTAACAGAAAAATATGACACTTTACTACAAACAAAAGACGAACAAATCGCCTACTACAAAGATTTTAAATTAAAACAATCCACAAAAATGATTGGTGAAAGTCTAGAACAACATTGTGAAATCGAATTTAATAAACTTCGTGCCACGGGCTTTCAAAACGCCTACTTCGAAAAAGACAACGACGCAAGAACCGGATCCAAAGGAGACTACATCTATCGTGAATTTGATGAAAACGGCACGGAAATTATTTCCATCATGTTTGAGATGAAAAACGAAAATGATCAAACTGCAACAAAACATAAAAACGAAGATTTCTTAAAAGAATTAGATAAAGATCGCAATGAAAAAAATTGTGAATATGCCGTCCTTGTATCCATGTTAGAAGCAGACAACGAACTTTATAACACTGGAATCGTCGACAAATCCCATCGCTATGAAAAAATGTATGTCATTCGACCACAATTTTTCATTCCAATGATTACCATTCTTAGAAATGCAGCCCTACACTCTTTACAATACAAAAATGAATTGATGGAAATACGAAACCAAAACATAGATATCACTCATTTTGAAGAAAATATGAATGATTTTAAAGCTCGATTCTCAAAAAATTATCAAGCTGCATCCGCAAAATTTAATAAAGCCATCGAAGAAATCGATAAAACCATTTCTCACCTACAAAAAACAAAAGAAGCCCTATTATCAAGCGAAAGGCAATTACAGCTTGCCAACAACAAAGCTGAAGATTTATCCATCAAAAGACTTACACGAAACAATCCTACAATGAAGAAAAAATTTGAAGAATTAAAGAAGCACGACAACTAGCATCGTGCTTCTTTATGCATGATATATACAATCGCAAATCCAATGATTGCTGCAAAAACATCAAAATTCTGAAAACTTAAAGACGGCTGAACCACTTCTAAAGTAGTTGGTCCCATCACAATCGCATACAGTGAACCAATCATCATTCCTAAAATCAAATACATTGTCTGTACACGATAACATTTCAAAAAGTAACGAATCATTTTTACAACACTCATCATACCAAACAATACTCCAAGACCAAAAATAAGCAACGATGGAAAACATGCAAAATTCAAAGTTAAAACACTTTTAATTCCTTGAATAATTGGGACATACATGCCAAAAATCAACAATAACGTAGACCCTGATATTCCCGGTAAAAACATAGCCGCAATCGCAATCATACCAACTAAAAATAATCGTAATCCCAAAAAAATAGAAAGACCACTCAGATTCACCTTAGAAAAACCAACTGTAGAATTCAATGCAGTTACACCAACAACAAAAACTATACCAACAAAAAGAAACAAAATACCCCTTCTAATCTCACTAAATGTATTCATCTCATCTTTGATAACAATCGGAATTGAGCCAACGACAAAACCAATAAACAAAGAACTAACAACATAAATATGACTCTCAAACAAATTTGATAAAATAAGAGTGGCTAAAACCATTCCTACAACCCATCCTATACCAAGCTTAATCAAATATCGAATTGCTCTCCTTTTCTCTTTTATCGAGCCAAATACGAAATCATGAATGGATCCAATAAACGAATCATAAAATCCCATAATAAACGCAATCGTTCCCCCAGATACCCCCGGCACACTGTCAGCTAAAGCCATACAAAAACCATTTATACACTCTCTAAACATAAAAAACCTCCATTTATCTAAGATCATTCTATCGAACGATTTTAAATAAATAGAGGTCACATTATAAACAAAACCTAAACTTTTTTATTAAGCCGATATCCAGCACCCCAAACCGTCTCAATCAGTTTAGGATTCTTACTATCTTCCTCAATCTTTTCTCGAATTCGATTAATGTGTACCATAACAGTTGCACTATCCCCCATATAATCAAATCCCCACACCTTTTCAAATAACTGTTCCTTTGAAAATACAATATTTGGATGCATTGCCAGAAAACATAATAATTCAAATTCCTTGTTCGCAAGACGAATTTCTTTATCTTTCTTAAAAGCTTTCCAATTATCTGGAAATATTCGTAAATCCGAAATACATATTTCCTTTATTTCACGTCCTTTTAAACGATCATATTGGCGCAAATTCGCCCTTACACGCGCCACCAATTCCGCAGGATCAAATGGTTTCTGGATAAAATCATCCGCACCAGCCTCTAATCCACGCACCTTATCCATAGACTCTCCTCTAGCCGTAACCATAAGAATAGGAATATCAAATTGTTCTCGTATTTCTTTACAAATAGTATATCCATCCTTACCCGGTAACATCAGATCTAACAAAACAAGATCAAATCTTTCTTGGCTAAATATAGAATTCAGCTTAAGTCCATTCTTTAATAAACAAACATCAAATCCAGACGCTCGCAAATACATTTCTTCAATCATCCCTATATCTTCATCATCTTCAATAATCAGAATTTTCCTTACTGACATACAATTCATTCCTTTCAAGTGGAAACTTCATTTCAACCACAAATCCATTTCTATTATATGCACAAACAGACCCAGACATAGCTTCCACTAAGCTTTTTACAATATAAAGGCCTAACCCACTTCCTTCTTTTGCATTTCTAGATGAATCTACTCGATAAAACTCATCAAAAAGGTAAGGAATCTCTTCTTCACAAACTCCTACACCATCATCCGCAACCTCAATGCAAGCTTGTTTATTTTGACATTTTAAAAAAATTGAGACATTCACTTTTTCTTTACCACTATATTTTATGCTGTTTTCTATTAAATTATCCAAAATACGATGCATCTGCTCAATATCAAACATACAATATACATCCTTTTGATATTCAACAAGATCCAATATAATCGAATCATTCAATTCTTGTTTTTGATATACATAACGAACAAGAAATTCACTCATATTTCCTTTTTCAATTTTCAATGGTATATTACCCGTTTCAAGTTTAGATAAGTAAAACAATTGATTTAATAAAACATCCATTTCTAAAGTTCTCTTATAAGCTATATTTAAAAATTTCTTCTCTAAATTCTCATCATGAACAACTCCATCCAAAATTGATTTTACACTTCCTTTAATCGCTGTTAATGGTGTTCTTAAATCATGTGATATTCCGGCAATCATATTTGTACGTGCTCGCTCATATTGACAATTTTTTTCTTGTTCCATAAAGATATGTTTTTGCATCTCATTAAATGTTTGACACACACTTTCAAACTCTTTATCCCCTCTATAACAAATATTCTGTGATAAATCGTTTTTTTGAATTCTTTTTGCCCCTTCATCCAACAAAGAAAGAGGAAACATAATTTGTTTGGTAAGATGATATGTAAACAATTGACTCACACCCACCAATACAAGAACACAAATAATACCATCCACTAAAAACAATAAAATAAAATCATTCTTTTTAATGGTCCATTCTTTAACAATCTCTTTGATTCCTTCACTATCAAGGGGTTGATTCAACTGTACTTCAAATACATGCTCAATCGATTCCGCGTACAATTTAACAACAATTAAATTAATCAATAAGAATAATATCAAAATGGATAAAATCATAATCGTATTTGATTTTAATATACGATTTCTCACTGTATTCACTTTCATCATTTCACATCCCTTTGAAAAATCATATCATGAACAAAGAACCAAGAATATAAACAATTCATAAACAAAAAAATGCGGCCAAGAAAATCAGACCACATTTTTAATTAAATCAAATAAAATACAGAAAATCG
>CAVBGZ010000198.1:0-4557 GCA_963595075.1 Waltera intestinalis
TTAATGAATCAATTCTCAATGTTTGCACAGCAAGTCGACAAATCGAAATTTGTCGTTCAACAACAGATAAAAGACTTACAAGAACTACTTGATAAGAAAATGGATGAATATTTCAGTGAATGAAAGGAGGTTTAACCATGAATTTTGATTTTTTAAAAGATATAGATGATTTTAAAAAGCTATATTCATACTGCAATCAGGCAGAGATGGCAGTTTATACAACTCCTTCTTTAAGTGCTGTAGCAAGTAGAAATGCTTTAGAATCATTAATCAAATCATTTTATATAATCAAATATGGATCATATCCAGAAGACTATACTCTATTTGATTTGATTTCGGATGGATGCTTTTCCTCTTATTTAGATGATTCTTTGCTTTCTAGTGTGCATTATGTAAGAAAAATAGGTAACAATGGTGCTCATGGTGAAGATGTTTCTAAAAAAGAGGCTATTGGCGCTTTACATGCATTGCATGATACGATTAAAGGACTTTTCTTTTTCTTGAATGTAAATATTGAAGATTCTGTATTTGATAAGAAGGTATACGATCAAAATCCAAATACTAATAGTCTATCTAATGATGAAATCAAACCAGAAAGCCAACCTGATAATCCTGATGATATCAAGAAATACAAAGAAGGAATCAAGAACAATATCAAAGCAAAATCTGGTTTGGACTTCACAGAAGCAGAGACTAGAAAACTATATATAGATTCAGCGTTGGAAGAGGCAGGATGGGAAGTTTGTGATAAAGAGGGCATTATTAAAGCTGGTATGGCATGCATTGAAATTAAATTGGATGGAATGCCTAATAGTCAAGGAGTAGGTTACGCTGATTACGTTCTTTACGATAATGACGGAAAACCTCTTGCAGTTGTGGAAGCTAAAAAGACAAGCGTTGATGAAATCGTTGGTTCACAACAAGCTAAACTTTATGCAGATTGCATTGAGAAAATATATGGGATTAGACCTGTTATTTTCTATACAAATGGTTATTCTTTGAAAATAGTGGATGCCGCTGGCTATCCACCTAGAAAGATATATGGATTCTATACACAAGAGGAACTTCATTCTCTTATCATTAGAAGAAACTTATCTAATATCACCGATACAAGAATAAATCCTAATATTTCTGATAGATATTTCATTCAAAATGCTTGTACAGCTGTATGTGAAAATTTTAATCAAAAGAAAAGAAAATCATTGGTTGTTATGGCAACAGGAACTGGTAAGACAAGATGTGCTATTTCTATCGTTGATGTACTTCAACGATTCAATTGGGCCAAGCATGTACTCTTCTTGGCTGATAGAACCGCACTCATTAATCAAGCAAAGAATGCTTTTGTTAAATATCTTCCTGATAGCACCATTAGTGTTTTATCTGAACAAAAAGAATCTGAAAGAGATTATGACGCTAGAATTATGTTCTCCACATATCAAACAATGATCAATTTGATTGATTGTGAGAACAAAAAATTCGGTGTTGCTAAATTTGATTTAATCGTTGTCGATGAGTGTCATAGATCCGTTTATAACAAATATGGAGCGATTTTCAATTATTTTGATTCATTGTTATTAGGATTGACTGCCACTCCAAGAGAACAAGTCGATTCATCAACTTACGAATTATTTAACTTACCAAAAGGAGAGCCTACTTTCTCTTACGATTATGAAACCGCCGTTAAGGAAGGTTTCCTTGTTGATTATCATGCATTTGAAAGAACAACTAAACTTTTAAAGAATGGCTTGGTATATGACAAATTAACTCCAGAAGAGAAAGAACAATACGAAAATCTTTTTGCTGATGAAGAAGGAAATTTACCTGAAGAAATCGATGGTGAAGAATTCAGAAAACGTATCATGAATACGGATACGATCGACCACGTTATTCAAACCTTGATGAATGAAGGAATGAGAATCAAAGGTGGCGAAAAGCTCGGTAAAACCATTATATTCGCAGCTAATCATTTCCATGCTGAGAAAATTGTTGAAAGATTCAATGTTTTATATCCTGATCTTGGTGGTAAAGGATTCTGTAAACTTATCGATAATTATGTAAATTATGCTCAAACTTTAATTGATGATTTCTCGAAGAAAAATGGTGAACCAACAATTGCTGTATCTGTTGATATGCTTGATACAGGTATTGATGTTCCTGAAGTTGTAAATCTCGTCTTCTTCAAAAGAGTCTATTCTAAGATTAAATTCTGGCAGATGATTGGAAGAGGAACTAGAACGTGTAAGGAGTTAAGCGTTTATTCTCCTGATAAATCTTATTTTGGAGCTGGGAATGAAGATTCTCCTTTGATGAATCGAGATGATAAGCAAGGCTTCTACATCTTTGATTTTTGTGATGTATTCGAGTTTTTTAGAATGCATCCAGATGGAAGAGATGCTAAGACTTCTTTAAATCTATCTCAAAAGATTTTTGAATTGAAACTTGATATGGTTTTCGAGCTTCAAAAGGCCGAACATCAGGAAAATGAAGAACATAAAGAATACTATTTGAAATACAAAGAAGAATGCATCAATAAGATTAAAAAACTCAATAGAGATTTGATAAATGTCAAGACATCCTTAAAATACGTAGATAAATACTCCGATGCTAAAAATTGGGATTACATCAGCTTAATTGAATTAAAAGAGATGAAGAAACAACTCACTCCTTTAGTAGATGCGAATAGCGATGAAGAACAATCCAAATACTTCGATCTTTGGATTTTCAACATGGAACTTGATGAGATTGTTGGCGATAAGGATTACTCAAAGGCAATCCAAAAAGTAACAACAATTTGTGATGCCTTAACCAATAAATTCACTATTCCTGATGTAGCTGCTAAGAAAGAGTTCATTAAAGAAGTTTTAAAGGATGAATTTTGGGAAAATATAACCATCACAAAACTTGAAAAAGTTAGAATCGAACTTCGTGAATTGATTAAGTTCCTAGATAGAGACATCTATACAATCATCGAATCTAATTTTGAAGATTCGACAATTGAGAAAGAAGGTGGAAAGCCACCTAGACCTCAATTTAAGAACTATAAGCAAAGAGTTATAGATTATTTATCAGATAATTCAGATAAAGGTGCAATTTACAAGATAAAGAACTTAATTCAATTAAATGATGATGATATCAAAGAATTAGAGACAATTCTTTGCAAAGAACTTGGTACTAAAGAAGATTATGATAGCATTGCTAATAATCATAGTTTTGGCGTCTTTGTACGTTCAATCGTTGGAATTGATAAAGATAAGGTTGCTTCGCTATTGTCTGATTATCAAAGCAAATATAATTTTAATTCGAAACAACAGGATTTCCTTCACCAAATCGTTAATTTCGTTTTAGAAAACGGTGATATAGAAGCTCAAGATTTATATAATTCTGAGCCATTTAAACATCAAGAATACATCGATATTTTTGAAAATACTGACCCACTATATAATTTTATAAATCTTCTTCATAACTCCGTTTATTCATCAGCTAGAATCTAATATATTATCAATATAAGGCCTCCTTTTGGACAATACCATAGGAGGCTTTTATTATGGAAAAAGAAGAATTTTTAACATTGCTACTTGATGCAATGAAACCATTTATTTGGAAGAAAGATGTGAAGACAGTTAAAGATACTATCTCAAAATGTTTTGAAGGGATTGAAGTAAGAAAAATTGATGATGGTAATCCTATTACAAATGATGACGCTCTAAAACTATTTGTTGATGCCAAACGTATTGAAGGATGTTCAGAAAGATCTATCAAATATTATGATGTGACATTAAAGGCATTCTTTAAATCTATCACAAAGAATTATTTGGTAATTGAAACTGAAGATATAAGAAGATATCTATCAGATTATGCTACAGCAAGTAAGGCTTCAAAGATCACAATTGATAATGTAAGAAGAGTTATCTCAACATTCTTCACTTGGTTAGAATCTGAGAACTATATCATGAAGAGTCCTACACGAAGGATTCATAAGATTAAGATAGGTAAAACTGTTAAAGAAACATATTCTGATGAAATGATCGAACTCATAAGACAAAATGTATCTAGCCATCGTGATTTAACAATCATCGACTTCCTAATATCAACAGGTGTCAGAGTTGGGGAGCTTGTTAAGCTCAACATTTCAGATTTGAATATGGAAGCAAAAGAATGTGTTGTTTTAGGAAAGGGCAATAAACAAAGAAAGGTCTATTTTGATGCTAGAACTAAAATAGAGATAAAACAGTATCTAGATTCAAGAGATGATGATTCTAAAGCACTATTTGTAAGTCTTTCAAAACCTCATAATAGGCTTCAAATCAGTGGTGTAGAAACTGTTTTAAAGAAGATAGGAAAGAAAGTCGGTTTAGGAAGAGTTCATCCTCATAAATTTAGAAGAACATTAGCTACAAAAGCTATAGATAAGGGTATGCCTATAGAACAAGTTCAGAAGATGCTAGGTCACGCCAAAATAGATACAACCCTTGAGTACGCGATGGTAGATGAGAATAATGTCAAAATTTCTCATAAAAAGTACCTAGAATAATCGACAAATTTCGATTTGTCGACTTG
>CAVBGZ010000199.1:0-4518 GCA_963595075.1 Waltera intestinalis
TGGCATAGGGACATGCCATAAGGTAAGCAGAGCACTAGCTCTGCCCACTTAGAAGCTCGGTAATTCAATTGCCGAGTAGTTCACGGATTGCGAAATATCATTTTGAAACAATTAGTAAACATAAAATAAAAGCGAAGGATTAGTTTCCTTCGTTTTCGTCTTTTGGTAGGTTTTTTAATAAGGATACAATAAATGGAATGGAAATGATAGCGGATAGGATTTCAGAAATGGATTGTGCTTTTTCAAGTCCAGTTAATCCAAAGATTGTATTCATGATTAGAATACATGGAATGAGAGATAGACCAGATCGCAAGGCTGCCAAAAAGCTTGCGATTTTTCCTTTTCCAATCGATTGAAATAACATATTTCCGTACATGGTGATTGGCATTAAAATCAATGAAATTGAACTCCAACGTAATGCTTTTGTACCAATTAGAATTACTTTTGGATCATCTCTAAATACAGATACAAATGTGTGGGCGTTGATAAAGGAAATGACGGATAAGCCAATCATTAGGGCTGTACCAAATTTAAGGGCAAATAAGAATCCATCTTTTACACGACTATATTTTTTAGCTCCATAATTAAATGCGGATACTGGCTGAAAGCCTTGCCCAATTCCAATCGCAACGCAGAATAGAAAGTTTACGATTCTTGTGTTAATCGATATAGCGGCAATCGCAGCATCTCCATAAAGGGCAGCCGTACTATTTAAGACCATGGTTGAAACAGAATTTAAACCTTGTCTAAATAGAGAAGGTATACCTGTTGAAACGATGTCACGATAGATTGTTACATTTTTAGAAAAGTCTTTAAGATGGAAAGAAGATTGTGTTTTTCCTTGAAGATAAGGAAGAACTAAAAGAAACATGGAAATATATTGAGAGATGGCTGTAGAAAGTCCAGCACCACCAATGCCCATATGGAATACGGTTACGAATAGATAGTCTCCAAAAATATTTAAGATACCACCTGAAGTTAAACCAATCATGGCATAGAAGGCTTTTCCTTCATAACGTAAAATGTTGTTCATAACACATCCTGAAGTCATTGCGCATCCTGCGATTAAAATGTAGAAGGCATACGTTCTTGCGTAGGGAAGGATGGTGTCTGTACTTCCTAGTAGTCTCATAAGTGGATTCATAAATAGAATGCCTATGACCATAATAAAGAGTCCAACGATAATGGAACTCCAAAATGAAGTGGCTGCGTATATTTTTGCGGAGCGCACATCGTGTGCCCCTAGTTTTCTTGCGATATTACTGCCAGCTCCATGTCCAAACATAAATCCAAAGGCTTGTAAAATGGCCATTAAGCCAAAGACAATTCCTGTTGCTCCGGATGCACTTGTGCCTAGACTTCCTACAAAATAAGTGTCAGCCATGTTGTAAATGCTGGTGACTAACATAGATATAACGGTAGGTAGTCCTAAAGTTAAGATAAGTTTGTATATGGGCGTTTCTGTCATTTTTATATATTGTTCATTCGTGTTCATAGAAAACATTATAGCACTTTAATTTTTTTATAAAATAGGCATCGATAATGTCAACTTGAATGATAAAATATAAATATAGATATTTTAAGTTCATTTTAAGCGAATCTATGGTAAAATTTGGTTCAATATAATAGAAAAGGAGAAGCCTATATGAATGTAGAAAAGTTGGTAGAAGAAAAAAGAGATACTGAACGTTTTTTGAAATTGGTTGCTCCTCATTACTTGGGCGTTTATGTACTTGATCGCAAAACAGATTTATTTCGTGATGCGATTGGTCCAGGTTATTTTCGTAAAATTGCACAAGATGAAAATGGATTGTATTCACAGGCTATGAAAACATATAGAGATCAATTTGTTTTGCCAGAATGTTATGGAACGATTGATTATGTTTTAGATTATGATAAAATCTATTCTATTTTGGAAGAACAAGGTTATTTGATGTTGACATATTATAAAACGGATGGAGCATTGATAAAATTAGAAATTCGTCCTTATTCTGAAGTAGAGAGTGAAAAAGATTTATCAGTTTGGATTTATTCTCTTGAAGATGTGGATAATCAACAAAAAGAATTAGAGAGACAGACAATATTGGCAAATGCTTTAAAAAGAGCGACTTTGGCTAATAAAAAGTTGAATCATGAAAAAAATATTTTGGATCAATTGTGTAAAGATTTTACGGGTGTTTACTATGTAGATTTAAATACGGGGTTATTTGAAATTTTAGGTTCTACAGAACAAACAAATATACAAAATATTTTAATGTCTCAGGATGAAAAATATAAATATTTTGATGTATGCATGAAGCTATATTGTGAGCGTTTTGTGATAAAGGAAGAACAAAAAGCGTTTTTGGAATGGATTGATTTAAAACGATTGAAAGAAAGTTTGAAAAAGGAAGATCGTGCTGTATTCCATTTTGAAAGTGTTCCAAATGCGCGCAACAAAAAATATTTTGAGATTCAAGTTGTACGTATTAAGGATGATGAGCAAGAATTTGGTGTATTAGTCGGTGTTCGTTATATTGATGATATTTTAAATATTGAAAGAGAAAATCAGAATAAAATTAAAAAATCTTTAGAAGAAGCCAATTTAAAAAATGAAATTATTTCTGCACTAGCGAAAACGTTTCAATATGTATCTCGTGTGGATGTATTAAATGATTATTATGAAGAAATCACAGGAGAAAGTGAATTTCATTTATCGACCGATAATAGAACGGGCAAGTCAAGTGTAAATTCTAAAATCATGTGTGAAAAGAGAGTGTCTAAAGAATATCAAAAAGCCTTTATGGAATTTGTGGATATGAAGACTTTGTCAAATCGTCTAGAAGATAAAGAGATGATTGATTTTGAATATCGAGTCAATGATGGAAATTGGCGTGTAATGTGGTTTATTGTCAAAAAGCGAGATGAAAATCATCATGTGACACATGTTCTATGTGCGATTCGTAGTATTAGTGTTGAAAAAAGAAAAGAACAAAAATTGATGATTTTAGCGGATGAGGCTAGAGAAGAGGCTCGATTAAAGACAAAATTCTTGTCGGATATGTCCCATGATATTCGTACACCATTAAATGGAATTTTAGGGATGGTCGAAATGGCAAATCGAAATCCATTGGATTGTAAAATTCAACAGGATTGTCGCGATAAGGTGGAACTTGTTACTCATCAATTGGTTTCTATGATCAATGATATTTTAGAAATTAATAAACTGGAAACGGAAAAACCAAATGCGTTTAAAGAAAATTTTGATCTTGCGGAATTGTTAAGAAGTTCAAATGAAGAAGCGCAAAAGAATGCCATCAAGAAAGAGATTGATTATCAAATCGATTGGGATAAATCAACTTTTGAGCATCAATATTTGATTGGTAATTCTCTCTATTGTAAGCGTATTATTGAGATTTTTGCGGATAATGCGATTAAATTTTCTTCTAGAAAAAGCTTGATTACAGTTTGGTGTAAA
Source organism: Waltera intestinalis (assembly GCA_963595075.1). Classification (GTDB taxonomy): domain Bacteria; phylum Bacillota_I; class Bacilli_A; order Erysipelotrichales; family Erysipelotrichaceae; genus Holdemanella. Next base: position 3,458 of record CAVBGZ010000199.1, read on the forward strand.
GAAGAAATGGCGGATGAAGAACATTCTATTTTCGAATTTGGATGTCAAGATCATGGCATTGGTATGGACCAAGACTTTTTAAGGGTTGCCTTTGATGCGTTTACGCAAGAAAATCAAGTCGCAAGAACGAAATATGAAGGTATGGGACTTGGTTTGGCGATTGCGAAAAGAATGGCTGATTTGATGTCGGCTACCATTGAAATGACCAGTGAAAAGGGCGTTGGAACAACGGCCATCTTAAGAGTTCCTTTAAAGATTGGTAAAAAATGTGATCATCCGATTGTAGAACAATTACCAGATGTTTCTATTGAAGGCCTTCGTGCTCTTGTAGTTGAAGATAATGATTTAAATATGGAAATTGTTAAGTTTATTTTGGATGAATGTAAAGTTCATATAGAATGTGCTAGGGATGGCTTAGAAGCTGTTTCTATGTTTGAACAATCTTCCATAGGTTATTATGATGTAATCTTAATGGATATTATGATGCCAAATTTAAATGGTTTGGATGCGACTCGTAAGATTCGCACACTACAAAGAAGGGATGCTCAAACAACTCCGATTATTGCGATGAGTGCCAATACGTTTACAGAAGATATTATGAGTAGTCGTATTGCAGGGATTGATGACTATGTCACAAAACCGATTGATTGTCAAAAACTGGTAGATTCGATTAAGAAGAGCTTGGCCAAATATAAAAAATAATAAGAATTTGTGATATGATACCTATGCTTTAAGCGTAGGTATTTTTTAGAAGAATGTGAGGAAATGGATGGATTATTATACAGCTGTATTATTTTTAAATACATTTGCGATGATTATTATTCAGATTTGTGTGGATAAAAGTAATATTTTGACAAAAAAGAGAAAAAGTTTATTTGAAATTTTGTTTGATGTGATAATTGTGGCAGGAATTTGTGAATGGGCAGCCTATTATTTGGAAAATACAGGAGCTCAAACAAGGCTATTACATATTTTACTTAAGACAATCGAATTATCTTTAGCCCCATCAATTGGCTATTTGGTGGCATGGATCATTGAAAAAAGAGATGAGAAAATTGTTT
>CAVBGZ010000200.1:0-4507 GCA_963595075.1 Waltera intestinalis
TTTAATAGGGAGTTTTCGTAATGAAGACTCCTTTTTTATTGCGTAACAACAAATGAGAAATTAAGTGTTTTGCCAATCGTCGGAAAAATTTTTGGCCAAGTGTCGGAAAAATATTTGGCCAATCGTCGGAAAAATTTTCGGCCAAGTGTCGGAAAAATATTTTGCCAATCGTCGGAAAAATCTTGAAAAGCTTGTATTTATAGCGCATAATGTAAGCAAGATTTGAGGTGCATCAAATGAAAAATTATAGAAAAAGAATTGCGGATGATATCTTAAAAAGAAAACTAGAGGGAAAGGGTGCAGTGCTGATTGAGGGACCAAAATGGTGTGGAAAAACCACTACTGCAGAACAATTTGCTGCTAGTATTCTTTATATGGATGATCCAGAAAAGAAAGAACAAAATATTGCGATGTCAGAATTAAATCCAAAGCGATTATTAAAGGGGGAAACGCCTAGATTGATTGATGAATGGCAGCTTGCACCTAAGCTTTGGGATGCGATTCGTTTTGAAGTGGACCACCGAGATGAACTAGGCCAGTTTGTTCTTACTGGTTCTGCTGTTCCAGCAGATACAAAGGAGATTGCACATTCTGGTACAGGACGTTTTACGTGGTTAACAATGAGACCGATGAGTTTATATGAATCTGGGGATTCTACAGGTGAAGTTAGTTTAAAAGACTTATTTGATGGATTAACGAATGTTGATGGTTGTGCGAATTTGAATATTGAACGCCTGGCCTTTCTTGTGTGTCGTGGTGGTTGGCCACAAGCTATTGGTATGCGTGATGAAATTGCTTTGGATCAAGCTGTTGATTATTATGATGCGGTTGTACATTCTGATATTAATCGGGCAGATAATGTACAAAAGAATGCTGAAAGAGTAAAAAGACTTATGCGTTCTTATGCAAGAAATCAAGGGGGGCAAGTGCCGAATACAGTATTTGCGCAGGATATTGCTGCAAGTGATGAGACTAATATAAGTGAAGAAACTGTTTCCTCTTATCTGAATGCGCTTCGTAAGATCTTTGTCATAGAAGATATGCCAGCTTGGAATCCGAATTTGAGATCAAAAACTGCGATTCGTTCGTCAGATACACGTTATTACATCGATCCTTCTATTGCAGCAGCAGCTTTAGGAATTGGACCTAATGATTTAATAAATGATCTAAAGACGTTTGGTTTTTTGTTTGAAACTCTTTGCATTAGGGATTTACGTGTTTTTGCGGATGCATTAGGCGGAAAAGTTTACCACTATAGAGATAAGGGTGGACAAGAATGTGATGCGGTTGTTCATTTGAGAAATGGAAAATATGGACTTATTGAAATTAAACTTGGAGGCGAAAAGCTCATTGAGGAAGGCGCAAAAAGTTTAAAGGCAATGGAATCAAAAATTGATACAGACAAGATGAATGCTCCATCTTTTCTTATGGTATTAACAGGGACTGGAGACTATGCATATTGTCGCCAAGATAATGTATATGTAGTACCAATTGGTTGTTTGAAAAACTAATTCAACGGTTAAATGGGAATTGGATTCTCATAATCCGTTGTTTTTTCTTTTCATAATTCATAAAATTGACTTTAAAAAAAGTGAGTATAATGTTACATTTTTTGTAAAAAGGGAAGAGTGTATATATATGAGTAAATTATTGAGTGGACTATTAAGTTTAGTGATGGTGTTTTCTTTGATGCCATCAACGATTGTATTGGCAGAAGATACGGGTACAAGTGAAACGGAGACAGAAACAAAAACAGAAACTGAGACAGGAACAGAGACAGAAACGGAACCGGATCCTACACCAGAACCTGTTCATACCCACACATTAGAATTAACACAAGATGGTAATCGTTTGACTGGAAAGTGTACAGGTGAAGATTGTGATTATTCTGTTGAGTTAATATCTTTTAAGGCGGATGATTCTGATTTTACAGGTAAAGCGTATGCTAAGGCTAAAACAGTAGTGGATGAAGAAAATAAAGATAGGCTTACTATTAGTGATATTGAATATAAAGAGGCAAGTGCGGATGATTCAAGTTATACGACAACAGGACCAATACAAGTAGGAGACTATGTCGCAAGAGTTAAGGTTACATATAGTGAAAAGACTGAAGAAGCCGAAGAAGCCGAAGAAGCCGAAGAAACCGAAGAAACTGAGAAAGAGGTTGAACCAACGGAATACGTATTTACAAAGAGCTTTCATATTTCGAATTTTATTCCTTTTACTGAGGGGGCAGTCACGATTACCAAGGGTGGAACCTATGAAGTCAAGGGTAGTTATTTTGTGATACCAAACCATGCACTTGTCATTGATACAAATGATGATGTAATACTGAATCTTCATGGTATGACGGAATATGTACCATCAACTTCAGGAGAGCCAAATATTGAGGCGAGCTATATTGAAATTAATAATGCCAATTCAGTAACGATTAATGGGAAAGAAGGAAGAGATTATAATGTTCCAATAACAACGAATATTGCGAATCATTTGATTACTCTTAATTCGGATACAGAACTTACTTTAAATGATTGCATTTTAAACTATGACTATAATGCGATTTGTCAAAATGTAGATGGTGATAAACCAATCACTTTGAATCGATGTAAATTAAATACAACGTATGCTTTTGGTTCCTGTGGTATTTATGCGAAAAATCTTCATATCAACAATTGTGTTTTTACATCCCCAAAACGTCTTGAGATATGGATCAAAGACAATGGAAATGTAACCTTTGAAAATGAAAATGAAATCACAAATAAAGAGTTCTTAACAGTTGAATTGGATAAGGATTCCCTTATGACATTAAAAGATTCTTTTAACTTGAAAGATGACAAAAAGATTGGAATTAAAACTTATGGATATCCAATTGGAACCGCCAAAATAAAGTTTACGACAAACACATCAAGAAAGATGGTTAATAAAATTGTTTCAGATTCAGGCTATTACCAGATTGTCTATGATGATGGTGATTTCTATCTTTGGACGCATAAACACGATTGGAGCTATGTTGTTAAAGACAATGTTTTAACAGCTATATGTAATGATGATACTTGTGCCTATCATACAGAAGGTTTAACTGTAACACTGGATACAAAGGATGTTGGTTATACAGGTAAAGCGTATGATCAGGCAACAATTACGAATTATATTCCACAAGCAAGCGTTGGTAGTATTGAATATTATAGTGGAAGTACAAAGCTGGATTCTGCTCCAAAAGATGTTGGAAAATATACGGCTTCTGTAACGGTAACTTGTGAGGAAAAAGAATATACAATCACAAAAGATTTTGAGATTACCAACCCTATATCTCCTTCTAGTGAGACGGTCACAATCACAAAAGGTGGAGACTATACGATAGTTGGTGGAACCTACTCTTCTAAGACAGATACGAATTGGAATTATAATCCAGGCTATGCGCTTGTGATCAATACACAAGGTGAAGATGTTACCCTAAATATAAGTGGAGATATTGTAGATAAAAGATATTATGGTGGCTTTATCAAAATTGAAAAGGGTTGTGGAAATGTAACAATCAATGCACAAAAAGAAGATGGTACAAATTACAATGTACAATTAAATGGTTGGTCCGGTTTATTTGTTAATTCGAGTGATAGTACGATTGTTTTAAATGGCGGAAATTATACGGGAAAGCCAGCCATAAATTCGAGTGCAGGAACGGTAAAAATAAAAGAATGCGTATTTAACGATAGTTCGTATTTTAATGCGGTTAAACTCATTATGCATAATTGTGTGATTCATGATGGATATCAGATTTATTCTTCTCAATATGGCAAAGGACAATTGACATTAAGCGGTTCGAATACGGATATTGGTGATTCGGATAGCTATATTTTCTTATATAATGGTGCGACGATTACCATAAAGGATAACTTTAAAAATAAGGATGACAAGAAAATCAATGTGATGCTAAGTTCTTCATTAGGTAAGGATAAATTGAGAAAAGTCACAACCGATACATCAGAAGATATGATGGATGCGATTACTTCGAATCAAGGCTATAAAATGATCTATAAAGATGGAGATATTTATTTCTTCAACCATGAACACGATTGGAAATATACAGCCGATAAGAATGTGTTGATCGCAAATTGTAGTAATGAAGATTGCGAATATCATACAAAAGATTTAAAAGCGACTTTAGAAGTAAAAAGTGGTCCATATACAGGTAAGGCGTATACGGCAAGTCTAGATTCAGATAAGAAAGCCTTTGAAGATGTCGTCATCCAGTATTATAAGGATGATGAAAAATTAGATGAAGCTCCAAAAGAAGTGGGTACATATAAGGCTACAGCTACAATTGGTGATGCATGTGCAACAGCTGATTTTGAAATCAAAGATGAATCTTTAAGTATTGCCAGTATTTTTGGCAAGGGCAATCTAATCCTTGCGGCTGGTATAGTCATTGTGCTTGGTGGCATTGGATTTGGTGTGTATAAGAAAAAGAAAAAAGACTAAATAGAGAAGATGAAGGCGGAAAAGTGAT
>CAVBGZ010000201.1:0-4492 GCA_963595075.1 Waltera intestinalis
TCTCGCAAAAGAAAAAGACATGTAACTGGTAATGCAGGCAGGATCTAATAAATTGCTTTGATATTTTTCAAGGTGTTTTATAAGGTTCTGCCTTTTTTGCATCTTGAATGGCCATTCTACTTAAAAAATGATGAGGAGATAAAGAGATGAATTATAAAAAAACAGCCACTGAAATCTTAGAATTAATTGGTGGATCAAAAAACATTAGTACTCTAGAACATTGTTCTACAAGACTTAGATTTGGACTTGTCGACAAGAGTGTTGTTGAGGTAGAAAAACTTAAAAAAGTAAATGGAGTTATGGGCGTTGTTGATGGAAGCCAATTCCAAATTGTCATTGGTAACTCTGTTGTTGAAGTGTACGATGAATTATTAAAACTTGCTCCATTAAATGGAAAAGCAGAAGCATCTACAAGCACAAAAAGCGATAAATCATGGGGAGCAAGATTATTAGAATTTGTGATCAATATTTTCCAACCACTTGTTCCTGCAATCGCTGGAGCTGGTGTATTAAAATCTGTTATGTTGCTACTATCTATGTTTGGACTTGTCGCAAGTGATTCAACAATCTATTCCGTATTAACAGGAATTTCAGATGCCACATTCTATTTCTTACCATTAATGGTAGCTGTAACAACTGCCAACGCATTAAAATGTAATCGCCTTGTAGCTATTGCTGCAGTAGGATATTTATTACTTCCTGCAACAACAACAGCTATTGGAGAAGGAATGAACTTATTTGGATTAACTGTTCAAAACATTACTTATAGTTCACAAGTATTCCCAGCTATTTTATCTGTAACATTCTTAAGCTATATGGAAAAATTCTTCAATAAGATTTCTCCAAAAGCCATTCGTATTTTCTTTGTTCCAATGATGGCATTAGCAATCACAATTCCTGCAACACTACTTGTTTTAGGACCTTTAGGATACAACATTGGTACAATCTTCACATCATGCATCTTATTTGTATACAATAAAGTTGGTTTCTTAGCACTAGGAATCTTAGCTGCAATCTTACCATTCATGATTTCTGCAGGTATGCACAAAGCTTTACTTCCATACGCACTATCAACATATGGATCATTAGGATATGAATCATTATATTTACCAGCTTCTTTAGCACATAATATTTCTGAAAGTGGTGCTTGCTTTGCGGTTGCCGTTAAATCAAAAGATGAAGATTTAAAACAAACAGCATTATCTGCCGGAATCTCTGCATTAATGGGTATTACTGAACCAGCATTATATGGTGTCACTTTACAACATAAAAAAGCCATGATCGGTGTTGTTGCTTCAAGTGCAATTTCAGGATTGTTAATTGGTATCTTCGCGGTTAAAGCCTTCATCGTTGTAGGTCCTGGTTTAGCAAGTATGTCTATGTATATTGATCCAAACAATGGACAAAATATTATTTATGCATGCGTTGGTTTTGCGGTAGCCTTACTCGCATCATTCATTATTACATTTGTATTATGGAAAGATGATGTAAAAGAAGAAGTTGTTGAAGAAGTAAAAGAATTAACTGCAGAAGAAAAAGAAGTAAACATCCTTGTATCTCCTGCCAATGGTAAATCTTTAAATCTTAGTGAAGTAAGTGACGAAATGTTCGCATCTAAAACATTAGGTGATGGTGTTGGAATCATTCCAGTTGATGGTAAAGTATATGCTCCATGTAACGGTGAAGTTGTGATGTTATTTAATACAAGACATGCGATTGGTTTAAAAACAAAAAATGGCGCTGAAATCTTAATCCATATCGGAGTCAATACAGTCTCTATGGATGGAGATGGCTTTAAATCTTATGTAAAACAAGGCGACACAGTAAAAGAGGGAGACTTGTTAATTGAGTTTGATTTAGATAAAATTAAGGAGAAAAATTTAGACCCTACAATTATGGTCGTAAATAGTAATAGTACAAATTATAAAGTTTTAAACCAAAGCTATGGCGAAGTTAAAGCTGGCGATGTATTATTTGATGTCAAAAGAGGATAAGATATGAAGAAATTTCCAGAAGGATTTTTATGGGGAGGCGCTACGGCGGCCAACCAATTTGAAGGGGCTTGGAATGAAGGCGGAAAAGGATGGTCCGTTTCCGATGTCGCAAGAGCTCACTTCGATTCAAGTGTAACAGACTATAAAAAACATGTTTCAATGACGACAAAAGATATTGAGGAAGGTTTAGCCCATCCTGAAGATGAGGTGAACTATCCAAAACGTCACGGTAGTGATTTTTACCATCACTACAAAGAGGATATTGCGCTTATGGCCGAAATGGGCTTTAAGACATATCGTATGAGTATTGCGTGGAGTCGAATCTTTCCGAATGGAGACGATGAAACTCCAAATGAAGAAGGTTTGAAATTTTATGATAACGTCTTTGATGAACTATTAAAGTATGGCATTGAACCCTTAGTAACAATGTCACACTATGAACCACCTTTAAATCTAGTATTAAACTATGACGGTTGGTATTCAAGAGAAGTTGTTGGATTCTTCACACGCTTTGTCGAAACCATTTGTACAAGATATAAAGACAAAGTTAAATATTGGCTTACATTCAATGAAGTAGACAGTATGATTCGTCACCCATACACAACGGGTGGACTTGTGGAAGATCGATTTGAAGGTAAAAATTTCGAAGAAGTTATTTTCCAAGCCATGCACCATCAATTTGTTGCGAGTGCACTTGCTACAAAAATCTGTCATGAAATTATTCCAGATTCTAAAGTGGGTTGTATGTTAACAAAATTAACTTACTATCCATATACTTGTAAGCCAGAAGATGTTTTGGCTGCTCAACAAAGAATGCGTTCAACCTATGCCTATAGTGATACACAAGTATTTGGAGAATATCCAGCCTACTTACTATCTTATTTTAAAAATCACAATATCACGATTCATAAAGAGGCTGATGATGATCGTATTATGAAAGAGTATCCTGTAGACTTTATTTCCTTCTCTTATTACATGTCTAGTTGTGAGGCGTATGATAAGACAGGATTGGATGTGACTCCAGGAAATACGATTTTAGCCGTTAAAAACCCATACTTAGAAACAAGTCAATGGGGTTGGCAAATTGACCCAATTGGACTTAGAATTTCACTAGTTGAATTATATGATCGTTATCGTAAACCATTGTTTATTGTAGAAAATGGTTTAGGTGCTAAAGATGTATTGACAGAAGATAAAAAAGTTCATGACGAATATCGTATTGAATATTTGAAAAAACATTTTGAATGTATGCTTGATGCGATTGTTGAAGATGGTGTTGAACTTATGGGCTATACTTCATGGGCATGTATTGATTTGATTAGTGAATCAACAAAACAAATGTCAAAACGCTACGGTTATATTTATGTAGATGTTGATGATTATGGAAAAGGAACGTACAATAGGTATAGAAAAGATAGCTTCTATTGGTATAAAAAAGTAATTGAAAATAATAGCTTAGATTTTGAATAGAAAGGGCAAGGCAGGAGATGACTTATACAATTAAAAAAGTTTTAAATTCAAGCGTTGTCCTTGTTAGTGACAATAAAGATAATGAGTTTATCCTGCTTGGAAAAGGGATTGGTTACGGTAAGAAGAGTGGCGAGCAAGTTGAGGAAGATTCTTCGAACCAAACTTTTGTTCCAGTTGAAGACACAAAATCTAAACAATTTGAAGAATTGATGGATGATATTCCAATCGATATCTTAACGGTGACGCAGGAAATAATTGTAAAGGCTAAACAATTATTAGAGTGCGAATTTAATAAAAATTTGTATCTTGTTTTGGCAGATCACTTAAATTTTGCGGTACAAAGAGTAAAAGAAGGTATCAACATTACCAACCGCGTTTTTTGGGAAATAAAAAATTATTATCCTAAAGAATTCAATGCCGGTATGGTTGCGATTTATATGTTCGAAGAAAAAACGGGTGTGCAATTGCCTGAAGCAGAAGCTGCCAATATTGCTTTTCACTTCGCAAATGCAGAATTTGGTAAACAAGAATCTGCAGATACCATGAAATATGCCAAGGTCATTGGTGAAATCAATAATATTGTTATATTTTCTTTGAATCGTAATTTCGATCGTCAAAGTGCAAATTATATGCGATTTGTTACCCATATCAAATTCTTTGTAGAAAGATATTTTACGAATAGTATGTTAAATAGTGAAGATGATATTTTATACAATCGTATGAAAGAAAGCTATCCTAAAGAAATGGATATTGCTTTGAAAATCAAATCTTTCTTAGAAAATAAATATGGAACGCTACTTACCAATGAAGAACTTACCTTCCTAGTTGTTCATATCGCAAGGATTGCTTCTGGTTCATAAGCAGGGAAATTTTCTGGCGCAACAAAATTAGATGGGGTTAGGTGAAATTGTTCTTCAAGAAGTTGAGGGGCGGCATATACCCCAAAACGGTTTGTAGCGTTATTGGAGGCTAGACAACTAATCGTTGTCTGCCTCCTTTTTTTCTACCATTTTGATGCTTCCGTCATT
>CAVBGZ010000202.1:0-4488 GCA_963595075.1 Waltera intestinalis
AGTGGCTCATGAAAACATTTTGACAACAATATTTGCATATGAGCCCTTAACTACGGGCTTTCAGAGCACCCCAAAATTGACGTTTTTTCAAAAAATCAGGCAAAAATCACGGAAATTGACTACTTTTTGGGTCAAAACAGGGTGATTTTGGCCAAAAGTAGCCCAACTTGCAAGCCGGCGGCAAGCCTCAGGCTTGCAGGTGCTTGGAGGTTGTTTGAAACATTAAAAAAGCCTTTAAAATAAGGCTTTCGTGAGGCTTTGCTTAAATAGGATAAACTTCGGTTGATTCTCTCTACTTTTACTTTTGATTGGCGAATATGATTTCCCCTAATCTTGACCGATAGTAATCAAGATATTAAGTGTTGGTTTGACAGTCCAATTTGTATTTTCAAAATTATTGGTGATGTTGTCACGTTAATTTTCAATGGGTACGCTATTTTCATATAAGAATTCAGGAGCGATATCTATGTCCTCACTCCAACTAACTGATCCACAATCTGCATGTGCTTTTAAGAAAAAAGGAATATTTCGTAAAGGCTCATTATATGGATCATCAAGTATAGTTTTTGCATCAAAGATTCTCTTTTCACCACTTTTAAAAGTAAGAATCAATTTATATTCTTCTGTGGGAATTACATTTGCAACAGACCATTTAAAATAGCTCATGTATCGTCGTCCTCCTGGTTCTATTTTTTTGCTTGTGTAAATATTATATTTCCATAGTGGGTTTTACAATATGTTGGATAAAAATGTGGTAGTGTTGTCACATTAATTTTCAATGGGTACGCTATTTTCGTACAAAAACTCAGGTGCGATATCTAGGTCATCATTCCAACCGACCGTATCATAAACAACATGAGCTTTTAAAAAGAATGAAATGTCTTTTAATTGTTCTTTCTTGTGTAATAAAGGTTTCATATCAAATTTCTTTTTCTCACCATATTCAAATGTAAGAATTAATTCGTAATTTGTAGTAGGTTCTACATCTATAACGCACCATTTTGGGTTTTGCGTATTTTGCATAAAAGCTCCTTTCTCCTGTTTTAAAGGATTTATTTTATAAAGTTGTTCTTTGTTAATAACTCACATCATGTATAAATTGAGGTGGACTATGTTCATTTTTATTATACATCCTATTTGAATTAGTTAAAATGTTGAAAGCTTTTATCGTAATTTTTTGTTTGGCTTTTCATACCAAAATGTAAGAATGTTGAAATTTAACTTTTGCATTTTTTTAACTTCTCTAGATATAGTATAAATATCAGTTTCTAAGTATTCAACAGATGATATTGAAGTTTCGTTGATTTCTTCTGTTTTTTCTAATTGAGTGGTTCCGATTAATTTCTCATAATTTTTGTATAGACTGGGACAATGGCATTCGAGCAATTTGGGAATGCTTGGATATGCGTATTTATTAATTGTATCGAATGCAAAATAAGCGGTTATTGTCATGTCAATAGGATTGACGTAGATATGATTGAAAGGATCAATATCAATGATACAACCGTGAATTTTTCCTATTCCACCTATTTTCTGAATCATATTTGCAAGCTTTTCCTGGCATGCGCTATATTTTTCAAAAGGTTCATTAATGATGTCAATCGTGTGATCCATATTATCGTAGTAGTATTGAATATCTTTCATGCTAAGGGTTTTCATGTTTCCACCGTTTAATAGCATCAATACTCCAGATTTTGATTTGTGAATGAAACAATAATATCCTTTCTTTTTTAACATATACAAAACATTCATTTCACGTGTACAAGTCATTTCAATGTTTTTACCTAGATAAAATCTTTTATAATCTTCAGTTGAAATTTCATAAATACCATCTTCATAATCTTCGAAATAATCATAATTCCCATCCATTACAATAATTTTTAGATGAATATTCTCGTTTTTATATCCAACTTGATTGTCTGCATAAATTCTTTGAATACCATCATCAAAGAAAAAGTTTTTATGTGTGTGACCACTCACATATACAAAATGATTGTGATAGTCTGAATCTTTACTCCAATCACTTTTTGGCATATGTGTGAGAATGATTGGATTGCTCTTTTCTAAAATGTCAGTTAATTTATTGTAAAGCTGTTCGAATTTCTTGCTTTCTAGAATTTCTTTTGAACGGTCAATTGTTCCTTGGTAGATACCATTATTCTCATTGAAACTTTCGTTATATCCAGAAAAACCTATTCCTCCTAAAATTACAAATCTTGAGTAGCGGGTATTTTTTAAAATATCTGATTTACTTAATGATATTAATTCGTCGTAGGGGATGATTTTAACTCCGATGTTTTCGTTATAGTAAAGCAAATCATTTTGTAAGAGATGCATATTATTTGCTTGAAACAGAATTTTATATTTTTCGACAATATCATCTAGATTTGTGCTTGGAAAAGGCCATAGTTCATGATTGCCTAGAATAAAGATAAATTCATGATAATTATTATTGTTGTCTTTTAATAATTGTACGAACAGTTCAAATAATAAAAAATCAGAGGAGGTATCACCGGCAATAAGGATAAATCTGTTTTTTACTTCTACAATGTTATTAACAATATTTTGAAGGACATAAATAACATCTTCTTTTGATTTACAATGTGCATTTTTAATTCGGCGTAATAAATGTAGATCAGATATATAGGCAATTTCAGAGTCGATTCTAGTCATGAATTCAGCCTGTGATGAGCATTCACACAAAGCAAGATTTATAGACTTGTGTAAGTCGGGGATGATTTTTAATTCGTTCTTTTCTATGATTTGAAATTCTTTTAAAAGTTTTTCGTCATAATCAAATGGCGTATAGGGGATGTCAAATTTTTTACATATATCACTTCTGATCTTTGCATTTTTTAAATTGATACCATCAGTATTTGATAGATTTATTAACTTGTCACAAAAAATCAAATTGGCATTTGATAGATCTCCATTTAAGAAGGCGACAAAATCAAAAAAATATTTGAATTCATATTTTCTTTTCTTTGAATATTCATCTGATTTTCTAGACCAATATTGTTCTACTATAAATTTATTGTCTGAATATTCTTTTTTAACGTGGTATTCTAAATTGTCATTTGTCTTTATTGCAAGCTGAGTTGTATGGTCTGTTATATATTTCGAATAATCTATATTAAGGTCGATGGCATTTGAAAAATCACAATTTCTCAAATCCCCATTTCTGTATTTCGTAAATTCATCGAATGTTTCAAATGGACGAATAAAATATATTCCAATACTATCATTTGCGTATGGAATAATGGTCGTTTTCTCACAATAGAAATGGGTTTCTTCATCAAAGTAGCAATTAATTTGTTTTTTAAATCCTTCTTTTTGTATTATTTTTACAATTCTACGTAGTTTACTTTTTTTATTGGAATTCGTACTATCAGCATATTTTGGACAAGAATATTGTTCAATTATGTCGCTAGATGGATTCAATAGATAAAATGCAAGTATAATATTTGTATTAAAACTGTCATCATTCCATAGATATTTTTTTAAGATGTCTAATTGACCTTGATTATTTTGCCAATAAAACAAATATTCGAAAAGAAAGAAGTCGAGATCTAAATTTGTCCTAGTACAATAATTACAAGTTTTTTTTAACTGATTGTAGGACCTACATGAATTAAATTTTTGTATCCACTCTTTTGTTTTCTTCTTTTGTACTTTTTCAATTTTCTTATATTCCTTTATTTCATTTTTTTCGTATAAAGACTCATCTATTGTATCAGTGGTAAAACTCTTTTTTGAAAGTAATTTTGTATTATCTAAGTTTAGTTTTTTAGAAAACTCATCGCTAAAATCATATTGAAAATAACATGAGTCATTGTAGATATCGCCATCTAAAAAATGATAGTATTCTTCAAAAGTATTAAAAGCAATCGTGTTTTGCCCTTCTTCGACAAAGAATAACTGAGATAGTACATCAAAGCCACGATGCTCAGATTTTCTTAGTCCTAGTTCTCGTTCGATCTTTACTATATTTGGTTCAAACTGAAATTCTTGTGGAATATCAGACATATTTGTTTTTCCTTTTTTTAAGTCGTTGATAATATGTTTTATTTTAGAATTCAATTAAACCATCTCCTATATTTTTTATTGTAAATTGTAGTTTTTAATAAAGCTACAAAAAATTGATAACAAGAAAATCAGATGTAGAATGAATGCTAAAAAGATATCAAGAATTGTTTAGGTATGGTTATATAATATCTACCATTTTTTTCTTTTTGTGCCATAAAATGGCTGTTTATGACAAATTATAAATAATAATTGTAAAGGCGACTTCATGATGTTATATTCCAGTTAGATAATATTGCTTAAAATGATATATTGCTAATATTTTGCCACAAGAAATCTACCAATACAGGTGTTCAATCGAATTTGGGATTGTATATTACATTAGTTATTGTATCGATGATTGGATTTGCGGTTCTAGTTAGAAAGAAAAGATTTGAATAATTGATCAAATATGAGGTGGAGATA
>CAVBGZ010000203.1:0-4473 GCA_963595075.1 Waltera intestinalis
ATAAATCAACTTTTTCATACTTGCCGAACATCTCGATAAATCGTGATTTGATGAGTTCATCTAAAAAATCTAGTTCTCGCTTCTTTAAATTAAGGCTTTCATCAATTTTTTTGAGATAATTAGATATCTTTCTTTGCTCACTCAACGAATAACATTTTATTTCATTCTTGCCATAGTCCTTGAAATAAATGTGTGGAATTGTTGCACCATGCATAGATTGGCCTAAATGTTGACTTTTTAATGCATAGTAAAAGAAATCTAAATCAACATCTTCATCAACAGCAAAACCAAGCATCGTTCCGACTATAGAACTATAGGCTTCGTGTTTAGCGATTCTTCCGACTCCAGCGCCATCTTTAACGATACTAACATATGGAGTGTCAACCTTGTAAAAATCGATTTTCTTTACTAAGCCTGAAGCGCCATATAATGGATATTCACCAATATTATCTTGTAATTTGTTTATCTGAATATTGCTAGAAATTGGCTTACAGAGGTCTTTAATCTTCTTCCTTTCCATATTAAAGCCCCTTTTCTATCTCTTTCATAATTTCAGAGAATTGATTTTCAAGGTCTTTAATAGAAGAAATAATTTCGTTTGTAGGTCTATAAACCTTTTTAACAATTTCTTTCTTTTGATATTTATTGAAGCTAAAGACATAATCGTTATCTACTATTTCTTTTTTATCAACTAAGAAAGACTTTTCAGTTCTTGATCTTTCAGCTTCCTTATCAAGATGATTGAATCTTTCAATGATATCAGGAATATCATTATCTTTTATCTCATTTCTCTTATCATCTAATGAGTATCCATCATTTTCCATGGAATACATCCAAACCTTGTCAGTTCCACCTGAATTTGTCTTTGTGAAAATCAAAATACCAGTTTGAACACCAGAATAAGGTTTAAACACACCAGAAGGCATAAATATGATTCCCTCAAGTTTTTGATTCTCAACAAGTTCTTTTCTTAAGATTGTATATGCTTTATCGTTTGTATTATTTAATACGCCCACAGGAATAATAGAAACACATTTTCCTCCTACTTTTAATATTCTTAAGAATAAAGAAAGGAATAGAAGTTCTGTCTTTTTTGTTCCACCACTGATTTGAATTAATGACTTAGAAACCGTTTCAGGCTCTAAGCTACCAGAGAATGGTGGATTTGCGAGAATTAAAGAATATTTATCATGATCTTCATATTCTTGTGAAAGAGAATTGTTATATTTGATTGTTGGGTTCTCAACACTATGTAAAGTCATATTCATGCAGCCAATACGAAGCATGTCTGTATCAGTATCGTAGCCAGTGAACATGTCATTGTTGAAATGCTTGTTGTTCTCAGTGTTATAAAGTTCTTTTTCATAATGTTCTTGAACATATTTAGCGGATTCAGCAAGGAAACCTGCTGTACCCATTGCAGGATCGATAATTGTATCTTTTAAAGTTGGCTTTGCTAGTTCAACCATCATATCGATGATATGTCTAGGCGTTCTAAATTGGCCATTATCACCAGAAGTAGCCATTTTAGAAAGCAAATATTCATAACAATCACCCATTAAGTCCTTTTTATTGAAACCAAGGCCTTCATCGCTTAATGCTGCGACCATTTTTGTAAGAATATATGGATTAGAAACAGCAAATTGAGCATCTTTCATGAAATTAGCGAATGCAGTTGTCTTTTCACCGTTTAGCTTTTTGATGAAAGGGAAAACGTTATCTCTTAAATTAGAGAACATTTGTGGACCACTGAATTCTTTGAACACAGACCAACGAAGATTTGCATATGGAACATTTATCTTTGAATCTTCATCAACATAGTTTCCATCTTTAAAAACAGGATCTTTTAAAGAGGCGTTAATACCATGAGCTTTTTGATCGTTAACCTTCTTTTCTTGCTTAATTTGATTGTCATCAAGCATCTTAATGAAAATCAAATATGTGATTTGTTGGATATCAATCCAAGGGTTGGTCATCTGATTTGACCACATAGCATCCCATAATCTATCTAATTTATTTTTAACTTCACCAGTAATCATTTTTCTACCTCTTTATAATCCTTTAAAATATGTTTTTAATTTTGAAGCCATTAAAGCTCTACGCTTAATAAGAAATTCCTCATAATTTTCGTATGTCATATTTTCAATCTCATTAGGAATTGCATTAGCTATAAGATTATTATCAAGTTCTTCCTTGCTATCGATGCATCCATAAATATTGATTTCGCCCTTGATTTGTTTATTAAGTTCTTCAAAATATTCAATTGGGGCTTTATCGCTAATAGCTATATTAATTTCTTGCTGTAAATAAGTGTAATTAGCTATTTGATTATATTGTTGCTTATTTGATATGCCGTTTTTAATCAAATAATTCTTAGGGAAGATGTGATGTACATCGCCTCTATTTTCTATTAAAGATTTAACAGTATGACCCTTTGATAAAAATGATTTATCATTTAATCTAATTTGAGCAGCAAGATAGATATACCAAAAGCTGCTACTACCAACAGAAGTATCTAATCTATCTGGCAAAATCTTAGTCCAGAAAGTATCAGATAATTCATTATCAAATTGTGTTTGTATATAAGATGGTATATCAGATGAATTATCAATTCTTTTAACATCATAATCAAACTTAGATTCAGGGGAGCCAGAATATCTTTGTGTTAAGATTGAATAAACAATCCATTTCATGACACAAGTTTCTATGATTCCTGCATCATACTTTTTCTCTTTCATAAGCAAATACAAAATATAACCGAAATTTAAAACGTTTTGGGATCTCACCAAATCTTGGTTAATGATTCCTGTAGCTTTCACTATCATAATAAAACGCTTGTAATTAGTTTCGTTTATAAAGTCTTTAACACCTTCATATAGAACATTAAAGCTAAACTCTACAATTTCTTCTTTATATTCCCTTGTTTCAAAATCTCTTCCAGATAATAAACTAACAAGATCTTGAAGCTTTCCTCTTTTGAATTTATAAGTAAAAGCGACTCTTAAAACATCTTTATAAGAAGGTTTATACAAATTATCAGAATAAGATGATGCCCATTCAATTTTCTTGAATATTTCTTTAGAAGAGAAAGCAGTGTCATATTCTTTGATATGCTTGAAATCAGTTGGCGTCTGTAAAAAATGAGAGAAATAATCTATCGTCTTTCTTATATCATTGCCATTATATTTTTCGTTTACACTAATTTTAGAAAGTGCAAAATCGGCTTGAGAAAGCTCTACTCCTTTAGAATTAATTCTTACAAATATTTCAGTTACAGTATCTATATCTATTTGAGAAGATAATTCAATTCTTCCTATTGGTGAAGACATAATTTGATTAAGCTTATTTACCCTCAAATTAATTTCATTTGGAGTAAGACCAGATATTTGAGAATAATTCATGCAAAAATCAAAGATATTGACATTCCCTGGTTTCATAAATTCAGATATATCATTAATCCACTCAGGACTTTTTTCAGTAGCTGGAGTAGAAACGGCAAATAATTCTTGTTTGATGTTAAAAGCAATCTTGATTTTGATTTTCTTGTAATCGCTATTTAATACTTCATTGCCTAAAAGAGATGCCGATAAAGCTGTAACTCTTTGTTGACCATCGATTAAAATTTGTTTCCCTTCTGATGTTGTTCCATCCTTCAATTTAACATTAGGGTTCTTCCAAGTGATAATATAGCCAACAGGATATCCTTTATACAACGAATCGATTAAATCTCTAACTTTTGTCGAATCCCATACAAAAGGTCTTTGTATTTCTGGAATAGCAATCGATGAATCCTTTACATATCCTAACAGTGTATCTATTTTAATACTATTAACCTCAAAATTTGCCATATTCCTAATCCCCCATTTTCTCTGTTAGTTCAATATTATTTTGTTTACATAGCTCTACTATCTTTCTTTTAACTTTGATAGTAGGTTCATGATGTCCTTTTTCCCATCTATTTACAGATGCAAAAGAAACTCCTAGCATATCTGCTAGTTCCATTTGAGAAATAATAAGTTTATCTCTCAAATTCAATATCATTTTTTGGTAATCGTATTTCATTCTTGATTATCCCCTATCTATTTCCAATATTATAACACTTTATAGACAATTAAGCCATATTAGATACGAAAATCGATAGTTTAGACCTCCCCACTCCCATAAATTTCCCACCATAGTGTGAACTATTAGTGGACACATCAAATTAAAAAGCCATCAGAGGGCGGATTGGACTGTAATCTGACTGTTTTTACCCTCTAAATGGCTTAATTTTATCTTGAGAATATGTAACTACTTATCCCATATAGTAATATACGGATACTGGAACAGCTCTTAAAACCTTCTTTTGAAGGTAACCTTCATCATCCTTCATAAACACTATATGCTTAAAGAAATGGCTAAATTCTAGTATTTTTACTAGTTTTGACCCATCTTTTGCTCTAACAACACAATAGTCTCCACATGTGACGTATA
>CAVBGZ010000204.1:0-4469 GCA_963595075.1 Waltera intestinalis
TTATCGCACTTTGTAGTGGAAGAATTCCAAGTGAACTAAAGAGTTTTGCCAAAGAGCTCGAGCTTGAAAAATATGGTGGCTACATGATTCACACTAATGGAGCCGGCATTATTAATTGCAAAACAAAAGAGAATATTCATTTTTCTCAATTGAAGGAGAAACATATTATTGATTTAGTCCACCAAGCAAGAAAAAATAAATTGTACACCATCGCTCAATATAACGATTCCTATGTCGTTGAATGTTCTAATTATGTACAATTCAAAAGAAATTTAGTTCGCTTATTTTGGCCTAATTCATTACATTTTAAAAATCCTACGCTTACGCAATTTAAATATATGTCGAAAAATTGTACTCGAGTTCATTCTGTTCCAGATAAAGTGGGTGTTGCTATCAATAAACTCTGTTTTAGAGGAAAACCATCTCGAGTGGATTTGTTAGAGAAATTCATCCAAAATAACGATAATTTATATAATAGTTTTCGTATCACAAATGGTTGTGTAGAAGTGAATCGTGCCGGTGTTAGCAAAGGAAATGCAGTTGAATATTTACGCAAACTTTTAAAGTTAAATGAAGAAGCATTAATTGCATTTGGAGATAGTGCAAATGATCATGAAATGCTTCAATCTGTTATCAATAGCGTAGCCATGAAAAATGCAGATGAACAGACTAAAAGTATAGCAAAATACGTTTCCTATAATACAAATGATGAAGACGGAATTATAACTTTTATTCAAGAAAACTATTCTTTTTAATGTGAAATTTATTCCACTTTTTGAAACTTATACATTTTTTGGGTATTCAATTAATTCGACTTCACATTCATTGCAGAACTATTCTTTTTTGTATACAATGATAGCGTTAACAGTGATACATGAATACAATTCAAGGAGGATTTATAATGTTTGGATTTTTTAAAAAGAAAGAAAAAAAGAATGTAATCGTTGCTTATGGTGAAGGTAAATTTGTTCCTATTACAGAAGTTCCTGATCCAATTTTCTCTGAAAAGATGATGGGAGACGGTGTTGCAATTTTGCTTAGTGGAGATACAATCTATGCTCCATGTGATGCATCTGTCACTATGGTTGCGACAACATTTCATGCGATTGGGCTAACAATGGATTCAGGTATGGAATTATTAATTCATATCGGTCTAGATACAGTTAATCTTAATGGAGAGGGATTTACTCCATTGACTAAAGTCGATGACAAAGTCAAAAAAGGAGATCCACTAATGAAATTAGATTTAGATGTCATGAAAAAGAATGGTCTTGAACTCTATACTCCTATCATTGTTTTAAATGGTGAAGAACATCCATTTGAAGATATCCATACTTCAGATGACATCAAAGTTGGAGATGATTTATTAGAAATTAAATAAGCATAATAAAAGAAGTAGCAAATTGTGAAATACTACTTCTTTTTTATTTGTTTATTTGTTTTATAAATTTGATATTTGATATAGAAAATTTCACTAAACACAAACATCGAACTTAACAACCCCAATAAACGTCCATTTTCAGGCAATTGGTATTCTATCGTTGAAAAATATAAAGACTCTGTGCTCAATGTTGCCAAGGTATTATTTTTAAATTTTGTGATTGAAATGACGGGAATATTTTTCAATTTTAATTTTTTAGCTAAATTAATAACTGTATCCGATTCACCATTTAAAGAAATAATAATCACAACATCATTTTCAGTTAAATTATATAAGATATCATCAATATCATATTTACTATCAAAGTAATGAAAATATTCTCCACCATTAAAGAACAAACGATAAATTTCTCTCGAAACATTTAATTGAATCGATCCTGAGCCAAACAAGAAAACGCGTTTGGCATTATACATGATTTCAAATGCGCGATCCATATTCGCATTTCTCAAATCCTCTATTGTGTCTGTATAATTTGTGCACAACTGATCCAATAAATCCTCTTCTTTTGATTCATATGTAGGCTTATCTTTTTCTAATTTCAAGAAAACCTTTAATTCACTATAACCAGAAAGGGATAACTTCTTACAAAAACGAATGATACTCGTTTTTGAAACATTACAACATTTTGATAACTCTTCAATTGTATAATCACAAATTTTTGATTTATTGTTTTGTACATAATTCCAAATATATAAATCACTATCATTAAGTGTGTCATAATATTTATTTACTAATTCATCAATAGTCATATTGTCATCCTCCCTCTTATAATTCACTCAAATCATTTTACCATATCCGTAATAAAAGAAAAAAAATTTAGGTTTTAAGAGACTAACCAACTAATCACTTGTCACCTAAAAATATAAATTTCATCATCAATCTTACTTCATTTAATTTAAATACGATTGTATATAAGAATGTATGATCTCTATGATTTCATCATTCCAAAATTCAGAGCCTCCATGTCCCGCATCTTTCACCTTATAAAAAACAACATCTTTGTTTGATTCTTTTAATCGATCATATAACATCACACTTTGTTCAAAAGGCACACTATCATCCATATCCCCCTGCATAATAAAAATAGGAGGAATATTTTTACTTTTATCGATATAATTCATAACAACTGTATCTCTACTGTTTTCTTTTGTCACAATTTTGCCTAACAATAAAGCTTCTGGACAATCCGCCGTACAATGTTCACCTAATGATGGTTGAAAACGCATCTCATAAATATCAGTTGGACCATAATAATCAATTAAACATTTTGGATTATACTCATTTACATCTTCAGGAGTAAAGAAATCTAAGTCTTTTGTTAAGTATGTCATCAAAGCCGTATGAGCGCCAGAAGAAGATCCCCATAAAACAAATTTGTTTTTCTTAATAAAATACTCTTCACTATGTTTCATCAAAAAATCAATCGCATATTTAGTATCGATAATTTGTGCTGGAAATTTAGCAACATCGCTAGGTCTGTATTCCACAATCGCAATAACATATCCTTTTGCGCACAACCTTCCTAATTGAATGATTTCTCTTCCTAAAGTTTGTTTTTTCCAAGCCGAACCTTGCACATAAACAATTAATGGAAATCTTTGTATTTCATTCTTATCTTGTGTCGGTACCATAATATGTAAATGCTTCTTGTATCCATCTGTTTCTGAGTACAAAACATCGCAAAAAGTCATACAAGAAGTATGATCCACATGACCGTTTAATTCAATCATTTCATCTCTACTAATAGTACATCTAGGAAACGTTTCCTTGGTATATTTCATTTTTTCACCCTCATTCCACACTTTATTAGATTCATACATTGAACAGTTGTATCCACTAGATTTTCTTCTGCACGTTTTAATGCTTGATCTAATTCACAGCATTCTTTTACACAAGAACCATACAAAATTTCATAAGGATGTTTTAATTTAACACTTCCACCAATACATAAAACAGGAACATTATATTTATCCCCTAATTTTTGTATACCCGATATTACCTTTCCATACAAACTCTGTTCGTCAATACAACCTTCACCTGTAATAATTAAATCATATTTTTCAATTTCATATTCCATTTTTTTAATAACATACTCAATTCCTGAAACAATTTTAGCATGTGCAAAATAAGACAAACCCAACCCTAAGCCTCCGGAAGCTCCTGCTCCTTTAAAATCAGACACAGCACACAACTTTAAAAACATTTCATCAAGCTTTTCTAATTCTTCAATATTTTTGTCTGTTGCTCCCTTTTGTTTACCAAACATCTTTGCACATCCAGCTGGTCCTAATAAATAATTTTGTACATCCGAGAGCACTAGAATATTCGCATCAAAAATTCTTGAATCCACCTGGCTTTTATCGATTGATTTCATTCTAACAACATTCTTTATGTAGGGAGCTACTTCTTTATTATTTTCATCTAAAAATCTATATCCAAAAGCTTTTGCCATACCCAATCCACAATCATTGGTTCCACTTCCTCCTATACCAATCACAATGTTTTTAAATCCAAGGTCTAACATATCTAAAATTAAACGACCTGTTTTATACGTATTGCGTTCAAATATGGATTTATCCATATCTTCCAATATACCATTGACACTTGCCATTTCAATAAAACAAGTATCATCATTAACCCCATATTTAATATGATTTTTGGTTTCTTTTATTGTACTAGAACAAGCCTCAACTGTCCCTTCACCACCATCCGCAATAGACACAAGTTTAACTTTCGCATCTGGGAACACTTTTAAAATCCCTTTTTCAATACAAGTATTAGCTTGCATTGAAGATAATGATGATTTATAAGAATCGGAAGCAATCAAAATATTTAAACACATAACTTTCACCTCAAACAAACAATAAAGAACATACGATAGGTATACTAAACAAAGACATAACCGTTGTTATAAAGACACCTTCACTGGCAAGTTCAATATTTTGATTATATAGATTTGCAAATACAACAGTATTCGTTGCGGCTGGAAGACCAAATATAATTGTTAATACGGCAACCAAAACAGAAT
>CAVBGZ010000205.1:0-4459 GCA_963595075.1 Waltera intestinalis
AGCAGAGCTGCGGGGAAATGCCCGGAACTCGTAGCTACGCTACTTCGTTATTATATGAGTCATTTCTTGTTGACGGAAACCGATTCTTGCATTTCTGAGTCCAATATCCTCACAGTAATATTTATTTGGAGAGTCAAAATATGATTTCCCTTTTACATCATATCGCTTACTTTCCGAAAAAAGAAACGCATCTTCCAAATGCCCAATATTTGCACGAATCGTGTTGGCAGACACATTGCCCCCTTGTTTAGATTTCAGGGTGTTCGCAATTTTAGTCGGATTTGTTAACGAACCAACCGATGAACAAAGCAAATCTAAAATCTGTTCCAGTACATCTTGTCTTTCAATTTTCTTGCGTTCAACAATATCCTTAATATAAACTTCTGAGAAAAGAGATTTCAGATAATTCATCTTAGCCGTATCACTAGGTCTTGATAAGATAAGTGGCATACCGCCATAGAAAGCATATTCATCAAATGCTTCATTTTTATCCCCTTGAACAGCAGAGTAATATTCCGCAAAACTAAGTGGATGTACTCTTATTTCATCGCTTCGTCCTCTAAATTCTGTAAGAATGTCACTAGAAAGCATTTTTGAATTACTTCCAGTTACATAAACATCTAAATTCGGCAAACCTCTCAGATCATTAAGGGCATCATAAAAAGTAATTTTCTTACCATCCGGATTATATGGATTAGCCACATCATCGGACATTTGTATTTCATCAACAAAAAGATAATACTCTTCTTTGGACTTTTCCACTTTCTCTCTTACATACGATGAAAGTATAAGCGGATTACGATATTTAATATCCTTTGCAAGATCAAGTTCAATCGTAATAATCCGCTCTTCTTTCACACCATTATCAATCAAATAATCTCGGTATATATTTTTAAGAAGATAGGATTTACCACATCTCTTGATACCAGTAATTACTTTTACTAAGCCATCAAAACGATATGAAATCAACTGTTCAAGATAACTATCACACTTAATTTCCATAAAGTCCACCCCCATTTTATTGAAAATTTCCGCCCATATAGGCTCTCATATTCACTGAACTTCCATTATTTTTGAGGAACAAATTGATTGGAAGTTAAGCTTTAAACACTTTCTTTAAATCCGAATCACTTTCTAGAATACTTTCGATTGCATCATCATGTAAATAAAACTCATTTAATTTAGATTTTTTATACTCTAAATAAGAACCTTTTGTCCTTTCACATAATAGTGCAGTGAAAAATCTCTCCCAGCTAAAATATTCTTCGCTCTCTATAAAATCTGATGGATTTTCTAATATATCTTCCACATTTTTGATTAATCCAGAATGTAAGATCAACCATTCGAAAGATTCTGGGAAAAACATGCTGATGTTCTGATTTCTTTTCGCTAACGTTAAAACCGTTTCTATTTCTGGTCCAAATGCTGCACCATCAGCGATAATCATGATGTTATTACCTTCATATTCTTGAATCAAAGAAACAATATTTGATTTCCCATTTGCTGAAACACATTTCATATTCACTTTTCCGCAAATATGATGAAAGAATTCATATCCTGAATTGGAATCTTCAGTAATTACGATATCCATCTTTTCTTTATTTGAAATTTCTTGTTTTTTATACAACGGATAGAATCTACTATACAGTCTTTTTGTATTTTGGTATTTATTTCCTGATGTATTTTTGATTCCATATACTTCAGTAATACTGTATGGCAAATTAGGTAAGAATGATCTTGTCGCAATAACATAGTAATTATTTGAGCTCTTAATCATTTCTGAAAATTCACTCGTTTTAACAAATGAAGCACCTTCATCAATAAATACGATTTTGTCATTCATTTTTGAAAGATTCATTTGCCAATTATACGAATTCAAAACTACACATTCTTTTTCACAAGTGATTGTCACACCACTACTCATATGATTTTGTTGATAATCCGAGATCATATCAATTAAAGTGGTTTTTCCTGTAGCACTATCGCCTCTTAAAATGGTTATATTCCTTGAAATAGTAAATTTATATTGCAGACGCGCATCTTTCACTTTGATTTCGTACTTACCCTTCATATGTTTCTCCATCATGCAACAATTGGATTGTTACAGAAGCAAATTCATCCATGTTATGAACAATTGTATTTGTATTTACTATTTTTGCCTCGAATTCTTTCTCACCGAAGTCCATAATATGATGCAATGTTATATTGATATCTTCTTTTGATTCCTTTGCAATTTTAAGAATCCATTTAGAACAATTATCACCACAAGTACTCGCATTAAACCAATACCCTTTATCGTGTTGTAATAAAAGCAATGTTTTAGCACCACCCGACAATTTCGTAACAGGAATAACACCTAATGCCTTTGTACAAATGGTTTGTGGGCCAACTACATCAGCTTTATCAATTGATTTGATAATTCTTTTTGACAAAGGATTTTCTAACCAAGAATCTAAAAAAGTATGATCAAAATACATTGACGTATTATATATTTCCATATCATTACTACCTATGTATATATTTAACATAATATTTCCTCATTTCTTTTACGCATATTAAAACTTAATTTCACTAAGAATATTTGACTCTTTTTACAAAACCAAACTTTCAGAATCCGCTGAAAACAATCAATCTACTTTTTTATTTTTATTGCGTCGTTTTTAATCAATTCATATGGAGGTTGTGGATTTTTACACCACAACTTCTTGAAATCAAACGAATGGGCCTCTAATTTTTGCTTTAGATTTCTTTCTCTAATAAAATCACGTTTGTAATTTGCTTTACCTTTTGACCCAAGAAGTTCTTCAATTCTATTAATATCTGTACTTCTAATCAATTCATCTTCTAAATTCTTTACTTGTATAACACAATACAAATTCTTGATTCTTTTTGTATTCTTTACTTTCCTGATATTTTCATTCAGTATATCTGTATTCTTTGTATCAGTATCAAACACAAAAACCAATATAGTACCCTCCGATAACACTCTAAGTCTATATTCACTCAATCTTTCTTGAATAACATTTAAAACTTGAATCTTTCCAGGTTGAATCAATTGCATATCCGTCTTCAATACTTCTATCAATTTCTTCTCATCGTCACCTTCAACAAAATATTGATAAATATCTTTCATACAAACACTCCCTCAAATATTCGCTAATGCAAATACTTTTTCAAGCATAGGTGCTGAAGAGAAAAGATCATTCTGTACCGCATTCTTTACCGAATCACTATTCTTCTTTACATAATCGCCTGCATTTACAACTGAAATGTAACAATCATTATCATAAATTTCTTTTCTTAAAAAATTATAACTATGCTTCGGAAAATCCATATCCAGAATATCTGTATTATGTGTTGTGAAAAATAATTGACTATCTCCTTCTAGTTTTTGCACCATAAGAGACAAAAAAGCTTTTTCTATATCTGAATGAACATAAGAAAATTTTTCATCACAATAAAAGAAATCATATCCTCCACACACCATTGCTGCATACATATTCGCAATGCTAATACCTTCCTTTGTACCACTAGAAAGCTTATCATCACCTATAACACTCCCATTCTTAATTATGATGGAATCATTACCTAAATGAATCACATAAGTATCTTTTACTTCTTTTACTTTTTCTACATCTGAAATTAACGGATCCAAAGCCTGTAACGTATTTTTCAGAATGCAAAGATATCTCTCTTCATTTTCAGGAATATACTTTGAAGAAACTCTTCTACTATCCATCGGAAATTCAAATGCCCACGATAGCTTTTCGACCTTTTCAAGTTCTCGTATATAGTCCTGATTGAAATCATTTGAAGATTTTCTCTCTAGCCTTTCTACGCATTTCTCATAAGTATCCGCTTTGTTGATTTCAATTTTATCTACTTTGATCAAAAAATTATCACTCGTATAATCTTCTTCATCATCTTTTCCTTTTACAATAGAAGTTATTCTATAGAAGTTATCATTCATAACAATTTGAACTTCAAAAGTTGCAGCTTTTGTTGTGTCATTAATAAAAGATAATAGATTGTTAAATTCTTTCTGATTGATGAAATTAAAAATACACATCAACATTTTTCCAATGGATGTTTTCCCAGATGCATTTGAGCCCATTAATATATTCAGTTTCCGATATCTAAATTTAGGATAATCTTTTAAGTTTTCTATCATAGGATTGCCTACAATCTTTTTCGGATAAGACATATTCATTTCAAAATCATGAAAAGCCATGTAATTATCTAGTTTTAAGTTCATCAAAATCATAGCTTTTACCTCCTTATGGCAAAAAATCATTCTATTAGTTCCTCTTTTGGGAACTAATAGAATGATAGTTTTAATTTCATCTTATGTCAATCCTTTGGTTTGCTAGAAGCATCTTTATTTTCATCAATATTGAAAATGTTATTTTTCAACATATTTCTATATAAACTTCACTACATTTTCTTTCTTTTTGAGTGC
>CAVBGZ010000206.1:0-4456 GCA_963595075.1 Waltera intestinalis
ATCTGAATTCTATTATCGTATTGTAGGAGATTTGTTTGAAGAAAAAAATATAAAACTCAAGAGATTGTAAGGGTTACAGTCTCTTTTACATGCAAAAAAACAAGCCTAAGCTTGTTTGATATATCCAAATGTGAAGTGTTCACCTGTTTTTTTATTATTACGATAACTGAAACAAGAATCTACTTCTTTTTTTGTATCATATACACTTGGATGAATGTTTTCTTTTGGGATATTTAAGTCCAAACACATCTGAATATTGATGCCTTGATTATCAATATAGGCTTTATCGTTAGGCATATAACGAATAAATGGAGTGGTATCTACTTTTATTTTTTTGATCTGTTCAACCACTTCCATACCCACTTCTAAAGAATCATATTGAATGCTTGGGGAAAAATAAACGTGTGTAGTTTCTGGATGCAATAAATCTTTTTGAATCAATTCTTCTATACATTTATGTGTGATTTCTAGTGTTGTACCTTTCCAACCAGAATGAATTGCGCAAATACAAGGCGTTGTTTCATCAACGACAAGAATACCTAAACAATCGGCTGTAAATACACCAATTAAAACGTTTGGATCTGTTGTATAAAGAGCATCTACATCCATAATACTTGTGTTTTTATCAAAAGCACCTTTACCTACATCTTCCTTTGTGACTTTAGCCATCTTATTTGTGTGTTTCTGCCAAGGAAGAACCCAATAATCTAATGACATATTGATTTCTTTGGATAATCTTTCTCGATTGATCATAACATCTTCTGGATTGATACATACATGAAGGGCAGTGTTATTTTGTTCAGGAAGACTTTTATCTTTTAGAGTTGTACAACTAAAAATCTTATCATTATTTATATGGATGATTTTATTCATTTGTATATACATCTGTAATCTCTCCAATATAGACATAGTGCAAATCATCTTCTGGATACATTTGATGATACAATTCTTCATATAAGAAATGATTTTTTTCTAATTTTCCTACATATAATTTTTTACATAAGAAAACTTCTTTTGCCTCTTCAAAAGTTGGTAAATCTTCAATTTCAGTAATATGAAAGTTCACGTTAGAAATTTTATCCTCATCTCGACCTGACTTTGTACCTAGATAGCTAAGTTCTTTATGTTTATCATCAAAGAAAGAAATTGTGAAATTTTCTGTTGCATCGACAAATTCTTTTGTATATCGTTGAGGACGAATGAATACGACGACAATATTTTTATTCCATAAATGACCTACACATCCCCATGAAGCAGTCATGGTATTTGTGATGCCATCCTTTTTAGCACTAATTAATAACCATTCTTTTCCAATCTTATCAAATGGATTAAAACGAAGAGAGTGAATATCGGTTTGTTTAAACATATAATGTACCTCCAAATCTAAATTGATTGTATAAAAAAATGCTAGAAAATTCTAGCACTTTAATGCGACATATACCTCAACAGAAGTGGCTTCATAATATGGTTCTACAAATAGATTACCAATACCACATAATAATGTACCTAGAATCCACCATCCTAAAAAGGATAAGTCTAATACAAATAAGTCCCACTTTTGTCCAGTTGTCATTTGTTTCGATTTTGCGAAAGCATCCTTCATATCAATACTTGAATCTTCTGCAAGTAAATAAGGAATCATTGAATATTCATAGGCCTTAATAATTCCTGGAACAATCAGTAATAGTGACCATAAGAAAATTTTGATATCCATCACAAGCATTGTTCCAACTGTATTTAAATAGTTGGATTTAAATGCACTAAACAGTTCACCTAATGGTGGATTTTCATCATGGTTCAATACATAATAGCGAGCCTTTCCAACCTTGATTGGGTTCGCAACAAAGATTCCATATAATAAGGCTATAAGTCCAACAATCGAAGCAACGGTTGCGATAATGCTTTGTACGTTAATATCAAGATTTAAATCTTCGAAATTAATCTGAGTTGATGCGAGTCCCTTCGTAAGTAAGCCAGTCAATAATGAAATCACAAACATTTTCCAATAGTTTCTTTTCATAATGACTTTGGCTTGCGCTTTGACATCTTGTCTATTCCACATAATATATATCCCTCTTTCCTTCCTTGAGCATTATACAGTATACAAACATGGAAGGAAAATAAAAAATCAAAAACTTTTAGCACTCTACTCTTGATAATGGAAGTCGATTTTTGTCCTGTCTTGTGTATCCCGAAAGTGGCTATTTTAAAGGCTTTCTGGGGTATCAGTCATCTTGTCTGGTATTGTAAAGCGGTGTAGATTTATCGCAAATGTCGTAAATTTGTCGTAAAAAATTGATGAGAAATGGAGAGTGCTAATAAAATGAAATTGACGTATACGAATGTAAATGGATACCTGATTCCGAACCTTACTTATAAATCCGGTGAACAGATGGAGCAGCTTGGCAAGTACGGATTCTTACGCAGAGATTATCTGAAGAACCATAAAAATTCTTTGTATCAGGTCATGCTTCTGCAGGACACCATTGGAGAACATCTTCTGGAAGTAGATAAGGCAGCCAGAGAACGGGAAGAGGTAATTCCATTATTGTGTGGGAATATGAAATAGCAGTAGGCAGAATGAGAAAAATAGGGTAAAATGGGAACATGGATTTTGGAAACTCATAAGAAATGATTGTGCGGTAAAGTAACTTGAAATGCCAGTTTGGCATTTCAAGTTATAGAGGAGATGGAATGGCGGATCAAAAAGCAAAAGAAATGGAACCAGTGGAAACACAAATAATTGAAATCATGCCACCGGATATTGAAAAACTCATTTATGTAATACGAAATAAACAAGTTATGGTGGACAGTGATCTGGCAATGCTTTATCAAGTAGAAACAAAAGCTTTAAATCGTGCAGTAAAAAGAAATATAAAACGATTTCCAGAAGATTTTTGTTTTCAGCTTACAACAGAAGAAGCAGAATCTTTGAAGTGCCAATCTGGCACCTCAAAAATACAAGAGTCAGAAAAAAAGGATGGACGAGGCGGCAGACGTACATTACCGTATGTATTTACAGAGCAGGGAATATCTATGCTGGCCAGTGTATTGCATAGCGAGGTGGCAATCAATGTAAGCATAGGTATTATGCGTGCATTTGTAGAAATGCGACGGTTTATAGCCAACAATGCACTTCTGTTTGAAAGGATTAGTAACGTTGAGTTAAAACAACTGGAATATCAGAAAAAGACAGATGAAAAACTGGAACAGATTTTTGAGTACATATCAGATCATGAGGAGTCTAATCAAAAGATATTTTTTGATGGCCAGATATACGATGCGTTTAGTTTGCTAATAGGACTGATTCAGAAAGCAGAGACGGAAATTGTTCTGGTAGATGGATATGTAGATGTAGGAACATTAAATATTTTGTCAAAGAAGAAAGAAAATGTGGCGGTGACAATTTATACACTGCAACGGACAAAATTATCTCAAACAGATGTAGATAACTTTAATGCACAGTATCCTAAACTGGATGTGAAGTACACAAGAGCATTTCATGATCGTTTTTTAATTCTTGATAAAACGAAAGCATATCATGTGGGTGCGTCTTTGAAGGATGCAGGCAAAAAATGTTTTGGAATTAATCTGATTGAAGATGCAGGTATTGTAAGAGATATTTTGCAGAGATTGGAATTGGAAATAGAAGAATAGAAAAGATATTTTCTGTCCTTACGAATTTTGTATTGATTTTTATTTTTCACTTAAATTTTTCTAGATACTTGTCTTCTTAAATCCATAGGACCAATATCTATTCCAACGTTTTTAAATGTTCTGTTAATAATATAGGTGTACATAGTTTTTTTTTGGATATATTGATTTCAGAGTGAATTTGGCAAATCGCATAAGGAGATAATCCTTGTTTGATTAAAGGTTCTATTATGTGACCAATACGAAGAATCTCTTCCTCTGTTCTGTTTATGCCTTCTCTTGATGAATGTAAAGTTTTCTTATATTCTTCATCTGCTTGAAGCTTTTGAACAACCATTACAAGCACCGGGAGAACGATCTCTTCTAGAACAAGTGAAGAGAACAAAATTGGAGCAAGATGTTTTACAATGTCGACCCAATTTACAATGTTTATAATTTACACATTCCAAAGCCAGATTACATTTCTTTGAACAATAACGATGAAGTTTTATTTCTTTACCAATTGTAGATTTATCTTTTCCAAGAATGTTTGCGATAGACGCTTTACTAGATCCATTACGAATACCTTTTTCAATAATTGCACGTTCAGAATAAGTAACGTGCGTATTTTTATTAGATGATGCCATATGTGTTAACCTCCAATCTAAATAAACATCATCGGCTATCTATATCTAAAGCATACATGCTGTAAAACTAAAGTGGAATTTATTTTTTCACTTCAGGCTTCACAAAAATTAGCACTCAAGCGTTGACAGTGCTAAAAGTTTGAGTATAATAATAAGTGAAGTTAAGGAATGGTAAA
>CAVBGZ010000207.1:0-4450 GCA_963595075.1 Waltera intestinalis
TGGGGTGTTAGCTCAGCTGGGAGAGCACCTGCTTTGCAAGCAGGGGGTCAGCGGTTCGATCCCGCTACGCTCCACCAATTTGTGAATGAATCTGCATATGCAGATTTTTTTTTTGTAATTCTATGTTATAATCGATAGTAATCGGATGATTAGAAAGCTGAGTAGAGAAATATGGAAAAAGATTTTTACGAAGAATTTGAAGATATGGATGCCAATATCGATAAAAAACAGGCATTGGTAGAAGAATCAAAAAAAGTAAATGAAATGGAAGATTTTAATGAAGCTTTTCATTTTGTTAATGAATTAAAGAAACAATGGAAGAAAATTCCATACGGTGAATCTTTGGCAGAAGAAAAATTAAGAGATGAATTCGAAGCCAATATTGAAAAGGTTTTTGCGAAACAAAAAGAATTTACACAAAAAATTGTAGGCGCTAAAGAAGAGTTGATTAAAGAAGCTGAAAAAACTTCATTATCTGACGATTTCAAAAAGGCTACAGAAAAAATGACATCCCTAATGGATTCATGGAAACAAGCTGGAAATGCCGGTAAGAAAACAGATGATGAATTATGGGAAAAATTTAATGCGGCACGTCAAAAGTTCTATGATCGTAAACATGAAAATTGGGAAAAACAAGCAGCTCAATTTGAAACAGCTAAGAAAGTAAAAGAGGAATTAATCGTTAAGGCAAAAGAAATTCAAGATTCACAAGAGTGGCAAGAAACAAGTGCTCGCTTTAAAGAATTAATGGATTCATGGAAACAAGCAGGAAATGCAGGACGTGAATTCGATGATGATTTGTGGAATGCGTTTAATGAAGCTCGACAAAACTTCTATACAAAACGTAATGCTTATTATGATCAATTGCATGAAGAACATGCACAAAAATATGCTCAAAAACAAGAATTAGTTTCTAAGGCAAAAGAAATCGCAGCTACAGAACAATACACTCGCCAAAATACAGCTGACATGAAAGAATTAGGTGTAAAATGGAAAGAAATCGGATTCTGTGGTAAAGGAAAAGAAGACGAAATCTGGAAAGAATTCAGAAGTGTTATGGATGAATATTTTGATGGATTAAAGAAATCCAATGAAAATAGACAAGCTCAATGGCGTAGTCGTATGGAAGAAAATGTAAAGCGTAAAGAAGAACAGATTGCCAACCAAAAACGTCAAATTGCTCGTCTTCAAGAGGATATGTTAGGACTTGTTAGTGAGGCAACTGTTCAAGATTTACAAGAACAAGTAGAAGATCGTGAAGCTTTTATTGCACAACTTCAAACTGAAATCGAAGATATTCAAAAAAAGTTAGCTGAATAATATGAGTTTTCATGAATGTATGAAATTGTTTTATCCTGAAACCATGCTGATTTTGTACAATCGCAAAAACGAAGTTATTTTACAAGGTAAAGTGGATGATATTCGTAAAGAGTGTGAGAAATATCAAGACATTGAAGTTACCTTTGTTTCAGGTAGAGCAGATACAACAGGATTAAAAATTTGGTTAGATAACTAGGTCAAATGACCTAGTTTTTTCTTTCATAATGGTTTATACTTTTTAGTATAAAAAGAAAAAAATGGATTAAAAATAATAAATCATAATATTGTTTGGAGGTCGTTTTCCCATGCAAAAGAGGACTACAAATTATACATTTCAAAAATATGGGAATGTTTTCTATTCTATAGATCGAAAGAGTGTGAGTTTAGTTGATTATGAACTAAACGATTTTAAAATCACAAATCAAACATTTGATTCATTCTATTATTCAAATGATCCTGTCTACATCAATGCCAAAGAAGGAATTATCATGTTGGTTGTATGTAAAGAAGGAGAACGATATGAAGAATATGTAATCCATCGAATCGTACAATTAAAACCTAATGTTTATTTTAATTATGTTTCGATTTCAAATGAGAGTGTGATTCAGCTTTACTACTCAAAAGCTGGAATTTCACAAATTCTGATGAAAGATTCTTACCAATATCATCCATTAATATCTAAAATTAATTTAAAAGAAATATTAACTTGTTTTTACCAAGTTCGAAAATCCAATTATACATTTCCTGGAGAATCGCATGATCACTATGAATTGACCTATATTGATCATGGTATATTGGATACGACGATTGATGGTGAAAAATTTCGCCTACAAAAGTATGATTTAATTCTATATTATCCAGGACAATTTCATACCCAAAGTACAGACCAGGAAAATACATGTTCCTATTTAACGATTACTTTTGATTTGGATAGTTCATTAGGCAAGAGTCTAAAAAATCGTGTCTTTCATACGCAAAAGAATGTATATCAAGCTTTGACTGAATTTATGAAAGTCACTCAAAATGAAGGATATATGAATGATGAATTATCCTTATTGTATTTGAAACAAATCTTGATTTTCTTATGTAAGGATGATGAGAATGAAGAAGGATATAATATATCTAGTACAAATCCGATGCAGGAACATTATGAAAGTGCATTATTAAATGAAATCTTGGTTTATATCAACAACAATGTTTTTAAATCGTTTACGGTCGAAGATTTATGCTTAAAATTTTCTGTTTCTAGATCAAGTTTACAGAGTTTATTCAAAAACAACATTTATATTACGCCAAAACAATATATTTCGAATATAAAATTAAATCAAGCTAAAATTATGATTCATGAACACAAACATACAATATCCGAAATTTCAGATATCTTAGGATATACATCGATTCATTATTTTTCAAGAAAATTCAAACTTCAATATGGCATGTCACCGACTGAATATGCCAAAAGTATCACATGAAAAAAGACTTGAAATCCAAGTCTTTTTAATTCCAATTTATATAT
The DNA here is from genome assembly GCA_963595075.1 of Waltera intestinalis. Classification (GTDB taxonomy): domain Bacteria; phylum Bacillota_I; class Bacilli_A; order Erysipelotrichales; family Erysipelotrichaceae; genus Holdemanella. The sequence continues at coordinate 2,837 of CAVBGZ010000207.1, forward strand.
TTTGAATGAATTACTTCTTTAGTCTTATTTTTAATATAATCAAGACTTACAACGTTACCTTCATATCCATTAAGGACATGTTTTTTGGCGAGCTTCTTTGAATATTGACTGTATTTATAAGCTTTGTAGTTATAACGCTCTTCTAAGATATTATCTTGATTGCCTTCAAAATGGATGATGGTTGGAATCCATTTGACATTTTCAATCGAGATTGTATCTTCTTTTTTCACAAAATCAAATTTGATTTCGCCACCAATCGCATTATCTGTTGTCAACATACCACCAATAAAGTTTCCTAAAGAATATACACATAACATTTTATTGCCGCTACTTCCTTTGATCCATTCTACAGGCTGGATGGTATGAGGATGTGTACCAATGACAACATCCACTCCACAATCGGCAAAGAGTTGAGCATAATGTTTTTGTAGATCATTGGGTTCAAATGTATTTTCATCACCCCAATGCGCAGAAACAATCACGACATCACTGATTTCTTTGGCTTTGGCTACATCACTTTGAATTTGAGTGTCATCTAAATAGCGTACGTTATAGCTGTTTGGCGCTTCAATACCATTGGTTCCATATGTATACGCAAGAAAACTAAAGGTAATACCTTTTTTCTTGAATGTTGGTATGGTATCAAAAGCTTCTTGAGAATCATATACACCATTTGTGACTATGTTGGTTTGTTTAAAGGTGTTTAATTCGTTAATAATACCTTGTTCTGATTTATCAAGACAATGATTTGTCGCAAGGTTGACTAAATTGAATCCAGTATCTTCTAGATTTTTGGCAATTTCACTTGGCGAATTAAAAGTAGGATATCCAGATAATCCGAGTTCTTCTCCTCCTAGAACGGTTTCTTGATTGATGAATGAAATATCGCTGTTTTGTGCATCTTTTTTAAAGTTGGTATACATTTTCGTGAAGTCATATGTACCATCACTTTGAAGGGCATCCGCATAGACAGTATCGTGAATCAAGTTATCTCCAACGCCCATAAAGGAAACGGTCGTTTCACTTGTGCTTGTGTTGGATGAGGTTTTCTTAGAGGAACTTGTATGATTTGAGAAGAGTCCTTTTATTAAAAATAAGAGTAGACATAGGATGAGGATAAAACCTACTCCTAAAATCACAAGATGTCCAACGTTTACTTTTCGTTTATTTCGAGCCATGATATTCCTCCAATGTCCAATTGTTTTTATAGATGGTTGTGGCAGCTTTCTTGCCTACATAGCGAATGTGCCAAGATTCATATCCATACCGTGTCACATCAACTTTATCTTCGGGATAACGTAAGATAAATCCATATTTGTGCATGTTCTTTAAAATCCAGTCATAGCCATCATAATTTTCGATTTCATTAAAGTTATACCCATTGAATGTAATGTCTACACTTAATCCGGAATTGTGTTCACTTTGTCCAGGACGGGCATAATAGGTGTCGGCATATTCTTCACCATTTGTACTAGCATAATAGTCCCATAGGCCTTTTTGATAGTCATAGCTTCGATAACCTGCGATAGCACGAATATTGATATTTTCTTTTTGGGCGGCTTTACAAAATTTTAAATAGGCCTTATAGACTTCTTGTCTAAGTTCAATTTGATC
>CAVBGZ010000208.1:0-4441 GCA_963595075.1 Waltera intestinalis
CAAAGATGTCGTTTGTACGCAGTGGTAGATGAAGCAAGAAGCTCCGACCTCTAAGCGCAAGCGTAGGTCGTGGGTAGTTCACAGGCGGATTTTGAAGGGGAATATACACCGTTTACGCAGACGGTTCAGGAAGCAGATAATATTGATCGATTGGGTGCATATCGGTTATATGAAACGTTGGAATCGATTCAATTTAGTAAGCGTCCAATTGAGATTCAGATTCAATATGTGGATGATATGATCAAGACGTTAAATGAATATCTTACGTATGAAATGTCTACATCAACGGCGGCTTTGATGTGGAAAAAGAATGTGCAATTTCAATTGGATTATTATACGAGGTTAAAAAATCAGTTTAATATAAGTCAAAAAATATCCGTACAAGACTAGTTCTTTGTACGGATATACTTTTGTACTTCTTCCATTATTGTTTTTAGATTTGAAATGTCAGTTAAGATGTTTCCTGTTTCTAAAGAGTGATTACCATCAATGATTGTGCATAGATTTGGCAAGCTTTCTTTAATAGTGTTGTAGTTTGCCCATTGATCTTTTGTGCCTGAATAGACGAGATCATCTAAGTTTAAATATTGTAAAGTGGATTCCAAAGGTGTGAAATAGATGTTTTTGGATAATCCATTTTCCTTTGCGAGTTTTGCGGCACAATAGGTTCCAATACTTTTAGAGATGAAAAGTACATTATTTAAGTCAACATCTTCTAATTGTGTTTTTGCCTGTTCATATGCCTTGTCTTTAGCTTTTTCTAAGTCAAAATCTAAATCAGAAAAATGAACTTCAATAATTTCATATCTTTCATTTTTTAATATCTTTTTTGAATAATAGAGCAACGGCTTATCACTGTGATAGCCAATGCCTGGAAAAATCACTGCTTGTTTCATGCCCATATTATAGCACTGATTTCTTATTCAAGATGATCAATTGCGTATTGCGCTTCTTCTGCCGTGAATTTTTCACCATATTCACTTGTTAATTGTTGATAAATCGCATCTCTAGACATAGACATATCATCTTGATATGATTGTGCTTTTTTCAATGCATTTTCATTATAGTCTGCCTTTAAATTGTCAATCGCATATTGCGCTTCTTCAGCTGTATATTTTTCACCGTTTTCACTGACAAGCTGATCATAAATTCCTTGTTTAGACATATGCATTGTTTTACTATAGGATTCTGCTTTTTTTAGTGCATTTTCGTTGTAGTCAACATTAAGATTATCAATGGCGTATTGCGCAGCATCTTCTGGGAATTTTTCACCATATTCACTTGTCAATTGATCATAAATCGCTTGTTTGGACATGTGCATCGTTTTACTGTAAGACTGCGCTTTTCTTAAAGCGGAACGATATTCACTCGATACACTTGTATCTTCCTTTGTCTCTTCATGGGTTGTGCTTTCTGTTGTTTTTGTGGATGTATCATCATTATCATCACTTGAAGATGAGCATCCAATGAATAGACAGGCTCCAATAAAAATAACAACAATCCATTTTAATGCTTTTTTCATATTCTTATACCTCTTTCCTTATGTCTAGATTATAGAGAATGGAAAGAAGGTATTGGTATGCTTAGAGCATACAAAAGTTAGAAGAGACCTTCAATAAAAGAGAGGATACTAATTTCAATCATGAGTAGAACGAGCCATACAATTATATAAGTAAGTGGCCATGATATCTTTTTAGAACATTTATCAAAGAGGTTTTTATTAAAGAAAATCCAGAGAGTTGTATACATAAGAAGAAAGATCGCAATCTGGTTTGTGAGAGTGTATTTAAATGAACTGGGCTTTTGTTGACTAATCGCAATGCTGATGCTTAATAAAATGTAGCACCAACAATATATTCTTGTCTTTGCCTTTTCATTATTAATACCTGGAAAAACAAAGTATCGATTAAATAGGGCCGCATCCAATTCAGATACATTTTTATATCTGTTTTTATAGTCAAGTTGACATGCCTTTTTAATGACGAGCTGACTCGTTTTTGGGATTCCTTCTGGATTGTCTAAAGTTCCATTGAGTAGAATGTTTAATAGTTTTCCTAACGCATAAATATCGGTTTGTGGATTGGATTGGTTAAATCCAAATTGTTCGGGTGCTGCATAGCCTATACTTCCTAAGATTTGGGTGTCTTTGGATTTATTTTCATTTTGAATTCTGGCAATTCCAAAATCAAGGAGAGTGACTTTTCCATTATGATAGATGATATTTTCTGGCTTGATATCACGATGAATGATATTCATTTTGTGGATGGGTTTTAAACATAGACAAAGTTGATGCAGAATATTTTTTGCCTGTTTTAAAGGGAAAACTTTACCTTCTAATGTTTCTCCTTCTATGTATTCTTCAATAAGCGTTAATGTATGATCTTTTTCTTGAATGACATAAATTTTAGGAATGTAGGGATTATTCATTTCTTGAAGTTTTGTATATAAATCTTTATCGTAGTATTTTAATTCTTTTTGGATATATTTTGTATGATTGGATTCAACAAGTTTGATTGTTTTATCTTCATCCTTTTTAATTACACATATTTCTTTCATATCAATCTCTTTCTAGTGTATATTATAGTTAATATGACAAAGACAAATCAATTATTAAAAAGTATTAAGGAAACAAAGAGTGAATCGTTAAATGATTTGATGGAACAAATTCCTGATTTGGATTTTTGTGGATATATGAATCAGATTATAGAGACAAAACATACAACGCGTGGAAAGATATTGGCCATGACAACGATTCAAAGAAATTATGGCTATCAAATTTTTGATGGTTCAAAAAAGCCAAATAAGGATAAGGTGGTTCAGATTTGTTTGGCATTACATCTCGATTTGCATCTGACAAATAATCTGTTGTCCTTATCAAATAATGGGATGTTGTATCCAAAAGTGAAAAGGGATGCCTTATTGATTTATTGTGTTGAAAAGAATAAAAGTGTGTACGAAACAAATGAATTATTAATGGAGTATAATTTGGATATTTTGGATTAGACTTGAAAAAGTCCAAAGAACTTTGAAGAATTTCGAGTGTAAATTGATAATAAAGGACTGATTTGGTATAATTCACTTGAAAAAATTCAAAGAACTTTGAAGAATTTCAAGCGGAGGACGAAATATGCAGTTTGGACGAGAAAAGTATCTACAAAAATTAATCGATCGAAAAAATAATGGCTTGATAAAAATTGTGACAGGCTCGAGAAGAGTTGGAAAGAGTACTTTGCTGAATGATATCTATTATTTGTATCTTTTAAACAATGGAATTCATGAAGATCAAATTATTCGTTTTGCGTTTGATTCAGATGAAGATTTGGATTTGTTAGATGTGTATTTTGAGAATCAAGAAACAAAGGTAAAACAGGGTAGAAATTATTACGTGAATTCGAAAAAATTCAGGGCTTATATTAAGGAGAGAACATCACAAAATCAAGATTATTACCTATTATTAGATGAGGTTCAATTGTTGGATGGCTTTGTTGGAACGCTGAATAGTTTTTTGCGACATTCTAATTTTGATATCTATGTGACAGGATCGAATTCTCGTTTTCTTTCATCTGATATTGTAACGGAATTTAAAGGGAGAGGAACAGAAATTCATGTTTTACCACTTTCATTTAGTGAATACGTAGAAGGATTAGAATTGCCTGTTGAAATAGCTTGGAAGGAATATATTGAGACGGGTGGTATTCCATTGGTTGCTTTAATGAAAACTCGAGAAGAAAAGGAAACGTATTTGAAAAATTTGTGTGATGAAACGTACTTGAAAGATATTATTGAAAGAAATAGTGTTCAGAAGACACAAGAATTATCGGATACTTTTGATGTACTGGCCTCTATGATTTCTAGACCGGTTAATCCAAATAAAATTTCAAATACGTTTAAAAGTGTTTTAAATAAGAATTTGTCGAATGATACAATTTCAAATTATATTGATTTTTTTATGGATTCTTTTATTTTGTCTAAGGCAAAGACATATAATGTGAAGGGAAGAAAATATATTGGTACTCCTTATAAAATATATTTTGAGGATATAGGCGTTCGTAATGCACGGTTGAATTTCAGACAGATTGAAGAAACACATATTATGGAAAATATTATCTATAATGAATTGCGGTATCGAGGATATCATGTGGATGTGGGAGAAATTAAAGTAAGTGAAAAAACAGATCGAAAAGATGTGAATGGGAAATTTATTTATGCCCAAAAGAATTTAGAGGTTGATTTTATCGCAACAAAAGGCAGTGAAAAAATATATATCCAGTCTGCATTGTCTATGCTAGATGATGCAAAGAAGGAACAAGAAAAAAAATCATTATATTATATTGATGACTCATTTAAAAAAATTGTGATCACTAAAAATAATTTAAATACAACAATAGATGAAAATGGAATTATCACAATGGACTTATTCACATTTTTACAAGAAAGATAG
>CAVBGZ010000209.1:0-4380 GCA_963595075.1 Waltera intestinalis
ATGGATTTATCTTTGGAAACGATGCTTATGGTACTTGCTTGTAACGTATTGTTAAGTATTGGTACTCCTGGTGTTCCAGGTGGTGCTATCGCAGCGTTTGCGGCATTATGTCCTATCGCAGGACTTCCTACATCGACAGTATTAGGTGTGTATATTTCTATTAATACGTTATGTGATATGGGTGCTACATGTATTAATGTTGTAGGAGACTTAGCTTGTTCAACAGTTTTAAAACATACATTACATATTCAAAAGGAGAATTAATTTTCTTCTTTTTTTATATAAAAAAAGCGGAACTTGAGTTCCACTAAGCTAGACAATCTTGTAAGGCTTTTTTAATTCCTCCTTCATCCATATTTTTTCCGATAAATACAAGTTCGTTTACACGATCTCCATATTCTTCGTCCCAGTTCTCTTTGATTTTTGGATTGGCGTTTAAGAGCTCAATCATTTCATCTTTTGGTGCAGAAGCAATCCATAATGAATCTTCTGTTAGAGATGTTAATTTTCCGGCCTGTTCAAATAGATAGGCAATGTTTGGCTTATCTTCAAACCAAACATATCCCTTTGTACGAATGACTTTTGGATAGTGTTGGATGAATTCAGAAAATTTTTGAAGATTTAAAGGCTTTCTTTCTTGCCAAACAAATGTTGAAATGCCATATTCTAAAGCTTCACCTTCTCCGTGATGATGGTGGTGATGATGCTCGTGTTCATCATGTTCATGCTCATGTTCATGATGATGTTCAAGTTCATGTAACCATCCAATATTTGTGCAGGCTTGAATATAATCAAAATTATTTGTGTTTAATAATTCTTTTAGATCGACTTTTCCAAAGCTTGCTTCAATAATTTTTGCATCTTTACATAATTGATGAATGACGGCTTTGATTTCTTCTTTTTCTTCACTTGAAACAGTTTCAGCTTTGTTTAAAATGGCTGTGTTACAGAATTCAAGTTGTTGCATCAATAAAGAGTCTAGACTTTCTTCATCTTCTACTGGTTCTAAGAAATGTTTTCCGCAGTCAAATTCATTGGAAAGTCTTGCAGCATCGGCAACACAGATAATGTTGTCTAAATGGAATAATTCTGGTAATCCTCTTTCTTCAAGAGTTTTATTGGCCATTGTGATGGTTTGTGCAATGGGGATTGGTTCACAGATTCCGCTTGCTTCGATAATGATATAGTCAAATTTATTGGATGAAGCTAGAGCGGATAATTGTTGTAGCAAATCTGTTTTTAATGTACAACAAATACATCCGTTTGTAAGTCCGACTACATCGGTGTCGGCTTGTTCAATTTTTGCGTTTTTATCAATCAATCTTTCATCAACGTTGATTTCACCAATATCATTTACGATGATCGCAACTTTATATCCTTCTTGGTTTTTCAATATATAGTTTAATAATGTAGTTTTTCCAGCTCCAAGATAGCCGGTTAATAATAAAATTGGAATTGAGTTTCTTTTCATTTTAAAAACCTCCTTCAAATATTGTATAATAATTTGGCGAAAAAAGGAGTAATTTTTTTATGACGATTTTACATACTTCATTTCATATTATTGATATTGAAAATGATGTGGCAAAAAGAAAAGAGATGCCTGAAGAGTTTCAGGGTTTTATAAATGAATATGTGGATTATGCTTTAAATAATGAAAAGAATAAGGAATATATTATTCATGATGAGCAGACTCAGGTGGTTTCTTGTATTCGACAAATGGCTTTGGATAAGGATTTTGTTTCTTTATCCGATAGTGTAGCGGATAAGTTATTAAATTGTGAAAAATTAGCGCAAGCTAAAATTTATCGTATGGGCAATAGTGTAAAGAAGGGAAGTTTGATTCAGGTTCTTTTAAAGAAGGAGTCAGATGAATTTATTTATGTGGTTGCCAAGATTGAACATAGTCAATGGTTTGATGGGAATGACTTGTCGAAAAAGTATGGTTTTAGTGGAGATAAAAAATCATTGTGGAAGTCGGCTGTATTTTCGATGTATGAAATTAATGATCATATTCTTTTTAATCATGTAAAAGTATATTCAGATACACAGGCAAAATATTGGACGGTATCTTTTTTAGAATTAGATGAGGCTAGGGATGATGCGAAAAATACATATTCAGCCTTTAAAGCGATGGATAATGAACTGAAGGCAACGATTGAGCCGGTTTCAAAGAAGGATTATGTGAAGTTATCGAGTGAGTTACAGAATACGATGAATACGGTTCAACAATTTGATTATAATTCGTATGTAGATTCGTTTATGGATGAATATGTGCCTAGTGTTGAAGATGTGGATAAGGATGTCATCAAGGATTGTCTTTTGGCTTTGCCTGAAAGAAAGAAGTTTGATACAGAGTTTAAGGTGCTTCCTGAGAGTTTAAATAATAAGCGTACAAAGAAGTTTCAATTGTCGAAAGGTATAGAATTGACAATCAAGAGTGATGCGCAAGATTATCCGGATAAGATTATTTCAACGATGATGGATGGTAAGCGTGTGCTTATGATTGAGTGTGAAGATGATGATACGTATGATACGTTTGCTTAAAATAGGCTTAAAGAATTTGATTTGAATGTTTCTTAGTTTCGTGTTTAAATAAGTACATTGTTTAAGGAGGATGACATGAAAAAAATAAAGAAAAACCTTTTAACGATTGTGATGTATGTGTTTGCGGTATTGGCACTTGGATATACTGTATATGCGGCTTTCCAGGCCTATTCTACATTCACGAATTATTATAGTAGTTCATCGATTGATGTCGTAAATTTAATTATGTATATGATTTCAACGGCTTTTGAACCATTGTGCTTCTCTGTATTATTTTATGGTCTTGGCGTTGTGGGTGAGATGTTATATAAGCTTGTTGGAAAAAATGAGGAAAAGCCTAGTGAAAAATAGGCTTTTTTTTGGAATATGAATAGAGATTTTATAAAGGGGTTAAAGGCAGCAAGCCCAATTGTATTAGGGTATATTCCTGTAGGGATTGCGTATGGAATGATGGCTAGAGCGAGTGGTCTAACGTTTTTAAGGGCAATGAGTTTTTCTGTGTTTGTGTATGCGGGTGCTTCACAGATGGCAAGTGTACAAATGTTGGCTACAAATATTGGCTTTGTGACAATTGTTTTAACGGTATTTGTATTAAACTTACGCCATATTATAATGTCGACTTGTGTGATGGATCGTTTAAAAGATGTACCTCTACCCATTCGTTTATTGTTGTCTTTTGGGATTACGGATGAAGTGTTTGCCTTAACGATGACAAAGTACAAACAAAATCTAACGGCTTCTTTCTTTTTAGGCGTTGCGTTAGGTAGTTATTTATCTTGGAATGTAGGTTCGGCTTTAGGAATTTTATTTTCAAGTGTTCTTCCTGAAATTGTTTCGAGGGCTTTATCGATTTCATTGTATGCGATGTTTATTGGTTTGTTGGTGCCAAATATGAAAAAGTCGATTCGTTTAGTGTATGTGGTTTGTATTACGATTGTTTTGAGTTATGTGTTTAATTTGTTTTTATCAAGTTCTTTATCAATGATTTTAAGTTGTCTAGTTTCAGCGTTTATAGGAATGTTCTTTATTAGACAGGAGGATCTAGAATGAATTTTGTCTTATTAGTATTTTGTTTGTTTCTAGTAACATATATTCCTAGAATGCTTCCTGCCATTTTAATGGATAGGGTAAAACTAACAAAACGGGCAATCTTATTTTTACAGTTGATTCCTTATACAGCAATGACGGCTTTAGTCTTTCCTGCCGTATTTAGTATTGATTCAAATGTTTGGGTTGGTGTTGTTGGTGTTATCGTTGCGATTGTGGCATCTTTAAAGAGGTGTCCAGTAGTGGTTGTAGTTCTATTGAGTGTGTTGGCTTGTCTTATTGTGCTTGTGTAAGAAAATATTTACATAAAAATGAAAATTATTTACAAATAATAATTGAAAACATTTGTAAGTTGTGTTATTATAACTTCGTACTAAATGTTTACGTCAATGGAAATCAATGCTCCTTCCTCAAATTCACTATGGATTTCTGTTGTTCGTGATAGATAAGACTCTGTTTGGAGTCTTTTTTTATTTAAATGTGAAAAAATCGCATTTTCTAACCGTTTTATAACTATAGGCGTTTTATACTTGAAGTAACAAAGGATGTATAGGAGGGTTCTATATGTATAAAAATGTAAAGAAAGGAATGGCGGTTGCCTTATCGCTTGCGATGGGTGTTCAATTCGGCTTATCTAACTCATGTTATACAAATGCGTATGCAGATGAGACAGAACAAGATGAAGTTTCATTGTTGAATGAGGAATCTACAGATCAAGAAACAGAAGTAAGTGATTCTCAAGAGCCTGTTGTTGAAGAAACTACAACAGATGAATCTCAACAAGAAGAA
>CAVBGZ010000210.1:0-4295 GCA_963595075.1 Waltera intestinalis
ATGGTGAAGTCATTAAGTTGTGTTCAAATTCCACATTAAATTTAAACGGAAAGAAGCTACCAAATACTTCATTTGATGTTTCCTATATAAATTCTTCAAAAGAAAAGGCAAATACGACAATCCAAACAGGTGGAATCATTACGGGTGGTTATAGTACAAATGGTGCTGGTGGAATCCACATGAAAAGTGGTTCTAAACTAAATTTGGATACCGTGGCGATTTGTGGAAATAATGCCAAAAATTCTTGGGGCAGTGATGGAAGTGGCGCTGGCGTATACATGGATGGTGAATCTGATGTGCTTGTTTTAAATAATGCACAAATCAGCTACAACTGGGCCGAACAGTCCGGTGGTGGTGTGTATGTCAATAATAAGAATTCTTCTGTTACTTTGACTCATTCGAAAATCTCTTATAATAGCGCAGACTATAAAAATAGCACATATGACACTGGCCGTGGCGGTGGTATTTGGATCGATGCTCAAAATGTTACGGTCACACTCAATCAAGACAGTCAGATTTCAAATAATTACGCCAAAAATAGTGGTGGAGGTATATATTGTAATGCCAAAAACACAAAGATCTACTTAAACGCATCCTCCATTGACCACAATGCTTCGGATAAAGAAGGTGGTGGCGTTTATTTTGCCTACACAAAGTTTGAATTAAAATCTGAAAATAAAGATGGTTCGATTCATGACAATCAAGTAGATACAAATAATTATGGTGGAGGCATATATACAGAGCGTTGTTGGTTCTCAGAAAATGAAGGAAAAATTGATGGTATTACATTCACTTCAAATTCTGCTACTCGAGGTGGAGCTCTATCTATCAATCAAGAATATGTGACTGTTAAAAATTGCACATTCACAAAGAATACGGCAGAGTATGGTGGAGCAATCGAAGTTCAAAATGATAATTTTGTATTGGAAAATTCAACCGTCCAAAACAATTCAACTTCTTCAGAATATTCAGCAGCCATCCATGTAGATAGCTTTAACGATATTACGCTTAGAGGAATTGTGAATATTACAGAAAACGGAAATAGAGATTTAAAATTAGAAACCGGTAACACAACAGATGCCTATATTTTAAGTACGCCAGATGCATCAAGTCGTGTTGGAATTTATGCTGATGAAAATCGTACACTTGGAAAAAATCAAACGAGTGAGGCACCAAATATTTATTTTGCCGATAACTCAAATGAGTATGCGATTGACTATGATGAAAGTTCAAAACAAATTTCTGCCACAACTCCAACAACAAATGAAGCTAGTGAAAATATAGATGAAGGTATACAAACCTATACTGTAACCTTAAATATGGTGAATGAGGCTGGCACTTGGCAAGCCACACAAAAGTTGACTGCCATAAAAGATTTTCCTTTCGAACTAAAAGCTATTTATGTTGAAGATAAAGAGTTTGTAGAATTTAAAGATGTACCTGAAACAGTGCAAATTGAAAATGATACTATAAAAACAGATTGCCTTTCATCTGATATAGAATTGACTCTAGTTTATTCAGATAGTGATTCTAAAGAAAGTACAGAAACAGCGAGTATCTTTGGAGATAGTAACATGTTAATCGCAACCATTATTGTTGGAATTGTTGCGATTGGATGGATTGTGTTTAAGAAGAAAAAATCAAGCTAAGGATTAATCCTTGGCTTTTTTGATGTATACTATAAGCAGAAGGAATAGGGTGTTTATATGAATAAAAAGAAAATATTGAGTATTTTATTTGCGGGTGTACTTTGCCTTTCTCCTGTTGGAGTGAAGGCCGCTCAAATGTACGCAGAAAATGAAGATGGAACTAAAGTCTATACTTCCATTGATGATGCGTGGGATGCGGCTCAAAATGGCACAAAGATCATCATGAGTTGTGATTGGAATCTTTCCAGTCGTTTAGTATTAGATAGTGATAAAACCGCAACCATTGAAATGAATGGTCATAAGATTTCAAGAAATCTTACAAGCGCAAAAACAAATGGTGAAGTCATTAAATTGTGTTCAAATTCCAAATTAAATCTAAATGGTAAAAAAGCTCCAAACACTTATTTTAGCTTTACTGGATATTCAAATGGAATTAGTACACAATGTGCAACCCATTCTGGAGGCCTTATCACTGGTGGCTATAGCACCAATGGTGGTGGAGGAATCCACATGAAGAGTGGTTCTAAATTGATGTTGAATTCTGTTTCTATTTCAGGAAATAAATCCAACCGCTCTATGGGATCGGATGGTCATGGTGGAGCTATTTATATGGATGGTGAAGATGATGTCGTAAGCCTTGTCGATTCTGAAATCACATTTAATGCGGCTCAAAGAGATGGTGGAGCCATCTATATCGACGATAAGAATAACCATGTTCTTTTAGAACGTTCTGAAATCGTAAATAATTCAGCTGGAGCAAATCTACAATTAGACGATTCAACAGGACGCGGTGGTGCCATTGCGATTTATGCTAATGACGCGAATATCTATATGCAAGACAATAGTAAAATTGATGATAATTATGCCAACTCTTACGGTGGAGGAATCTATTCAAATGGAAAAGAAACGCAGATTAGCGTAAAAGCATCAAGTATTAGTTACAATAGATCCGATAATAATGGTGGTGCCATTTATTTTAACTATTCAGAATTTGTACTTACATCTATAGGTCAAGGTGCCCAAATATCTCATAACAGTGCTCAATCTGATGATTGGGGCGGAGCTATTTATGCAGCACGCAGTACCTTTTCATACAATTCAGGAAAAATTGAAGGAATTACATTTGATTCCAATTCTGCCTATATAGGAGGAGCCCTCAATATCCATCAAGAAGGTGTGAAAGTTACAGATTGTACATTTACAAATAACAGTGCAGACTTTGCCGGTGCCATCCATATAGCTAACGATTTTTTTACATTAGAAAATTCAACAATACAAAATAACACAACCAAAAAATCTACTTCGGGTGCCGTTTATGTAGATAGCTATAATGATATTAGCTTAAAAGGAATTGTAAATATCACAGACAATCCAAACAGTGAACTTGGAACAAATTCAGATTTAAGACTTGGATCTATCCCTGCAACAGATGCCTATATATTACAAACTCCAAAGGATCCAAGTAGAATTGGTATTTTTGTCACTGAAAATCGTACTTTAGGTAAAAAACAAAACGAAAATGCTCCAAATGTTTATTTTGCCGATAATTCAGATGATTACGCCATCACTTATGATGGAAGTTCAGAACAAATTTCTTCAACTACCCCAACAGTAAATGAAGTCAGTGCAAGTGCAGATCAAGATCAAGCAGAAGCAAGTTTAAGTGCCAACGAATCAGAAGCAGTTGTAAGCGAAGAAGTGCCTACAGAAACACAAAACTATACGATTACTTTAAACATGGTGAATGAAGCTGGTACTTGGCAAAACACAGAAAAGATGACACTTGCTGAAAACTCTCCTTTAGAACTTCAAGCACCAACGGTTGAAGAAAAAGAGTTTGTGGAATTTAGAGATTTACCAGAAACATTAACTGCAGAAAATGATGAAGTTAAGGCAGATTCTATTTCATCTGATATGGAAATTACGATTGTCTATAAAGACAGTGATTCAGAAGAAAATACAAATACAGCCAGTATTTTTGGAGATGGTAATGTAGCCATCGCAGCAGTCATTGTTGTTGCTCTAGTTGCACTTGGCGCATTCGTCTTTATTAAGAAGAAAAAACAAGCTTAATCATGAAAGCTAAGGATTAATCCTTGGCTTTTTTTGATGTATACTATAGGCAAAAGGAATAGGGTAAATATATGAATAAAAAGAAAATATTAAGTGTTTTATTTGCAGGTGTACTTTGTCTATCCCCTCTTGGCATTCAGGCAAGTACAACATACGCAACAAATGAAGATGGATCAAAAAAATACACGTCGATTGATGATGCGTGGGATGCTGCCCAAGATGGCATAAAAATTGTCATGCAGCAAGATTGGAATATTTCTAGTCGTTTAGTATTAGATAGTAATACTACCGCAACCATTGAAATGAATGGGCATAAGATTTCCAGAGGACTATCCAGTTCTAAAAGTAATGGTGAAGTGATTAAATTATGTTCAAATTCTACATTAAATCTAAATGGTAAAAATGCCCCAAGTACTGTTTTTGACTTTAATGGATATGTAGATGGAATCAGCACCAAATGTACAACCAATTCTGGAGGCCTTATCACAGGTGGCTATAGTACTAATGGTGGTGGAGGTATCCACATGAAAAGTGGTTCTAAATTGAATTTGGATTCTGTTTCTATTTCAGGAA
>CAVBGZ010000211.1:0-4260 GCA_963595075.1 Waltera intestinalis
GGTTGGAAATTCACTGTTATAAAAAAGGCACGATTTGATTTCGTGCGCTTTTTATTCTCCAGGATTTGAATTTAGAACTTTACCTGTATTGAAAAGTTCAGCTGCCTTTTTGGCGGCGTTTAAACGATCTTCTTCGTTTTTATAATCGACATGAACTGTGTAACAGCCACATTCCATACACATAGCATAGAAACCATTTCCTTCTTCTTCAAGAATGGAACCACCATCACATAGCGGGCATTCATGTAATTCGACTTCGTTATTGATATCCATTTTGTATCCTTCTTTCCTACTTCTTTAGTATTTTACAATGAATAAATAAAAAGATAAAGGTAGTTGATTAATTTTTAAGGAGGGATTTTACATCATTTTGGAGGTCTTCACTAAAATCACTAAGATCATCCAATGTGATGGCCCCTTCAAAAACGAGTGAGGCGATACTATAAATCATGGTAGAACATCGCATTTCACAAAGTACACCTGTTTTCTTTTTGTCTTGTTTGATCCGCTTTTCAAGTTCCCAAAATCGTTCGGCTGAACTTTTTGGTTGATTCAATAATTCTATATATTCATGAATCAATCGTTCCATGTAATCTTCTTGCCAAGATTTGATTTTTGAACGAAATAGCTTCCAATCTTTTTCAAAAGTATCCATATTAATCCTCCATGCTCTTTTTCAATTTATCAATCAATCCTAAATCTGCTTTTAACCAGTCTACAGAATACAATTCATCTTTGGTTAGCCATTTGGATTGTAGATGTTCTAATAAGGATAAATCTCCAGAAACAATGCTGCAAAGAAAACAGTCCATTGATAAATGAAAGGTTGGATAATCATATTCTACAGTATCAAAATAAGAATCGATTTGAATGGTTGAGTCTAATTCTTCTTTGATTTCGCGAATCAAAGCTTCTTCATTGGATTCATTTGGTTCTACTTTTCCGCCTGGAAATTCCCATCCTCCTTTAAATTCACCATATCCTCTTTGGGTTGCGAATATTTTATTATCTTTTTTTATAATGGCTGCGACAACGTGTATTGTTTTCAAAGTGATCATCCTTTCATTATATATTCATAAATATCTTCTCTTACAGGTGTATCTAAATTCCATAAGATTTCAACGGCCGTCTTATTTGTGTTTGGCATTACAAATTGACGAGCCTTTGAAGCATCTGCATACATTCTTCCTAGGTAATAGAATTCTTTTGATCCTTCATCATTTTTATTTTTTCTTACAAATAAGTGTACGTCAATTCCTCTTTCTTTGGCATATAAGAAATTTTGAACATCTTCACTCTGTATTGTACGTCCAGACTTTGAAATTGCGATAAGCTGACTTTCGTTGATAAAATGATCTTCATATTTTGTTGTATCACTAATATCTTCGTTTTTATCATAGTTGATAAATACAGGGAATGTCTTGGTTTCTTTGTCGTATTTATATCCACCAATATTTAATGGTACTTCATTGTGTGACCAATTGAGTAGACGACATACATCTTCATAGGTGTATTTTTGATACAAGACAAAATTTGTGTTTTTGTATGTATCTTTATAATAAGTGTTATTTTTATATAATCCATATTCAATGAGTTCAAGAAGCGTTTCTTTGAAGTTATTGTTTTCTAGACATTTTTTAAATGTTTCAGATATCGTATGGTCTTCTTGAATAAATATACAAGTTTTAAATGTATTCTTTCCAGTTCCTGTTTGAAAATTATTGGTTAGAATATTTTTTTCGTTTACACTTAATGCTTTAATGGATTGGTTTTCGATTAATTCGTTGATTTTTAATAATTCTTCTTTTCTTTTTCCATTCGCAAGTTTTGTAGATATAAAATCAATAAAGTTTTCTTCTATTTCATTTAATCGAATGGTATATTCTTTTTCGTATTTTTTTAAGAAAGAATAGTAGGATTTTGTAGTATCAAAAATTCTTTGAGGGTCAATTTGCCCATAAATTTCAAAGTCAAGAAGAGTGGGGATGTGTCCTAGTTTGTGTTTTAGTTCTGAATAGCTATCTTTGATCAGTTTGATGTTGTTGAAATTTGTGGCATCAATCGATTCAAATATTTTCTTTTTGGAAATTTCATCAAAATGAATCGTAGAAGATCCTGGAATGATTCTTTCTCCTTCTAGAACGTATCTTCTGATATTGTCTTTATTGTAGGTGCGATCTCCGGATAGGGCAATTGGAATCATAAAGTTATTTTGGTAGTTACCAATAAAGTCTAAAATAACGACATAGTCTTTATCTTGCGATTTTCTTAAACCTCGTCCTAATTGTTGTACAAAGATAATAGGGGACTTGGTTGGGCGTAAAAGAATGACTTGGTTGATTTGGGGAATGTCTACACCTTCATTAAAGATGTCAACGGTTAAAATGTAGTCTAAAAAATCATTTCGAGTATCCGATACAAGTCGATCTATGGCATCTTCTCTTTGTTCTTGTGAGTTTTCTGCACTGAGTACAAGAGTTCTTAATCCGCGCATATTAAATCTTTCGCTTAGGGCTTTTGCCTCTTTTGTTGAACTGATAAACATCAATCCTTTTACACGTTTTCCACTATAGCCATAAAAGTTGGCTTGTTTAAGAATGTAGTCCACTCTTTGGTTGGATGTGAGTTGATTAAAATTGGAATAGTCCATATTTTCTTGATCAATAAGTAGATCGGTGATTCCAAAATAGTGGAATGGGCATAAAAGATTTTCTTCTAATGCTTGTTGAAGACGAATTTCATAGGCGATGTTGTGGTCAAATTGGGCATAGACATCAAATTCATCGCCTCTTTCTGGACTGGCACTCATGCCAAGAAGTAGATTTGGCTTGAAATATTGAATGATGTTTTGATAGCTTTTTGCACCAACACGATGGGCTTCGTCAATAATAATTGTGTCAAAGGTATCTGGTTTAAATTGCGTATAGATTTCTTCTTTTGACATCATTTGCATGGTTGAAAATAAGAAATCAACATCGATTTGATGGGATGTTCCAGATAAGAGCCCATATGTTCTTGTGTTTAGAAATACATTTTTATAGCTTTGAATGGCTTGTTTGGCAATTTGTTCGCGGTGCACTAAAAATAGCACTTTTTTAGCTTGTAGGTTTTGAAGGGCAAAAGCAGATGCGTAGGTTTTTCCTGTTCCTGTGGCAGATATTAACAAGGCTTTATGTTGGCCACTTTTTAGAATGGTATTTAGGTTTTGTATAAAACTTTTTTGCATGGAATTAGGGGTTAATTCTTTATTTATAGTTTTTCTAGGTGTAATTCTTTTTTGTTCTTCATAATGTTTTCTGTAGGCACCAATAAAAATATCGTAGGCGTATGTGTTGTCACTATTCCATAATTGATTAAATTCTTTAAGGATTTCATGTACATATTCGCCATCTTTTGTTGAGACGATTTTTGTGTTCCATTCTTTATTTACCGTAAGAGCTTTGTTTGTGAGATTGGCACTGCCTACAAGTATTTTATAGATTTCATCTTGTTTAAAGATATATCCTTTTGTATGAAATCCAATGTTTGTATCGGGTACGAGGTACATTTTTAATTCAATATTATGAAATTGGCTGATTTTATCTAAAGCTTTAGGTTCACTAAAGGCAAGATAGTCCGTTGTAAGAATCTTTCCTTGAATGTTTTTTTCTTCTAGTTCTTTTAGAATGGGTAGTAATGGGGTAATACCTGACATGGTGATAAAGGCTACACTGATTGTGAAGGCATCACATTTTAATAATTCGTTTTCAATAGTGGATAAAATTTTCTTTCCTTGCGTATGATCGTTGGAAATAAATTGAGGACGATAGGAAATATTGGATGCGTTTGCCTTATTTAAAAATGCAGTTTGTAGTCCGTTTTGAATTTCAATGTTGTTCATGATCTTATTATAGCAGCAATGAAATAAAAAAGGATAGGTATCATCACTCTAAAATGGTTTTATCTTATCGATTAAAATCCTAGTCATTTTAAGTGTCGATTATTCCTATCAGTTTTTAATGTTCTTTATTTTATTTGTTTCATGCGATTTTCTAATATTTCTTTTGGAGGATTCATTTTTACAGGTATCAAGGGAACAAATACATTTTTATTTTTCTTTACATTCTTTTTCCTTTGTCTTTTTTTCATGTAATTTCCTTTCTTTGAGCGATTTGAGAACACTAGTAATGGAATATGTACGTTGTCATGTTCAAATTATATCATGTATTTGAATGTAGAAATAGACTGTGTTTTAGGAGCTATACTTGCTACAATTTTTAT
>CAVBGZ010000212.1:0-4238 GCA_963595075.1 Waltera intestinalis
GGCTAGTCAACTAGGGCTTTTACAAGCCCACTACCTTTAGGTGGTGGGTAGTTGGCATAGAATTTATCCTTTCGTTAGAATACGCCTGTGATAAATATTTCTAATCCAATAAAAATTAAGATTGCACCACCAAGAAGTTGTGCTTTGTTTGATAACTTTGTACCTGCAGATTTACCGATTTTTATACCAATTAAACAAATAATAAATGTGACTAAAGCAATAATTAATGAGGCAGATAAAGCCATCACAAAGTTATAATTTGAAATTGTAAATCCTACTGATAAAGCATCAATGGATGTAGCTACACCTTGAATAAATAAGTCGGAATGAGATAGTGTCTTTTCTTTCTCTTCTTCCTCTTCCTCACTACTTAATCCTTCTTTAATCATCTTTCCACCAATATAGGCAAGTAAGATTAAAGCAATCCATGGGATAAATTTTTCAAAAGCTTTAAATGTTTCGACAATCGTATGGACACATACCCAACCAGTCATTGGCATGATTGCTTGGAATGCTCCGAATACAAAGGCAATAAATATACCTTTTCTTTTCTTCATGTTAGGCTCATTTAGACCATTTGCCATTGATACAGAAAAGGCATCCATGGCGAGTCCCACACCTAGTAAAATACTGTTTACAATAAATAAATACATTTCTCCTAATCTCCTTCTATATAGAAAAACCCAAACATAACTTCAAGCTACGTTTGGGTTTGCTAGGCATGTATAGTTCACTCGTGTATAGCTTAAGAAGTTATACATGAGTCTCGCAATTTAAAACAAGCCAGATTAGATATAATCAGGATGTTGACTTGCTACATCAATAGATGCTTGCTACTCCCTCATGGGATAATCAAGTTATACCACAAATAAGAAATGTTTGTAAATTATTTTCGGAAATTTCATACCCATTTTCAAAGAGAATTGCCTTCAAATGGGTGTATGTAAAATGGTAAAATTGTAGTGCGAAATCGTAGAAAAAATAATTGTGAGGTGGGAAACATGGATAAACAATTAGATAAGACAATGCAAAATCATTTGGTAGTCAACTATGTTAAAACGGATGATGTGTTAAATGATATGTGTAACATCATTGAAGCGTCGCAAAAAGCTGCATATCAAGCTGTAAATGTAGCTTTAGTACAAAGAAATTGGCTAATAGGATATCGAATTGCAGAAGAAGAACTTGGTGGACAAGAACGTTCTGAATATGGTCTAGAGATTATAAAAAAGCTATCAAAAGAATTGACAAATCTTTATGGAAAAGGATTTGACAAAGGTACTCTTTATCGCTGCTTGAAGTTTTATAAAATGTTTCCTGAGATTGTTGCCTCACTGAGGCAACAATCTGGAATAATACTTTCTTGGACTCATTATCGTGTACTTTTACAAGTGGAAGATAAAACAGCTCGTGATTGGTATGCAAAAGAAGCGATGGAACAAACTTGGAGTGTTCGCACATTACAAAGAAATATTTCATCTCAATATTATTTTCGAATTCTAAAATCTCAGAAAAAAGATCTTGTTGAAAATGAGATGAAAGAATTAACGGCTTCATATCAAAAGGATAAGTTAGAATTTATCAAGAACCCAGTAGTTGCAGAATTTTTAGGATTTCCTAATAATACAGATTTTACAGAAAATGAACTTGAAAAAAGTATTCTATCTAATTTGCAGAATTTTATGATGGAACTAGGAAAAGGGTATGCTTTTGTCGGAAGACAACAACATATTCATACCGAGAAACAAGATTATTATATTGACTTAGTATTTTATAACTATATATTGAAATGCTTTGTTTTGATTGATTTAAAAACAGAAAAGATAACGCATCAAGATGTAGGACAAATGGATATGTATGTTCGTATGTATGATGAACTTAAACGTAGTGAAGGGGATAATCCAACAATAGGAATTGTTCTTTGTTCTGAAACGGATGAGGATATTGCAAGATATTCTATACTAAATGGTAATGAACAATTATTCGCTACAAAATATAAATTATATTTACCGACAACAGAAGAATTAAAAGCAGAAATAGAAACGCAAAAGACGATGTTTTACTTGCAACAACAAAGTCGCAATGAAGAATTGTAATAGATAAAGATAATCTGTTAATATTTTGATATATGAAAAAGAAAAATTTATTATTAGCTCTTGGTGCTGTTGCTACAACGACTTTTGTGGCTGGACTACCATATAAATGCGATTGGACAGAATATTCTGTTTATTCTTCAAAAATTAAACTTCCTGTAAGAATTGTTATGTTATCAGATTTACATGGTTCTTCTTATGGCAAGAAAATGGAAAAACTATTGAAAATGATTGAACAAGCTCATGGGGATGCGATTGTTATCTCTGGTGATTTGTTTGATGAATTTCATGGTGACGAAAATGGATTTGCTTTGTTAGATCAAATTAAAAATTATCCTGTTTTTTATAGCACAGGAAATCATGAAGAACATCGTAGGGATATCACAAGTTTAAAAGAACAAATTAAAGAGAAGGGTGTAAATGTTTTAGATTTCAATAGTGAAGTGATTGAATTAAATGGAAATAAAATAGAGATAGGTGGAATTAATTGCAAATATAGAGAAGGAAATTATCTTGCATATAAAATTAATGATATTTTTAAAACAGAAGATTTTAGAATTCTTTTATCCCATAAACCACATTGGACATCCTTATATAAAGATATAGATTGTGACTTAATTGTGTCAGGTCATGCACATGGAGGACAATGGTGTATTCCTGGAACACGTATTGGTGCTATCGCTCCTCAACAAGGATTAATTCCTCAATATATATCAGGTATGCATGATGTGAAAAATAAAAAGATTGTTATAGGAAGGGGACTCACGAAAGACTATCATGGGATTCCTAGACTCTATAACAATCCAGAATTTGTGGTAATAAATTTATTGCCTGAATGTATTGCTTAGATCTAAATATTCATTTTCAACTTTTACTTCTTGGCTATTTCTTGTATAAACTCTAGATACACGAGAAGTTAGTAAACAAATAATTTCATATGGAATGGTATTTAATTCGGCAGCCATTTGCTCTAGAGGAATATGGGGACCAAAGATTTCTACTTTGGTTCCTTCTTTTATATGAGAAGGTAATTGAACCATTGCTTGATCCATACATACTCTACCAATCACTTCGCACATATTTCCATCGATATATACTTTTCTTCCCTGATTAGCTCGAATAAATCCATCTGCGTATCCTATTGGCATTGTACCGACAATAATATTATCTTTAGCAAGATATGTAGCTCCATATCCGATTGTTTCATTAGGTTGAACATCTTTTACATAGAATAATCTAGAATAAAGGGCTAAAGCTGGCTCTAGTTGAATATTATCTAAATAACCATAGATACCAATTCCTACGCGACATGTATTTGTTAACGTATCTTTGAAAGAAACACTAGCATAAGAGTTATCACAATGAATCCATTTAAAAGATGTATTTAGTGCGTCGTATGCTTCAACAAAACGATTGTATTGATTTTGTGTTTTTGTATCATCGGATTCAGCACAAGCAAAGTGAGTAAATATTCCTTCAATTAAGCAATGTGAATCTAATAATAGGTGATATGCTTCTATCAATTCATCGATATTACTAAAACCAATACGATTCATTCCTGTTTCTATTTTTAAATGTATTTTTAAATTTTGACAATTATATTGAATTACTTCCTTTACCCAATTTAAAGAGTATGCTGTAGTACTGATATTATTTTGAATTAGTAAAGGAACGTGAATTGGATCAACATGTCCAAGAATTAATAATTCTTCAGTATATCCAAAGTTTCTCATCGCAAGTGCTTCATCTAAACTAGATACGGCAATCATATCTATACCAGCTTCTACCATGACTTTAGCGATTTCTTTTGCACCACATCCATATGCATTTGCTTTGAGGACGGCAATTGTTTTTTTGTTTTGAACTGCTTTTATCTTTAATATATTACGTTTAATTGCATCTAAATTTATTTCTAACCAAGTTTGTCTATACATAATAAATCTCCCGTGCTATAATACAAAAGCTTGCTCAATAAAGCTGTTCTTCATTGAACATAAAAAATTTTAACATATTTTGAAAAAAATAGTTGACGAAGGTTATTGAGCATGGTATATTAAATAGGCAGTCAGGAAATGACATGCATCACAAACGTGGAGGTTTAGCTCAGTTGGGAGAGCATCTGCCTTACAAGCAGAGGGTCAGCGG
>CAVBGZ010000213.1:0-1979 GCA_963595075.1 Waltera intestinalis
GTTTAGCAATGTGAATGCGGTTACATACGCACGCAATTGTGACTAAATTCACAAATCTTTAGCAAAACTAAAAAAACAGTAAAAAAAAGTTGTAGTAAAACTACAACTATGATACTATGGACTTGTAAGAAAACTACAGGTTGATAGAAAGAAGGAAAATAAGATGGAGAAACTAAGAATTGGTGTTGTTGGTGCTGGGATTTATGGTAGAAATCATTTAAATGCATTTCAATGGAATCCAAGTGCAGAATTAGTTGCCGTGTGTGATATGAATAAGGCAATCACAGATGAAATCGCAAAGGAATATAATGTTCCTGTTTATAATGATATTGAAGATATGTTAAATAATGAAGATATTGATGCGGTTACGGTTGCGACTCCTGATCCATATCATAAAGATCCTGTATTAGCAGCGATTAAACATGGAAAGGATGTTTTGGTTGAAAAACCATTAGCTACTTCTTCAAAGGATGCTTATGAAATTATTGATGCAGCTAAAGAGGCTGGAGTAAGAGTGATGGTGGACTATCATAAACGTTGGGATCCAGCAAGCATTGCAGTAAAAAATAAGTTGAGTGAAGAGGCAACTGGAAAACCTGTTCGTGGATATATGCGAATGGATAATATTTATGATGTTGCACTTAATTGGCTAAAATGGTCAGCAAATTCAAGTCCTGTACATTTTGTTGGAACACACTGTTACGATTTAATTCGTTTCTATATGGGTTGTGAAGTAACTCAAGTATATGCGGTTGGTCATAAAGGAATCTTGAAATCAAAAGGTGTAGATACTTGGGATACAATTACAGCCATTCTAGAATTTGAAAATGGTTGTACTTGGACTGTTGAAAATGCATGGATCTTACCAGATGGATTTGCGAAAGCAGATGATGGTTGCACAGAAATTTTGTGTGAAAATGAAATGATTCGTGTAGATTCACAAAAGCGTGGAGTTGAATTCTTTAATTCACAAAAATTAAGTACACCAAATGTATGCTTTATTCAAAATGCGAATGGTCGCCCTACAGGTTTTGGTATTGATCCAATGAATGATTTCGTTGATTGTATTCAAAATAGTAGACCATTCTTTGCGAATTTGAATGATGGTCTTGAAGCTGAGCTTATTGCAGAGGCTGTACATAAGAGTGCAGAAACTCGTCAAGTTGTTAAGATTGAAAGAAGAAAGTAAATTTTTAGGAAGTTAGGTGAATAAAATGGCTGATATTAAAATGGTCAGAATTGATTATAGAATGGTGCATGGTCAAGTTGTTGCAAAATGGATTAAATTTCGACCAGTTGATCGTTTGATACTTGCTGATAATGATTTAGTAAATGATGATTTTATGGGTGACATCTACAAAATGGCTGTGCCAGAAAAAGATGTAGACATTGTTAAGGTAGAAGATGTTAAAGCGGCATTGGATAAAAAGAACGATAAGGTCATGTTGATTTTCAAGGATGTAAATGCTGCTTATGAAGCTTATAAAAACGGTTTAGAAATTCCTGAACTGAATGTTGGTGCTATACCGAATTCAAAAGATAGGAAAACAGTTATGCAGGGAGTTGCATTATCATTGGATGAATTCAAAAAGCTAATGGAAATGAAAAATTCTGGCTTAAATGTATTTATGCAACCTATTCCTGAAACAAATCCTGTTGATTTGAATTCTTCTATAGAAAAGAAACTCATATAATAATACGAAAAGAGAGAGAGGAGTGAATATTTATGAGTGGTAGTACTTTACTTATCATGGCCATTGCCATGGGTTTAATGTACTGGATTGGTCGTGGAATGATTGGAGGATACTTTGCGTTCTTCTTCATTTGCTCACCTATCGTTGTTGGTGTTGTTGCTGGTTTAATTTATGGAGACTTGACAAATGGTTTGATCATTGGTGGTGGAATTGCTGCTGCATTTGCTGGAATCATTGCTCCAGGTGGAAACTTACCTACTGATTCTGCTTTGGCTGCTACAACTG
>CAVBGZ010000213.1:1989-4233 GCA_963595075.1 Waltera intestinalis
ATTGGATTACTTGGATCTTTCGTTACTAACTTACGTAAAATGATTAACGTTATCTTTGTTCACCGTGCAGATGCATGTGCAGCAAATGGAGATACTGCAGGACTTACAAGATGTGCAATTTTGTGGCCACCAATCATTGAATTGCCATTATTATTCTTACCTGTTTTCTTAGTTGTAATGTTTGGACAAGATGCAATGGTTGCTTTCATGAATAGTGTTCCTACTTGGGTAATGCATGGATTAGAAGTTGCCGGTGGAGTTATGCCAGCAATTGGATTTGCCTTAATTATGAATATGATTGGTAAACCTCGTATGCTTCCATATACAATTTTAGGTTTCATTTGTGTAGCAGCTCTTGGATTGAATAATATTACTGCTGGTTTAGTAGCAGGATGTGTAGCTGTTCTAGTTGTTATGGCTAAAAGAGAAAGAGAAAAGGCATAAGGAGGTAAAGGATAATGGCTGAAGAAAAGAAAGTTTCATTAACTAAATCGGATGTTAATAAAACAATTGCTAGATGGTATATCACAACTGAAATGTCATTAAACTATGAGCGTATGCAATCAATTGCCTATACTTATTCTTTAATGCCAGTTTTGAAAAAGTTATATCCAAACAAAGAAGATTTCAAAGACGCACTACAACGTCATATGGAATTGTTTAATACGAATGCTACAGCTGGTGGTTTGATTTTAGGTACTACATTAGCAATGGAAGAAGAAAAGGCTAATGATATTGAATCTATTCCAGGACAAGCTATCGTATCTGTTAAGACTGGTTTAATGGGTCCAGTTGCAGCCTTTGGTGATTCATTTAGTGCTGGTACAATCACAACATTATTTATCTTAGCTTCATGTTCATTGGCATCAAGCGGATCTATTGCTGGATTCTGGTTATTGTTATTGGGTACAATGTATACTTTAGGTGAATTAATCTTCTTAACTCACTTAACTTATAAAAAAGGTAGATCAGCAATTAAGGATGTATTATCTTCTTCATTAATGAATGACTTTATTGAAGGAGCTAATATTTTAGGTATGGCTATGATGGGTGCCTTAAGTGCATCAATGGTATCGTTAAGTGTTGCGATTTCAGCAACATTTGATGAAGCTACATTAAGCGTTCAAGACAAATTGGATGCGATTATGCCAGGTATGTTACCTATCGCAGTATTGTTTATCTATTATTTCCTAATTAGTAAGAAACAAGTCAGTGTTGCAAAACTAGTAGTCTTTACAATTATTATTTCATTGATTACTGCAGCAATTGGATTATTCTAAAGTAATTAAGATATTTGGCATTAGGGCATCTTATGATGCCCTATATTATTATAGAATAGAGGTATAGGAGGTTTTACTTTATGAAAGGTATATTATTGATGAGTCATGGAAAAATGGCGGAAGGTTTGTTAGATACTTTAAAAATGTTTAATGGGGAAATTGAACAAATTAAAACTTTATGTTTAGTACCTGGAGAAGACATGGCAGAGTTTTTGGCAAATATTCAGCAAGCTGCTAAAGAAGTGGATACTGGAGATGGAGTTGTTGCATTTTGTGACTTGTTGTTTGGAACACCTTGTAATTGCTCAAGCCGATTGATTATGGACGAGAGTTTAAAAGACAAATTAGATATTATTACAGGAATGAATTTACCTATGGTTATGGAATATTTGGGTATGCGTGAATCTGGAATGAGTGCAGAACAAATATTGGATGCAGGAAAAAATGGAATCGTAGATTTTGTAAAAATGTATAAGAGCACTCATGAATAGGAGTCTGGTATGGAAGAAAAAGTAGTTCGTGATTTTCTTTTAGAAAATCATATTCATTTTCAACAACATTCTACTATTCAAGGTACGATTAAACCGGATGTGGGTGCTTATAATAATGGACTAGGTAAAGTTATGCATATTATGCGAGATCATATTCTTCATTTTAATAATGAAGGAGTTGCCATTGTTGCGTTGGATGATAATAGTGGAAAGATTCTAAAGGATACATTGGTTTTCTTGAAGAACGAAGATATTCAAATTCAACTTCAAGTTAAGGTGATGTCTTCTTTACTTACAATACATACAAATAAAGGAGATATCCACTATAAAATACATAAGAGTGTTATTGGTTGCCCATGGCATAAGGAAAATTTTGCCTATTTATTATTGAGGGCTACACAGAATCCAAATGCGTAAAGGAGGAGAGAATCATGAAGGTTATTGTATGTGATAATTATGATGAAATGTCAAAA
>CAVBGZ010000214.1:0-4215 GCA_963595075.1 Waltera intestinalis
TTCTGTTGTATTGGATACAAACAATGGCTTTAATTGAGGTTTATACTTCATGAAAACAGAGCCATCATCAATTTTTGATGCATCTTTACTTTGCCAAATGATTTCGTCCACAATCACATTTGGATTTTCTTCAGACTGTAAAACTCTTGCATCTATGCAACCCTCAAGATTTTTCATATCCTCCATCATTTGTATAGAAACATTCTTATACTCTGTTTCCATACCTTCTTTTGCGATATTTTTAATCATAACAATATACATTACAACACCTCACCATTCGATTGAATGACCTTTTGATACCAATAGAAACTATCTTTTTTATACCTTTTACACTCATCTTCATAATCCACATAAATAAAGCCATAACGTTTATCCCTATCACCACTAGCACTATACAAATCAATACAGCCCCAAGGTAAATAACCGATACAATCAACATGATCTTCATCCACTGTTTTCTTAAGTGCAAGAATGTGCTGTTTCAAATACTCAACACGATACGCATCATGGACCTTTTTATCTTCTGTTAATACATCATCTTTAACACCTAATCCATTTTCTACAATCATTAATGGAAGTTGGTAACGATCATATAAATCATTCATCAAAATACGTAAGCCCTCTGGATCAATCGTCCAACCAAAACTAGACTCTTTTAATTTAGGATTTTTTAAAGCCTGATACATCATCTGTAACGTTTCTGCATTTTCATCTGCCGCACTCTGCTTACTACCAACACAAACTGAAAAGTAATAACTAAACGAGATAAAATCAATCTTAGACATTGAATCTACAAATAACTCTTTTTCAGTAAATTCAAAACCATCTTTTTCCATCTCAAGAAGATTTTTATTTGTATAACATCCACGAGTCATTAAATCCAAATAATCATAACTCAATTTTTGATTGTGATTTCTTGCCATCATGACATCACTAGGATCACTGGTTAAAGGATACGCAAGTGAACTAGCATACATACAACCAATCTTAGCATTCGGCAACAATTCATGACATCTTTTCACGGCATAGAAATGACAAATATTCGTATGATGATATACTTTCCATTTAAACAAACGATCCTCTTTATCAGGTTTCATTCCCGTTCCAAAAGCTGGCATCATAATCGTCAAATTATTTTCATTTAAAGTTAGCCAATAATGAACATAATCCCCAAACTCTTCAAAACAAATATCCACATATTTCTTAAAGGCATCTACAGTTTCAATGCCATACCAACCATGATATCGATCAATCAAAGATTGTGGCATATCCCAATGGTACAAAGTAACAACTGGCTCAATTCCATTTTCTTGTAAAGATTTAAATACATCCTTATAAAAATCTATACCCTCTTGATTCACTTGACCATCGCCATCCGGAAGAATTCGTGTCCAAGCAATTGACATACGAAACGCTTTAAAACCCATTTCATGCATAAGAGAAATATCCTCTTTATAGTGATGATAAAAATCAGATGTTGTAGAATAATCTTTTACTTTATTTGTACCCATCCAACTCTGACTACTATCTTGAGCCACCTTTGAATTTTCAGTGATTGTATCATAAAAGGATTTTCCTTTTCCTCCCTCATACGCTCCACCTTCAAATTGAAACGCTGAAGTCGATCCTCCCCACAAAAATTTCAAATCCATTTTTCTCACTCCTAAACTGTCTTCATTAAATAAGAACCTTTTTTCACATTTTCATTGTGTACACTAACAAGTACATCCGTATAATCTGCTGAATTTGTCACAATAATTGGTGTCGTTACATCATAGCCCTCTTTTTGAATGGCTTCCATATCAAATTTCACCAACACATCTCCAGCCTTCATAGACTGTCCTGCTTCTTTTAATACTTCAAAATATTTACCCTGTAAATTCACTGTATCCATACCAATATGAATCAATACTTCAACACCATCTTTAGACTTTAATCCAATCGCATGCTTCGTATTAAAAACCATTTCAACTGTGCCATCAAAAGGAGCTACGACTTCACCAACACTTGGAACAATTGCACAACCTTTACCCATAGCACCTGATGCGAAAGTCGCATCCTTTACTTGAGATAAATCAATCACTTTTCCTTCAAGAGGTGCAACCATTTCTACACTTGTTTCTTTTACTTCTTGTTCTTCATTTTCTTTAACGCCTAACATTGTTGTCGCAACAAAAGCAGCTACAAACAATACAACAATCGTAATTAAAGCCCAAACAACACCCATCATACTGCCATCACCAATTGTAGCAGGTAATCCTACAAAACTTGCAGATGCGATGGAATAGAATTTAACACCAAGTAATCCAGCAACAATTCCACCAATTGCACTACCAATAATAGAAGCATAGAAAGGCGTTTTTCTAGGTAAGTTAATACCATACATAGCTGGTTCTGAAATACCTAAACAAGCTGATAATACAGCCGCATTCGCTTCTGCCTTTGTATCTTTATCTTTTGTTTTAAATCCTACCGCAAAAGCAGCTCCTGCCATAGCTAAGTTTTCCGCAAGCATTGCTGGTACGATCAATCCTTCAAAGCCATTCATTGCCAAAGTTGAAACAATAACTGGGAATGCGAAAGAGTGTGTTCCAGTCGCAATCATAATTGGCGTTAAGCCTGCAATAATTCCGACAGCTAAGAATCCTAAATGATCACCTAACCACAATACAAATCCTGATAAATAATCGGCTACAACACTTCCTGCAGGACCAATCACGATCAACATAACAGGAACAGTGACCATCATTGAAAGCATAGGTACACCGAAAGCCTTGACAATATCTGGAAGGATTCTATTGAAGAATTTTTCAACATAAGACTCTAACCAAACTGTTAAAATAATAGGTAAAATTGTTTGCGAATATGTTACATTTTTAATCCCAATCCCAAAGAATGATAATTGTTCAACGCCTAATGATTCAAAATTATTTAAATTTGGATGTAACAACACACCTGCAAGTAACATAGATAAGAATGGATTGGCTCCCAATTTTTTAGATGCTGTATAGGCTACATAAATTGGTAAGAAATAGAATCCAGCCTCTTTAATAATGTTCCAAACATAATAAGTAGGACTTGTTGAAGGTAAGATGCCTGTTAAATCCAAGACTGTTAGTAAAGCTCCAACCATACCTGCAGCCATCAAAATTGGAACGATTGGTGTAAAGATTCCTGAAACTACTTCAAAGAACGCATCAATTGGTTTTTTCTTCTCTTTTGTTTCTGGTTCTTTTACTTCTGAGAAATTCCCTAATTTATTCACTTGTTCAAAAACCTTTGGTACATCTGGTCCAATACAAACTTGGTATTGTCCATTTTGAATGATCACATCAATAACACCATTTAACTTTTTAACCTTTTCCGTATTTGGTTTATTCATATCTTTTAATTGAAAACGTAAACGCGTTGCACAATGCATCACAAATGTAACATTGTCTTTGCCACCCACATTTTCTAATATCTCTTTCGCAAGTTTTGGATAATCTTTTTTCATGTCTTTTCTCCTTTTAACCAATTTATTTGTGCACAATAAATTTTACATAGAATACTATGTATCCGCTTACAAAAAACATTGTATTCTATGTATATAAGTTTGTCAATGCTTTATATAGAATTCTATGTATTTATTTTTTATTTTAATTAAAGGATATTTTTGATATACTCTATTATATACTTAGATATTTATCTATTTTAAGGAGGATTCTGCATGAATCAAAGAATTAATGAAATTATTTCTGATCATAATAAATTTCTTATCAACACACTACATACGACTGATAAAAAATATTCTGTTATTTTCAATAAGGAAATTGGAAAATTCAATTTGACTTCCCAGCAAGCCATTTCCATTCTATTTATCGCACGATTTGAAAAAGAGAATATTTACCAAAAAGATTTAGAAAAATATATGGGATTAACCAATCCTAGTGTAACTTCAATTATAAAAAATTTGATATCTCAAGGATTTGTTTATCGCATCAAAGATGAAAAAGATGGTCGCTATTTCCACCTTCATCTCACGACAAAAAGTCATGAAATTATTGATGATCTTGTCGATACAATTTGTGACGTGAACGAAAAAACCGCATCCATACTTTCTATTGAAGAACAAGAAACTCTTGAGAAACTTCTTGAAAAATGGAATGCGGGCTTAATTAAACTTATCAATGATTAAAAAGACTATCAAAAAATAGCCTTTTATTTTATCAACAT
>CAVBGZ010000215.1:0-4212 GCA_963595075.1 Waltera intestinalis
AGTTCTTAACTAAATTGAAAAGTAACGATAATGGATTAATTCCATATCAAATACATTTAAAGGAATTAAAAGCAATTTTAAAAAATGCAACAGAATATTTGACGTTTTTAAAAGAAGAAGATGAAAATGGATTAA
The DNA here is from genome assembly GCA_963595075.1 of Waltera intestinalis. Classification (GTDB taxonomy): domain Bacteria; phylum Bacillota_I; class Bacilli_A; order Erysipelotrichales; family Erysipelotrichaceae; genus Holdemanella. Next base: position 136 of record CAVBGZ010000215.1, read on the forward strand.
CTGTAGCAGATAAAATTATATCGTTATTTACATTTAAGGTTCCATATTATGTAGGCCCAAAAGGTGAAAATGCTAATCATCGTGTTATGATAACAAAATCGAATGAAAAAATATATCCATGGAATTTTGATGAAGTTGTAGATAAGAAGAAGACAGCTGAAAATTTTATGGTTAATTTATTAGGCAGATGTCCATATACAGGAGATCTTGTATTACCTAAAGACTCTTTGATTTATAGTAGATACATGTTACTTAATGAATTAAATATTATTAAAATAAACGGTAGACCTCTCGATTTTGAAACTAAAGAATTGATCATTAAGAAATTATTCGAGGAATCAACTAAAAATGTAACTGAAAATAGATTGAAGGAATTTTTACGTGCAAATGGAAAAATTAGAATAACAGATGAAATAACTGGTATTAATGAAAATATTAAAACTAGTTTAAAATCCTATCATGATTTTAATTTGATATTAAATAAAACACATGATACAAAAATGGTAGAAGATATAATAGAACATATTGTTATTTTTGGTGATGATAAATCGATGCTAAAAGAATGGCTAGATAAATATCAAAATAAATTGGATAGTGAAGATATAAGTTCGATTTTGCGATTTAAATATAAAGCGTGGGGTAGATTATCTAAAAAATTATTAGTTGGATTAGAATGTGAGAATCCAAAAACACATGAGATTTGTAATATCATGGACGAATTGGAATGGAATTCAATTAACTTGATGACCCTTCTTTCTAATAAATACGGTTTTGCTGAGGCAGCAAATGAATATAAATTAAATACATATCAACCTAAACAAACTATAAGTGCAATGATTGAGGCTCAATATATTTCACCTGCTGCAAAAAAGAGTATTTACAAAGCTATAAAACTTGTGGATGAAATTGTAGATGTTCAAAAGGGTGCACCTAAAAAAATCTTTGTTGAGATGGCAAGAGATGTTGTAACTAAACCTGGTAAAAAAACAGTTTCAAGAAAAGAGGCTCTTAAAGGATTGTATAAATCTTGTCAAGAAGATCAAAAAGAACTGTATGCGGAATATGGCTGTGATGAGTTGTTTGAAAAATTAGATCAAGAAACAAATGATGATTTGAGAAGTGATAAATTATACTTGTATTATGCTCAGTTTGGAAAGTGTATGTATTCAGAAGAGAAAATCGAATTGAATGACCTATTTTCAACCGATAAGATTTATGATATTGATCATATTTTTCCTCAATCTAAAGTTAGGGATAATAGTTTAGATAATAGAGTTTTAGTTAAAACAAAGCTTAACAGGGATAAAACCGATAGCTATCCTATTAGTGATTCTATTAGGAAAAAAAGGAAACCATTTTGGTCTATACTTCATGCAAGAAAACTGATTTCTGATAAAAAATATGAAAGATTGATTCGCTCGACGGAATTAACAGAAGAAGAATTACAATCTTTCGTTGCTAGACAACTTGTTGAAGTTCGTCAGTCAACAAAAGCATTAGCTCTTATTTTGAAGACGGTTTACCCAAATACTAAAATTGTCTATTCAAAAGCAGGAAACGTGTCTTTGTTCAGAAAAGATTTTCAAATTCCAAAATTTAGAGATATTAATGATCTTCACCATGCTAAAGATGCTTATTTGAATATTGTTGTGGGAAATGTATATGATACAAAATTTACTGAAAAGTTTTTTTTAAATATTAAACATGAGAAATATAGCTTAAAAAGAGTTTTCGATTTTAATGTTAAAAATGCTTGGATTGCTCCTACAAAAGAAGAAATGACAGTATATAGAGAATTGAAAAAGAAAAATAAAGCAGATCCAAAAACTTTAAGTGGAACTATACAAACTGTCTATAAAAATATTTCTAGAAATACACCGATTATTACATATGTTCCTTACGAGTTTAAAGGTGCGTTATATGATTTACAACTTTTAGGAAAAGGAAAAGGGCAATTGTCGGTTAAGAAAAATAGAGATATAAGCAAATACGGAGGATATAATAAAAGAAGTGGCACCTATTTTACTGTAGTACGATATACGAGTAAGTCCAAGAAAGAAGAAATTGGTATTTTTCCAGTTTACCTAATGGATTTAAAATTATATGAAAAAAATCCAATTAAGTATTGTGAAACAAAGTTAGAATTAAAGAATCCTAAAATAGTTTTGAAAAAATTGAGAATTAACTCAATTATAGAAATAGATGATATTAGATATAGATTGGTTTCCAGAACAGGCAGTAGTATTATTTATTACAATACATACCAGTTAATTATTGGCGAGAATAAAGCAAAATATATAAAGAAACTCAGTAAATATGTAGCTTTATGTAAAATTAAAAATGAAGAATTACCTCTTTCAGAAAAAAGTGTTGTTACAGTAGAAGAAAATAGACTGATTTTTAAATATTTATTAGAGAAAGCAAAAAAATCTGTATATCAAAAAGTTTTTTATGATCAATTTGGAACAAAAAGTGAATCAGAACAATTGGAATTTTTTGACAAACTCGGATTTTTAAATCAGTCAGAAATTATTTTAAATATTATTCAAGCATTGAAATGCGATAGCTCATTTGTTGATTTGTCAAAAATAGGAGGTTTAAAAACGGCTGGAAGAATTAAAAAATCATGTAATATAACAAAATATGATTCTGTATTTGTGGTTAATCAATCAATAACTGGATTGTTTGAAACAAAGATAAATTTACTTGAGGAATAGTTATGGGATGGCGAGTTGTTGTAATATCCAATACAGTCAAATTAGATTATGAAATGGGATATTTATGTATTCGATCAAAGGACGATATAAAAAGAGTTTATATAGATGAAATAGCTGTTTTAATGATTGAGACGGTTTCTGTGTCTCTAACATCATATTTATTGATTGAGCTTGCTGAACGAAAAGTTAATGTAATTTTTTGTGATAGGAAAGGAATTCCTAATGGAGTTTATACAGCTTTATATGGTTCGCATGATACTAGCAAGAGTATTAGAAAGCAAGTTCTTTGGACTGATGTAAATAAGGAACTTATTTGGAAATTGATTGTTGAAAGAAAAATATACGGGCAAAGTAAAGTTCTACTGTTTAACGAAAAATATGAAGAGTCGAATAAATTATTGTCGTATATTTCACAAGTTGAAATCGGTGATTCAACAAATAGAGAAGGTCATGCTGCTAAAGTATATTTTAATGCTTTATTTGGAAAATCTTTCACAAGAGAAGATAAGGAACTGTTGGTGAATATTGGTTTAAACTATGGTTATGCGATATTGTTATCAGCCGTTTCTAGAGAGATAGTTTCAAATGGCTATTTAACACAAATTGGAATATTCCATGACAATATTTTTAATGAATTAAATTTAGCGTGTGACTTAATGGAACCGTTTAGGCCTTTTGTAGATCAACATATTATAAGCTTGAAATTAGAGAAATTTGAACAAGAAGAAAAAATAAAGATTGTCCAATTTTTAAATAAGAAAGTGAGAATCGATGGAAGAGAACAGTATTTATTGAATAGCATTACGATTTATGTTAGGTCAATGCTAGATGCAATAGATCAAGTAAATCCATTAATGGTGAAGTATCCAGAGTATGAGTTGTCGATATATGAGAGTGATAGTGTTCTTTGATTTACCAACATTAACATCAGCTGAAAGAAATGAATATGTTCGTTTTAGAAAGTTTTTGATAAAAGATGGCTTTTTTATGATGCAAGAATCTGTATATTGTAAGTTAGCGTTGAATCAGAATTCTGCAAATGCGATTGTGATGCATTTAAAAGCGAATAAACCTAATGCTGGATTTGTACAAGTGTTGATAATAACTGAAAAACAATATTCTAATATGGAAATGATTGTTGGAGAGAAACAATCGGATATTATTGATTCTACAGAAAGGATGATTGTTTTATGAAACTAACACATTATCAATATTTTAAACCGATTGAAGTAATATCAAATAAATCGAAAACGTTAGTTATAGAAAATCCTGTGTATTACAGAAATATGATTGATGATTTATTTTCTCAAAAAGAAAGTGGAATTGGAGAATTTATTCTTTCGGATGAAAAGAATAAAAT
>CAVBGZ010000216.1:0-4192 GCA_963595075.1 Waltera intestinalis
TTTGGAAAAAAGAAGAGTAATGATGGCTAATAAAATCAAAGAATTTTATGAAAGCTTATAACAAAACAATCTTGTATTAAAGGGGTGAGTGGAATGATATTGGATAAAAAAGAAATGAGCGAAGAGGACATTAAGCATCAGTATATTACTCCTGCGATTGAAAATAATGGGTGGGAACGATCAAAAATTGTAATGGAAAAAACAATTACTGATGGAAAAATTAATATTAAAGGTAATATTGTTGTTCGTTCTTCTCCAAAGAAAGCAGATTATGTTTTATATATTGAAAAGAATTATCCAATCGCAATTGTTGAAGCAAAAGATAATAAGCATTCCATTTCACATGGCATGCAACAGGCAAAAACATATTGTCAAATGATGGATGTCCCTTTTGCATACTCTTCTAATGGTGATGCATTTCAAGAATATGATTTTTTAACTGGAACTGAAAGACAAATAGGGTTAGATGAATTTCCTTCTCCCGAAGAGCTAATGGATAGATATAAGACTGAAGCTAAAATAACTGATAAAGAAGAAAAGATAATGAAGCAGCCTTATTATTCTAGTCAAACTACTTATGATCCAAGATATTATCAAGCTAATGCAGTAAATAGAACATTAGATGCTATTTCAAAAGGACAAGATAGAATTCTTCTTGTTATGGCTACAGGTACAGGAAAAACATATACAGCATTCCAGATTGTATATCGTTTATTAAAAGCTGGTTTAAAACACAAAATCTTGTATTTGGCAGATAGAAATATATTGGTAGATCAATCTATTGACCAAGATTTTAGTCCTTTAAAAAGCGTCATTCATAAGGTGAACTACCAAAAAGATGATCCAATTACAGTCACTTCTTATCAAGTATATTTTTCTTTATATCATCAATTGTCGGGAAATGAAGAAAAAGAAATTGATGGAGATGATGAAGAAGTTTTATCTAGAATAAGTCAATTATTTAAACCCGATTTCTTTGATTTAGTTATTGTTGATGAGTGTCATAGAGGCTCTGCAAAGAAGGATAGTAACTGGAGAAAAATATTGGAGTATTTTTCAAGTGCCACACAAATCGGTATGACAGCTACACCTAAAGAAACGGAATCAATTTCAAATATCGATTATTTCGGGGAACCGGTTTATACATATAGCTTAAAAAATGGAATTGAAGATGGCTTTTTAGCGCCTTTTAAAGTTATTAATATCACCACTGATATTTCAGAAGGATGGAGGCCATATAAAGGCCAAAGAGATAAAAATGGTGAAGAAATTGAAGATAGAGTCTATACGAATAGTGATTTTGACTACAAAGTAATAATTGAAGACCGTATTTATCAAGTGGCAAATGAAATTACAAAATATTTAAAGAGCACAGATAGGTATCAAAAAACGATTGTCTTTTGTGCGGATGAAGCTCATGCCGAAAGAATGCGAGTTGCTTTGACAAATCTTAATAGTGATTTATGCAAAATAAATCCAGATTATGTTGTAAGAATAACTGGTAGCGATACTTATGGCAAGAGTAAGTTAGATTACTTTATTTCTATTCGAAATGAAGGGCCGGTTATCGCAACAACATCGAAGTTATTATCCACTGGTGTAGATTGTAAGATGGTTAAATTAATTGTTTTAGATCAAATGATTAGTTCTATGACTGAATTCAAACAAATTATTGGTAGAGGTACTAGAATTCGAGAAAAAGAAGGTAAAACATATTTCGTTGTAATGGATTTTAGAAATGTAACAAGATTATTTAGTGATCCAGATTGGGATGGACCAATTGAAATGAAAGATGGTTATGGCCAAGAAGAACAAGGACCTATGGTTGTTAGAGAACCTCCTTTTGTTTATGATACTTCTGATCCAAATGAACCTACTGATTATAAAACTAAGCCTATTATCGATAAATATGGCTGTAAAGTTGAAATTATAAATAAACGTGTTTCTGTGTATGATACTAATGGAAAATTGTTAAGAACAGAAAGCATCGTTGATTACACTAGAACGAATGTGAAAGATGAGTATGCATCTTTAGATGAATTTATTAAATGTTGGACAGGCTATGCTAAAAAAGAAGAAATCAAGAAAATATTCCATGACAAAGGCATTGATTTTGAACAAATGAAAAAAGATGAAGGAATGGAAGATGTTGATGACTTCGACTATATATGTCATGTTGCATATGATAAAAAGCCACTAACTAGAAAAGAAAGAGCTGAAAATGTAAAGAAATCAGATTTTCTAAGTAAATATAGTGGTGTAGCTAGAGAGGTATTGGAAACACTTCTTGAAACATATATGAATGATGGAATTTATGAAATAGAAAATACGCAAGTATTAAAACTAGAACCATTTAGAAAATATGGAACACCGTCAAAAATCGCAAGTTATTTTGATGGTAAAGTTGGTTATCTAAATGCGGTTCATGGCTTGCAAAATGTGATTTATGGAGGAGCTTAAAATATGGGAGCTAATTTATCTGGATTTGTTAAGAGTATACGAGATATTATGCGCAATGATGCTGGTATCAATGGCGATGCACAACGTATCGAACAAATTGCGTGGATGTTATTTTTAAAGGTATATGATGCTCAAGAACAAAACTGGGAAATGGATGAGGATAATTATGTTTCTATTATCCCCAATAATTGTAAATGGTCTAATTGGGCTCAAGATGATAATTTAACTGGAGAAAATTTATTGAATTTTGTAAACAATACTTTATTTCCTACTTTAAAGAATCTTGATGTAAATAAAGATACACCAATTAAAAAAGCAATTGTTAAAACAACTTTTGAAGACGCAAACAACTATATGAAAGATGGAGTCCTTTTAAAGCAAGTTGTAAATATTATTGATGGACTTGATTTTGGCGATTATGAAGAAAGTCATGCTTTTGGTGAAATATACGAGTCAATTTTAAAAGAACTACAAAGTGCTGGATCTTCAGGTGAATTCTATACACCTAGAGCAGTTACTGATTTTATGACAAAAATGATTAATCCTCAAATTGGTGAAACCATGGCTGATTTTGCGTGTGGTACTGGTGGTTTTTTAACAAGTTGGTTAAAAGAACTAGAACCAAAAGTTAAAACAACAGAGGATAGAACATTATTTGATCAATCAATCTATGGGATGGAGAAAAAACCATTTCCATATATGCTTTGTATTACAAATATGTTGTTGCATGGTGTAGACGTTCCTAAAATCGAGCATGGAAATTCTTTGACTCATGATGTATTGAACTATACAGATGAAGATAAGTTTGATGTTATTTTAATGAATCCACCTTATGGTGGTAGTGAAAAAGATGATGTTAAAAATCATTTTCCAGCTGATCTATCTAGTAGTGAAACAGCAGATTTATTCGTTTCTGTCATTATGTATCGTTTAAAGAAGAATGGTAGAGCGGCCGTGATTCTTCCGGATGGTTTCTTGTTTGGAACTGATAATGCCAAGGTTGCAATCAAAAAGAAATTATTAAGTGAATTCAATTTACATACCATTATTAGAATGCCACATAGTGTATTTGCACCATATACTTCTATCACAACAAATATATTGTTCTTTGATAATACACATCCAACGGAAAAAACTTGGTTTTACCGTTTGGATATGCCAGAAGGATATAAGAACTTTTCTAAAACAAAACCAATGAAATTAGAACATTTTCAACCTGCCATTGATTGGTGGAATAATAGAGAAGAAATTAATGAAGATGGATTTGATAAATCAAAGAAGTATACATACGCTGAATTAGAAGAAAAAGGTTTTAATATTGATTTGTGTGGATATCCACATGAAGAAGAGGAAATCCTTCCACCTAAGGAATTGATTCAACAATACCAAGAAAAGAGAAAAAGCCTAAATGCAGATATTGATAGAATATTAGCTCAAATAACTGACATTTTAGGGATTGATTTAGAGGAGAATGACTGATGGAAGATAGAATGACTGCTCAACAGCTTAAGAATTCTATCCTTCAAATGGCTGTTCAAGGTAAATTGGTTCCTCAAGATCCAAATGATGAACCAGCCTCAGTATTGTTGGAAAGAATTAGAAAAGAAAAAGAGCAACTAATTAAAGAAGGCAAGATTAAAAAGAATAAGAAAGAGTCTTATATTTTTCGTGGTGCCGATAATTTACATTATGAGCAGATTGGCAAGGAAGTTAAATGTATTGAAGATGAACT
>CAVBGZ010000217.1:0-4133 GCA_963595075.1 Waltera intestinalis
ATTGCCGCATTAGAAAGATTAAAATATATGAAAGAAAAAATGACAAAAGCCTAATGGTTCTTGTCATTTTTTAAAATATAGCAATGATAATCGGATACAGTATCGCAACAAGTAAAGATGGCAACATGTTTGCGACTTTAAATGTATTTTCATGAATCAAATTGACTCCAACGCAAAAAATTAAAATGTTGCCGACTAAAGATAAATTATTGATACTGACATCACTTAAAAAGCCACCTAAAAAACATGCCAGCAAAGTAACACTCATTTGTAGAATAAATACGGGAACACTTGAAAAAGCACACCCTTTCCCTAAGCTTGCCGATAGAAGCATGATAATCACAAAATCAAGAATGGCTTTTAAATAGAGGGTTTGTGGATTATGGTAGAGTCCATCTTGAATGGCTCCAACAATGGCCATAGCGCCAATGCATACAGTAAGACTTGATGTCACAAAGCCAACTAAGAATCTAGAATCTTGTCCATTTCCACTTTTTTCTCTTAACCATTTTCCAAAAGATATAAATTTTTGATCAATATCCATCCATTCACCAATCATACATCCAATGGAAAGAGAAAGAATCATCATTAGACTTCCTTGAGTTTCTATATTTGAATTTTTAATGACGAGCATCTTTTCCATAACACCCGAAATTCCTACAAAAAGTACAGATAATCCCATAACTTTCATTAAGCTTTCGCGCACATTATCTTTTAAAATATTTCCAAATAGACAGCCAATAATTCCTCCTAGAATAATGGCCGCACTATTAACGATCGTTCCTATCCCAAACATCATTCAATTCCACATTCCTTTTTTAATCGATTCATTCGATGTTGAATTTCTTTTTCTTCATCATGTAAATCCCAATCTTCTATTTTTCTAAAATCATCATAATAATTGCCAGTACAATATAAGATTTCCCCATTCACAATAGTCATAATGACATTTTGTTTCGTTCCAGAATATACTATATTTTTGGCAATATTATTCAATGGTCGCATATTGGGTTGATGTAGATCCAATACGATAACATCGGCTAATTTACCTACTTCAAGCGTTCCACAATCTAATCCCAATGCTTTTGCGCCATTTACAGTGGCCATGCGTAATATTTCATAAGGATCTATACTGGATGCGTTATTGTTTTTAATATTCGCAAGTGCACTGACTAAAAACATTTCTTTAAACATATCTAGAGAATTATTGCTGGCGGCACCATCCGTACCAATCGCAACATTGATATTTCGTTTCAAAAATTCACTTATAGGTGCAACACCACTGGCCAATTTACAATTACTTGCGGGATTTGTGACTACGTTTAGATGATATTTTTCTATCAATTCCAAATCATGATCGTCTACATGTACAAAATGGAAACCTCCACCTCCATAATCAAACATGCCCATATCGCATAAATATTGTAGAGGTCTTTTACCTGTTCGATCTATACAATCTTGTATTTCTTTTTCTGTTTCATGAAGGTGTGTATAGATGGGCGCTTTATATTTATGAGCTAGAGTGGCCATTTGTTTCAGCTTATCTTCATTTGTTGTATATTCATGAGAAAAGCCAAGGTTAAAAGAAATCAATGAATTTTCTTTATTGTATTTATTAAAACAATGTTCTACATTATCTACACTTAGAGTAAAGTCATTGACGGCGCCACATAATACCGTTCGAAACCGCATATCTTGGCTTGCCTTAATAATTGGATAGGGATTAAGATACATATCAAAGTTTGAGGTGATTCCAGATGTTAGATATTCACGAATCGCAAGTCTAGAAAACCAATATATATCTCCTCTTTGCAACTTAGCTTCAATAGGAAATACTTTTTCGTTGAGCCATTGATCGAGTGGTAAATCGTCGGCTAGAGAGCGTAAAAAGGTCATCGCTGAATGAGAATGGGCATTCACAAAACCTGGCATGATTAGGTTTTTGTCACAATCCCATGCGATGTGAAATGTTTCAGAAATTTTATCTGGTTTTTTTCCAACATAAGTAATTCGCTCATCTTTAATCCATACTTCTCCTTCAAAGATTTCCATAGAAGCAATTGTTAAAATTCTAGCGTTGTATAGTCGTATTCTCATAATCCACCTCATTTATTGATTTTATTTTATCACAAAAAAAGATCCATTAAACAATGGACCTATTCATGTAAATCTGTATCGATTTTTTCTAATTCCTGGCTGACATTAAGGGCGTGATCATTGATTCTTTCAAAGTCGGTAAAGATTCTTGAAAGCATCATGCTGACTTCTCGAGAGCATTTTTGTTGTTTCAAAGCTTGAATTTGTTCTTCTCTCCAAGTTGAAACAAGCGCATCGATTTCATCATCTTTTCTTTCTGCCTCTTCACTATCTTGGAGTAAATCTTCCATTTGAAGGCATAATGATTTCATATTTTCAATCACTTCAACTTCTGTAATTGTCATTTTTGATTGTAAGCCTTTTGTAGCTTGTTTATTCATATTTACGGCATAATCACTAATACGTTCTACATCCACAAGCATTAAATAATAAGAAGATAGAGCTTGAGAGACATTGGTATTTAAATTTGGCATTGCCAAGGCAGCTCCAATATAGTCGGATATTTCACGATTTAAAAAGTTGACTGTATCTTCTCTTTCATAGATTTTTTGATCTTTTTCATCATTAAATTTTAATAATTGATCAAAGGCATCATATACGTTTTTATAAGCTAAACCAATCATGTGGAATGTTTCATCATGGACTTGTTTCACACTAATGGCAGATCCACCAATCATTTTATTTGATTTTGGTAGAGGTTGTAAAAAGAGTAAACGATCGTCTGCATCTTTCTTTTCAACCGGTAAAATGTGTTGTGCAAAGCGGGCTAAATATGTACCAAATGGCAATAATAGTAATGTTGTACAAACGTTAAAGAGCGTGTGCATATTTGCGATTTGTTGCGTTGCACTATATGGTGTCCAGTGGATGACCATAGGTACGAGTGGTGTAGTCATACATACAATAGTAAAAACAATGGTACCAATAATATTGAAACTTAAGTGAATAACTGTGGTTTGTTTGGCTTCTCTAGATGTTCCGATGGAGGCCAATACAGCTGTAATACATGTACCAATATTTTGTCCAAATAAAACATATACAGCTCCATCAAGTCCGATAACTCCACTTGCAGCAAGTGCTTGTAAGATACCTACAGATGCAGAACTTGATTGAATAAGTGCAGTAAATCCTGCACCAACTAAAATTCCAATAACCGGATTTGAGAAGTTCGTTACTAATTGTACAAATTCAGGAGAATTTCTTAGTGGAGACATAGCTGTACTCATAAGGTTCATTCCGATAAACAAAATACCTAAACCAGCAATAATTTGTCCAATATCGATAACTTTTTGTTTCTTACAAAAAGTAACAAGGGCAACACCTATGAAGGCAATCAATGGTGCGACAGCACTAATATCAAGCGCAATCAATTGTCCAGTAATTGTTGTACCAATATTGGCTCCCATAATAATCCAAACAGCTTGTTGAAGGCTCATCATTTGTGCATTTACAAAACCTACAACCATGACTGTGGTTGCGGATGAACTTTGAATAACTGCCGTAACAATGGCACCTACAAGTACGCCTAGTATACGATTTGATGTTAATTTTTCTAGAATTGTTTTTAATCGATCTCCAGCCGCAGCTTCAAGACCATTTCCCATCATGGACATGCCATATAAGAATAGGCCAAGTCCACCTAATAAAGATATGAAATTTTGAATTGTCATAAATAATTACCTACCCTAAAGTAATATAAATTTTATTTGATTTTTAGACTATCTTTACATTGTAAAATTAATGTTAAATTTATTTTACATTTCAAAATATGACAAATGTCACATTTTTTCACATATTCAAATGATATTTTTACGAAATATAGTTGATAACATAGGGCACGTAATGAATATAAACCAACTCATTCATTACAGCTCTCAAAATTAATAACTCAAAAATGAAGAAAACCTCAAGACACCAACACTTGAGGTTTTTTTCTACATGTTTTAACTATTTAAAATCGTTTCAATCTCAGTAGGCGTTTTACTTAACGCATGTGCAATATCTTCAACTGACATAGTTTTCGCAAAAGCTTTTAT
>CAVBGZ010000218.1:0-4128 GCA_963595075.1 Waltera intestinalis
CAGAAAGACTAAGTAGCAATTCATCCCCAACTGAACGATTCTACATCAAGATTGCTCCAACATACCAAACGAATCTGTTCAGTTGGGGTATTCTTGCCTAATGTATAAAAGCATGTTGGATATGTCGATACCATCACACTTGTCCCCCTTATTTATACCATTACTTTTTTTCTTCTAATAAGGACACGATCTTTTCTAATGCGACAAGCTCATCACTCTTTTTCACTTCTTCCTCAACCACTTCCTCTTCTCGATGTAGTAAGTTGTGTAATTTATTAAGTGATCGAACAATCATAAAGAGTACAAAAGCCATGATTATAAAATTAATGACTGAAGTAATAAATTTTCCATACGCAAGCGTTGCCCCATTAATATTGACAGATAAAGAATCAAAATTCATTCCGGCAAGTGTTCCTAATAAAGGTGAAATAATATCCGAAACTAATGAGGAAACAATAGCTTGAAAAGCAGCACCAATAATGACACCAACAGCCATATCCATCACATTCCCTTTTAGGGCAAATTCTTTAAATTCATTTAAAAAGCTCTTCATAATATCCTCCCATATTTCTTTCTGATACTATTTTATAGGACATTGTTCATTTTTACCAACATATTTTATTAAAGCCCTTATAATATCTTTTTCTCTTAGTGGTTTAGTTAAATGCTCATTCATACCCGCATCCAAACTCCTTTGCACATCATCACTAAAGGCATTGGCCGTCATCGCAAAGATTGGAATTTCTTTACCTAGTTTTCGAATTTCTTTTGTAGCATCTAAGCCATTCATGACAGGCATCATGACATCCATGAAAATGACATCATATTCATCGCCATAATTCGCCATTTCATTCACAGCCAATTTTCCATTTTCAAGCCACGTTACCTTAACACCATGTTGTTCCAGCAAGAAAATCGCAATTTCAGCATTTAAATCATTATCTTCTACAAGTAGCGCATGAATTCCATCAAAACGAATATGACTATAATCTACTTTATCTTCTTTTGTCTCATGTATTTGTTGATCAATATCTAATGGAATCGTAAAAATCACTTTGGTTCCAACATTTAATTTGGAATGAAGCTCAATACTACCACCTAATAATTCAATCAAACTCTTTGAAATCGATAGACCCAGTCCTGTACCTGTAAACTTAGTTCGAGCACTTGTCTGTTCTTCTTGAGTAAAAGGTTCAAAGGCATGCTTCACAAACTCTTCACTCATACCAATACCCGTATCTTCACATATAAACTCATACAAAACCTTTTTACCATCACAAGACAATTCTTTTCCATACACACTTACAGTTCCGCCTTCACGATTGTATTTAATCGCATTACTGATAAAATTCATAAAAATACGCTTCATATATACAGGACTTCCTAGTAAGTGATCATGTTTGATATCTTTCGAATCTTGATGAATAAATTCAATTCCATATTCTAATGCCTGAGTTTGCGTTGAAACATAGACTTCTTCAAGAATTTGAGATAATGAAAAAGAATCGTGTTTCAATGTAAAGTTTCCTGATTCAAGTTTATTCATATCCAATACATCATTGACTAATGAGAGTAGATGATCGGTCGCAATCATGATTTTATCATGACATTCTTCCACTTTTTCTTTGTCATCGATGTTGTGGTCAGCAATCTGTATCATTCCACGAATACCATTAATTGGCGTACGAATATCGTGAGACATTCTTCTTAAGAAATCGGTCTTTGTCGCATTGGCCTTTTGTGCATCTTGCGTTGCACGAAGAAGTTCTTGATGATAAGCTTCATCTTTTTCTTTTTGAATTCTTTCTTGTTCTAATTGTTCTTGAATAATGGAATCAATATTTTGAAATCTTGCCAAAACATAGCCATCCTTATCCATTTTGCTGACGACATATTGATAGTTGTATTCTTTATCATTTACTAAAACGCGGAAATTTCCATTATATTCATCTTGCGTTTTAAACACTTTACGAAGATGATTAATATCCAAACTATCCGATAAAGTGACTCGATCATCTGGATGAATGCGTTTATTGATCCATTTATTTAAGAACACTTCATATGGGAAGAAATTCGTAAAATACTCTCCAAAACGACTATCGTTTACTTCTCCTTCAAATTTCAATATCTTTGCCGTACCCCTATTCAAATTGATCAGATATACATTTTTAAAATTGCGAGCTAAATTATCCGATATTGCGAGTTGTTCAGACAGTTCATTTTCAGCTTGTTTAGATTTCTTTAAAGAAACGAATACAAGAATTAAAGTTGCAGACAAAACAACAATACTGACTAACACATTGACAAAATTATCTTGGATAAATTCAATCACTGAAATTGTATCATTTTCACTATCATAGACAGATAAAGCATTTTTCAATGTATCATCTGGCATCTTTTTAAGTGTCTTATTTAATACAGATAAAAGCTTAGTACTCTGGCGTTTTACGCCAAAAGATACTTGTACGTTTTGATCTAATATCGCTACATTCCATTTACTATCTTTATTGTATCTTCTTGACATTCCTGTTCGAACGACAAAACAGTCCGCATTCCCTTTTTTAACCGCTTTTATCACATCATTCTGGGATTCATATTCAACAATATTCCAGTCTGGATAGGCATAATCTACATACCATTTTTGAATCCAGTCATCTTTTGCGATTGCGATCGTATTCTCTGCATTTTGATCAAATGTATCTTTACTCGTTATGGCAGAATATGAAGCACTCATACTTGTATCGGATAAAGACATGTTTTGTAAAAGAGCATAATTAGGATTATATGGCACTTTAAAAACGACATCTATATCTCCTTTTTGTAAAGCTGTGATCTCTTCTTGCATGGAATCATAGCCAACAAGTTTAAATTTGAGTTTTTGATTTTCTAAACAATCTTTCGCAAAATCCACATAGTCTGTAATCACACCCGTTACTTCATTGGAGTTTTTACCTTTTTCACTAATATTGGTATCCTCTTTCACATAGCCCATACGAATGGTTCCATGTTCTTTTAGCCATGATTTTTCATCATCTGTAAGTAGGGCTGCAGTAGAAGTGGAGAAATATTTTTTATATAATTCATCATTATAAAATGGATTGTCACTAAAAATACGACTCATCGCATCGTCTAATTCTTCTTTTAAATCTGTACGCTCTTTATTGATCGCATAATATACGTCGGAACTTCCAATATAGGTTAATGGCATGATATTACTTTGATCCCACGTCTCTTCTACAGATACAAAACAATCCATTTTTTCTTGTTCTAGATTTTTTAAAACATCCTCTGCCGTTGTGATATCTGTATGCATGGTTTGTATATGATTATCTTTTTCCCACTCATTTAAGATAGTTTCAGGAATAGCCCCTTCCATTACGCCGACTGTTTTTCCATCGATTGAACTCAAGTCTGAAGTCGAAATCTTCAAATTATCCGTATCGACATAAATATAGTATCGTTCTTCTGCCATGGGCAAGGTTGAAAATAACATATTTTCATTTCGTTCTTCGGTATAGGAAATTCCATTTAAAATATCGATTTCACCATTTTCAAGTTTATCAAAACAGTTATACCAATCCGCATTCACATATTCCAAAGTCCACCCATTATAGCCTGCAATCTTTTGAATATATTCATACCCATATCCATAGAGTTCACCTTTATCATTGACCTTATTATATGTATCCTCAAACAAACCTATTCGAACTACTTTTTTATTATTTTCTTTTGCGAAAACCGAAATTGGTGATAAAGCAATGAGCATCATAAATACAACAAGCAGACTCATCCCTTTATGCAAAATAGACTTAACCGACTTTCCCTCTTTTAACTCCATAATCAAAAACCTCAATACCTTTGCTTCATTCCCTTAAGTTTTTGACCCTTAATGCCCTAATCTTACGTAAATCATACCACAATCAAAAAAAAAAAAAAAATGACAGCAAGTCAATCTTACTGTCATCGTTTCGAGCCCTTTAAATTAAAATATAAATACCATTAATCACTTTCATTTAATTTATACTTTGATTTTTTTCCTTGTTTTATTAAGATGAGAAAATCATCTATTCTTTCTTTTTAGATTTCTTACCAACAAAGAATCCACCAACACTACATACACAAGCTACA
>CAVBGZ010000219.1:0-4117 GCA_963595075.1 Waltera intestinalis
ATGCGAAAAAAATGGGTGCTTCTTATTTGATTAGTATTCATATAAATTCGGATACTTCAAATACAAATAAAGGTGCTGAAGTTTACTATCCTAATGATCATTGGAGAGCAGATTTAGGTCAGAGTGGAAAGATTGTTGCTCAAGAAATTGAAAATAAATTGGTTTCTTTGGGTTTAGAGAATCGTGGTATTAAAACGCGTACGATTGATACAAGTGTTTATACAAATCCTTTTAGATATGATGATGGTTCTGTAGCTGATTATTATGGAATTATTCGTAATGCGAAATATAATGGGATGACCGGTTTGATTATTGAACATTGCTTTATTAATAATAGTAGTGATTATCAAAACTTTTTGAATTCAGATGCAAAGTTAAGACAACTTGGTGTTGCGGATGCGAAAGGTATTATAGCAGCATTAGGTTTAACGTTAAAAACGTCTTTACCAACAGATAAGCAGACTGTTTATTATCAAACACATGTACAAGATTATGGTTGGCAATCATGGAAAACAAACCAACAAACTTCAGGTACTTCAAATGAATCAAAACGTTTAGAAGGAATTCGTCTACAATTGTCTTCAGATTTAAGTGGAGCTATTGAATATAGAACACACGTACAAGATTATGGATGGCAATCTTGGAAATCAAATGGAGAAATGAGTGGTACTTCTGGGGAATCTAAGCGTCTTGAAGCTATTCAGATAAAATTGTCTGGAGATGTAGCGAATACATATGATGTCTATTATCGAGTTCATTGTCAGGATTATGGATGGCTTGATTGGGCTAAAAATGGAGAATATGCTGGTAGTGAAGGGAAATCAAAGCGTTTAGAAGCAATCCAGGTTGTTCTCGTAAAAAAAGGAGAAACTGCTCCTGGTAAAACGACAAAACCTTTTGTGACAGATCTTATTTCTTATGCGACTCACGTACAAGATTATGGATGGCAAAGTTATGTTGCGGATGGATCAGGTAGTGGAACTTCAGGACAATCGAAACGCTTAGAAGGTATCAAAATTAAAATTTCATCTTCTCTAAGTGGTGGAATTTCATATCGCACACATGTACAAGATATTGGATGGCAAGATTGGAAATCTAATGATCAATTAAGTGGAACTTCAGGACAATCAAAACGTCTTGAAGCCATTCAAATTAAATTAACTGGTGATGCCGAAAGTAAATATGATGTGTATTATCGTGTTCATGCACAAGATTATGGATGGCTTGATTGGGCTAAGAATGGAGAAAGTGCAGGAACAGAGGGATTATCTAAGCGTTTGGAAAAAATAGAGATTAAATTGGTATCTAAAGGTAGTAGTGCACCAGGATCTACTTCTCGTCCTTTTGTGATTCCATATGTACAATATCGTACTCATGTACAGAATGTTGGATGGCAAAGTTACGTTCATGATGGAGAATTAAGTGGAACTTCAGGACACTCACTACGTTTAGAAGGTATTAATATTAAATTATCTAGTAATGTGACTGGTGGCATTACGTATCAAACGCACGTACAAGATATTGGATGGCAAGATTGGAAGTCAAATGATAAATTCAGTGGTACTTCTGGTCAATCGAAGCGTTTAGAGGCAATTCGAATTAAATTAACTGGAGAGGCTGCTGATAATTACGATGTTTATTATAGTGTTCATTTACAAGATTTTGGATGGCTTGGCTGGGCTAAAAATGGACAGGCCGCAGGTAGCGAAGGATATTCTAAGCGATTAGAAGGAATTAAAATTGTTCTTGTGAAAAAGAATGGTTCTGCACCAGGAAGTACAACTAAACATTTCATGAAGATTGGTAATCAAGTAGATGATGAGACTGAATATACATTTATTTCGGGTACGGCTTTAACGAATGTAGCTCAAATGGTACGTTATTTCAATGCAAATAATGGTACATTTGATAAATTTAGTAAAAATGGATATGGAACAAAATATGATGGTGTTTTAGCTAAAGGTGGAGCTAGTACGATTGAACAATTCTGCCAAATTTTCTATGAAGAAGCGGTTGCAGAAGGTATTCGTCCTGAGGTTGCGTTCTGTCAAACGATGAAAGAGACTGGATGGTTGAAATTTGGTGGTCAAGTAAATCCTAGTCAATATAATTTTGCTGGTCTTGGCGCTACAGATGATGGAGCTAGTGGAGCAACATTTACAAGTGTCCGTATGGGTGTTCGTGCTCAGATTCAACATTTAAAAGCGTATGCTAATAAGGATTCTCTAAAAAATATTTGTGTGGATCCACGATTTAATTTAGTGAAACGTGGTAGTGCACAATATGTTGAATGGTTAGGTACGAAAGAAAATCCTGATGGATTAGGCTGGGCTACAGCAAAAAATTATGGATATGATATTGTCAGTATGATTAATAGTTTATTATTGAAATAAGTCAAACTTAATTGTTTGGCTTTTTTTAATATGGTAAGATTTAGCTAACAAGGAAATGGGTGGATTTTATGAATAATTTAAAGAAAGGGTTTCATGTTTTGTTGTCATTGTTTCTTATGTGTTCTTTAATGTTTGATGTTCATGCAGAAGAAACTACGACATATAAGTATAGTGATACGGCTACTTCAAATGGTATTACATTAAAGGTTGAATGGAATGAGCCAGTACTTGGACAAGAAACTACGTTTCATGTTTCTGCGAGTGGAGGTAGTGGAAATTATAAATTTAGAATGGATTCTCCGAGTTATTCAAATCCGAATGAATGGTCTTTTGAATCGACTGCAGATCCAACTCGTGGGGAATTTTCACAATACACAGATGCTTGTTCGGAACATGATTATACATTTACAATGATGGCTACTGGAACGTATAATTTTCGCTTTTTTTTAATGGATAAAGATTCTAGTCTATATTATTTACGTTGTAATACATATATTCAAGTTTCAGATTCTAATTATCCAAGCCTTTCTACAATTATAAATAATGCGGTTGCTCAATGTAAAAGTGATTCTGAATATGAGACAGCTCTAAAATTACATGATTGGCTACTACAGCAATTGAAATATGATAATAGTTTAAAGTGGTCGAGTGCAGAAAGTGCATTGACGAGAGGATTAGGTACTTGTCAAGCTTATGAGAGTGCCTATTCTAGATTGTTGTCGGCTGCAGGTATTACAAATGCAGAAACAAGAGATGATGCTGATGGTCATACGTGGAATGCGGCTTATTTAGATGGTGAATGGTATCAAATTGACTGTACTTGGGATGATGATTTTGACAATTATTATGGTGATTTTGAAAGTTCACATGTATATTTTTGTTTAACAGATGAATTGATGGCACTTGCTCATAAGGGGCATACAAATGTTTATGCGGCTGCTGGATACGGTACTCGTTCTACAAGCTTAGCTGATAATTACTTTATAAAAAATGGTAAAGCACAAGAGTGGGCAAATAATTACAAATCATTGATTGAAAATAATTTAGCTTCTAAATCAACAAGCTTTACAATTCCTGCTACAAATGCATCTCAACCAGAAAGTATTAGTGGTATTCAAAATGGAATTATTGCCTATGTAATTAATTCTATGGATTGGAATACAAAAGAGTATATTGTTTCTTTAACTTGCACTTCAGAGGCAAAACAATTTTTATTCAATGTATCTTATCAAGCAATATGTAAAAATCACATTTGGGATGAAGGCACAATAACTATGCAACCTACGTGTACAGAAAAAGGTGTAAAAACTTTTACTTGTACAACATGTGGGACAACTAAAACCGAAGAAATTGATGCGTTAGGTCATCAGTATTCAACTGAATGGACAACTGACGTTGAACCAACATGTACAACGAAGGGAAGCAAATCGCATCATTGTACACGTGAAGGATGTAATGCAAAAACAGATGATACAGCAATCGAAAAAAGTTCACATCAATATTCTGCGGATTGGACAATTGATAAAGCTGCCACATGTAGTGAAGAAGGTAGTAAGTCTCATCATTGTTTAAATTGTGATTCAAAAACAGATGTAACAGTGATTCCTAAAACAGATCATAATTGGGATTCTGGTACAGTCACAAAAGAAGCAACTTGTACAACTTCTGGAACTAGAAAATTCACTTGTAACGATTGTGGTGAAATAAAAACAGAAGAGATTGCT
>CAVBGZ010000220.1:0-4115 GCA_963595075.1 Waltera intestinalis
ATCCAAATCTTCATCAGTCACATCTAAATCATAGCCTTTTAATTTAAATTCATTTAATAAGTATTTTGGATAATGTCCACGAATCTGTACATCCGTAAACATAAACAACTTACGATCCTCTGCTTGAGCCAACAAAATATCTTCTGGATTTGGTGTATTTGGATAATTCGGAGTAGCCGCAACACAACAACCCATTTGAATGTTTGAATTTAATTGATGAGCATACTCAGTAACCAAAGCACTCGCTACAAACTGATAATGAACGGCTTGATAAATAATTTTTAATCGATCTTCACCCTCACTAAATACAATTCCTGAATTTGTAAAGGCAAAAATATCATTTTCAACAACCATCTGATTATTGATTTCATTAAATGTCATCCAATATTTCACTTTATTCTGATAACGATTTAATACGACCTTACAAAAGTTAAAGAAGAAATCAATCAATTTACGATTACGCCATCCACCATATTCTTTCACTAAATAATAAGGAATTTCAAAATGAGATAACGTAATTACAGGTTGCATACCATTCTCTAACATGCAATCAAACATATCATCATAAAACTTCAGGCCCTCTTCATTCGGTTCTTTTTCATCACCTTTTGGGAAAATCCGAGACCAAGCAATACTTGTACGCAAGCATTTAAATCCCATTTCACCAAACATTTTAATATCTTCAGGATAGTACTCAAAAAACTTAATTCCGTCATGATTTGGATAAAACTTTCCATCAATAACACCATCCGTAATTTCTCTAGGTGTATTTACATCGCCAGCCGTCATAACATCTGCTGTACTTAGTCCTTTACCACCAACATTATAACCACCTTCAACTTGATGAGCCGCAATCGCACCACCCCATAAAAAGTCTTTTCTCATAACAAACCTCCTTAGGCTAAGATTTCAAAAGCCTCTTCGCCTGTTTTTAACTCTGTTTTATCTTCAATGATAATATCTTTAAACTGATCAGCATTTGTAACAAGCACAGGAGATTGTAACGAACATCCTTTTCCTTCAATAAAGTCTTTATCAAATTCCAATAATTTTTGTCCCTTTACAACCTTATCTCCCTGCTTAACAAAAGCAGTAAATCCTTCACCATTTAACATTACTGTATTTAATCCAATATGAACTAGTACTTCAACTCCAGATTGTGTTGTTATGCCTACCGCATGTTTAGATGGAAATAAAACAGTTACTGTTCCATCTACCGGAGATTTTACCTCATTATTTTCTGGAATCATAGCAATCCCCTTACCAGTTACACCGCTTGCAAAAACTTCATCATCAACATCCTTTAATGCGATAACCTTTCCATTCATTGGAGAAGCAATTTCAATAGTTGTTAGTGCATCCATCGATAAAGTTTCATTTACTTCTTCTGCCAATAAATCTTTTGCTTTTTCCGGTTCTAAATTACTTAATCCCCAAGTATATGTTAAGAAGGCAGAAACCACTAATGCCAAACCAACACTTAGTGCGTAGGCCCACATTGGAGAATAGCTCATAACAGCGGCTGAGAAAATATTATGGAAAACATAGGCATCCATAGTTACACCAAATGTACCAGCAAGAGCACCACCAACAGCTCCACCAATCGCAACAACAACCATTAATTTTTTATACTCCATAACAATTGAATATAAGATAGGTTCAGTTACACCTGCAAAGAATCCTGTAATAAAGTCTGGTCCGGCAATTGATTTTAATTTTGAACCTTTTTTAGCTTTTAAATAAGCCCCTAATGCAATTCCCATTTGAGACCATACTGCACAAACACATACACCCTCAACAATATCTCCACCAACGGCGTCTAGATTTTGTAAAGTGATTGGCGTAAATCCCCAATGAAGACCAAGCATCGTTAAGAATGGATATGTTGCCCCAAGCACAATACCTGCCAATGTGCCACTGATACCAAATAACCACATAATAAATTGACTTACACAATCACCGATTGTTGTTCCAACAGGGCCAAATACAATAACAGTAAATGGAACCATGATCATTAAACAAATCATTGGTGTCAAAAAGTAATTTAAACTTTGTGGAACAATCTTTCTTAATCCACGATCTAACACAGCATAAACAGCACTCGCAATAAAGATTGGAAAAATTGTTGATGCATAATCAATAGGTGTGACAGGAATTCCCAAAAAATCTATATTTCCTGTCGCACTTAATAAACTTGTAAAATTAGCCTCTAATAAAGCCGCACCAATAGCACCTCCAACAAAGGCATTTGCCTTCAATTGTTTAGAAATTGTAATACCTAAGAAAATAGGCATAAAATAGAAACATGCATTTCCAGCAGCTGATAAAATTAAATAAGTTGAACTTGAATCAGACATGATTCCTGTTGTTGTAAATAATGTCAATATAGCTTTTATCATACCAGAACCTGCCATCAATGGAATTAATGGTGAAAAAGCGCCTGAAATAACTTTTAAAATTTTATCACTTATCTTTGTTTTCTCAGCAGGAGCTTCTATTGTTTCACTAGCTCCCTTAATTTTTGTACAATTTAATATCGCATCATAATAGCTATCTACATTTGGTCCAATAACAATTTGATATTGTCCACCACTCACTAATACTTTTAATACATAACTCAATTTTTCAATTTCTTCTTTTTGAAATTTGGAACCATCCTTTAATTCAAAACGTAATCTTGTTGCGCAATGAATTAAGCTAACAACATTCGATTCAGTTCCAACTAATTCCACAATCTCTTTTGCTTCTTTTTCGAACTTCATTTTCTCTTCTCCTTTTTCTAAATAAAAAGACTCAAAGAAAAAAAGTTTATAAAAACTAATTTCTTTGAGTCATGCCTGGTCGAACCAGTAACACCGTTTATTTATTTTTTTGCATTGATACGATTCAGATGCAATGTTAAATATAATTCTTCACTCGTGCTAACTTCCCATTTATACTCATCGGTTAAAAATTTAGAAATCATCATGGCACATTTGTAGTCGTCTGGATATCTTTCTGCGACAACTTTGGCAAGACTTGTATCTGCATTTAATATGTCTCCATTAATTTGTCTCCTAACAAAATATCGAATATGAATAATAAATCGAGAAACATCGAAATCATTTTCATCAAAATCTCTTCCATAATAACGTCTTACAATGTTCAAGATATTTTGAATAATTTTTGTTGTAAACATCGTTTCATCCATATCTTTTTTATTAGCAGATGCATTAATAAAGTGTAATGCGATAAAACTAGCCTCTTGTTCTGGAATATTTAAATCCATTGTTTCATTCATCATGTGTACACATTTCAAAGCATATCGATATTCATTTGGATAAATCAATTTAATATCCCATTCTAGTGGAGTTCCAAAATATAAATTTTCCTTTGCTCTTTTTAGTGCCAATGACAAATGATCAGCTAATGCCATTAAAATAGAATCATTGAAAGTATATCCAAGCTCTATTTCCGCCTGTTTAATGATTTGATTGGCCAACTCCAAATCTTCAACAGAAACGTTTTTCATTAGATTTTCTAAAGAATTTGTCTGCAGTACATATTTCTTTTCAATCTTACTCTCATCAATTTCATCATTTGATTTTTTGTTAAACGCAATACCTTTTCCCATTACGATGTATTCTTTGGATCCATCCTTAACTAGAGCAGTATTATTGTTTAACGCCTTCAGCAAGTACATATACTCTCCCTTTCATATATGAGTTCAAATAAAAAAGGCATAATGATGCAGAAAAAACTATTTCTAACATTCATCATGCCTGCTCTACCAGTAACACTCACAATTAGTATTGTAGTGAAAGCGTTTACTATTGTCAATGCTTTTTTTTACATAACTTCAGCATAACTTTATCTAATTTTTTAAACGTATGCCTAAAGCATACCAATGTAAGCTTAATTTTGATACAATCAAGTTAGAAAACTGTGAGGCTTAAATTTTCCCCGGAAAGCTGACAGAACGATATGTGGGATGCGCACCAAATGGTGAGAGGGGGCCCACGGCAGTTGATCTTACTAGGCATTGTGTTCGAAATAATACAATGCCTTTGTAGTAGTTAGGAGGTTGTAAATATGTCTAAAGAATCATCTAAATCTAATCCAAACCAATTTAAAAT
>CAVBGZ010000221.1:0-4068 GCA_963595075.1 Waltera intestinalis
TTTCCACAAATATCTACACCATCAATATTTAAAGTAGCACCCTCCTTCATATGGATGGCACCACCACCATTCGTACTGTAACCACCAGTAATCATTCCACCAGCCGTCAATACTTCATCTTCCGTTTTTCCTTCTCTATTATAGCCTTTAAAAGCTATATCTGATTTAGTTCCATTACCCGTTAAAGTTAGATTAGAACCACTACTAAGTTTGATAACTTCTCCATTCGTCTTTGAACTTGTTAGCCCTCTAGAAATCTTATGCCCATTCAACTCTAAGGTTGCGGTTTTATTTGAATCAAGTACAAGTCTTGAATCCAAATTCCAATCACTATCCAAATAAACGATAGATCCTTTTGAAGCTTCTTTCCACGCATCATCAATCGATGTAAAAGTCTTCTCATCTGTATGGGCGACTTGTGTTTTTTCAGCATACACATGCATGGGAGTTAAGGCCAATACACCAACAGCTACTGCTGCCACTAATCTTTTAGTTTTCATATAACATATTCCTTTTCCTTGTTGATTTCAGTATAGTACGTAAAAGGTTATATTTTGGTTATATTTTTTAAATTAATAAAAAAACAGTCCAAAATTAAACTCACCCAAGATTCACATAAAGAATAAGCTATATGCTATAATGTAGGCAAAAAACGGGGTATTTTATGAACAAGTTAAATTTTATTTTTACTCAAAACGGTTTTCATATCGATGATACAAAAGATACACAATCTGAATGGTCATTACGCTTTAATAAAGATAAGTATTCCGCCCTATATGAACTTGGTTTTCAAAATGATTTAAAAGGATTAAGTTCAAGTGCATTCTATCTTTATCGACTATCTTCAAAATTCATTGAAATCTTAAGCAGTACACCTGAACTCGAAGTGGCTAGAGAAGAAACCAAAGTAAAGGTTTCAAATGATGATATCGATTATTTACTATCCATTCTTCCTTTTGCGATCGGTACAGAATTTGTAGATGCAACTTGGATTGAAAATATATATCGACATTTAAACGATCAATTTAGTTTAGATATAAAGTCATATAAAGGTACAGTACAAATGTACTTACAGGAAAAATCACAAAATTTAAAAGTCGCAAAACGAATTTATTTTCATTTAGTCGAAAATAGTGAAGATTCTGACTTTCCATTCGCGTTTTTAGCTACCTATGCCACAAAAGATCATGAAAATCGTATTGTTCATATGCCATTAAAGCATGCCCTAGTTGAATATGAAAAAGATCAACCCCAACTATTAAATCTATTGTCTTGTTTGAATGTTGTTGCCAAAAATAATTCTCTCATCGCTCAATATATGGAAACAGGAGATCTATTCCATCCGATTCGACTAACAAGTCTAGAAGCCTATGACTTATTAAAGAGCGTTCCTGATATTGAAAAATGTGGTATTAAATGTCGCGTTCCAAACTGGTGGAAAAAGAAATATTCTTCGATTACTGCCAATGTCAATATCGGTCAAAATAAGCCATCTATGTTAGGCTTTGATTCCATTCTATCTTTACAACCTTCTTTAATGGTGAATGGTCATACCTTGACAAAGAAAGAGATTTCCGACCTATTAAAGATGGAAGAAGGTCTTACTTGGTTAAAAGGACAATGGGTTGAAATCAATCATAATCGACTAAAAGAACTTTTAGAACAAATCGAACAATATGATGGCACTATCACTTTAAAGGAAGCACTTACGAAAACTTACCTTTCAGGTGAGGATCAAATTGATATCGATAATGGAATTCAAATTTCAAATGGTAAATGGTTACGCGATTTACTTACTAAGCTAAGAAATCCTACAAAAATCAAAAATCAATCCACCCCAAAATATTTAGATGCAACATTACGTCCATATCAATTAAGTGGATATAATTGGTTAAATCAAATGAACGAACTTACTTTTGGAGCTTGTTTAGCCGATGATATGGGACTTGGAAAAACGTTACAAGTCATTTCCTTCTTAGAAAAGATGAGAGAGAAAAATCCTGATCGTCACGCTTTATTGGTAGTACCTGCTTCTTTGCTTGGAAATTGGGCCAAAGAAATCGATAAATTTGCTCCAAAATTAACGTATAATCTTCTTCACGGAACAAACAGACAAATTCAAGATGATTGTTTTGTCACCATCACAACCTATGGAATGGCCATACGATTAGAATGTCTGCAAGAAAGGGTTTGGGACTGGTTAATTCTAGATGAGGCTCAAGCAATCAAAAATCCTGCCACAAAGCAGACAAGAATGATTAAGAAAATACCAAGTCAAATGCGTATCGCAATGACAGGTACTCCGATTGAAAATGATCTATCAAACTTATGGTCTTTATTTGATTTCTTAAATAAAGGCTTATTAGGTAGTGCATCCGATTTCAAAGAATATGAAAAAAGAATTCAAGTGTATCCAGAATATATGGCAAAACTTAGAATGTTGGTATCTCCATTCGTATTAAGACGATTAAAAACAGATAAATCCATTATTTCTGATTTGCCAGATAAAGTTGAAATCTTAGAACACGTTGACTTGTCTAAGCGACAGATTGTTTTATATCGTAAAGAAGTTGAAAAGACAGAACAGAAAATATTGGAAGCCGATGGATTTGAAAGAAGAGGTATCGTATTGGCATTACTAACAAAATTAAAACAAATTTGTGATCATCCTGATCTATTTGTTCATGATACCAACTATCTTTCAAAGGACAGTGGCAAATATGCTCTATTAAATGATCTTTGTCAAACGATTTATGAAAAGCGAGAAAGAGTTTTAGTGTTTACACAATATAAAGAAATGTGCGAACCATTATCTGACTATTTAGAATCTATTTTCCATAAAAAAGGATTCATCATTCATGGTGGTGTTCCCGTTAAAAAGCGTACAAAGATTGTTGAACAATTTAACGATGAAAATACATATGTTCCTTATATCGTATTATCTTTAAAGGCGGCTGGAACCGGATTAAATTTAACGGCTGCCAATCATGTGATTCATTTTGATCGATGGTGGAATCCTGCCGTAGAAAATCAGGCAAGTGATCGTGCCTATCGTATCGGACAAACAAAAAATGTCTTCGTTCATAAACTCGTTTCAAATGGAACAATTGAAGAAAAGATTGATGCTTTAATTGAATCTAAAAAAGAATTGGCAGACTCCATTTTAGCTACCTCACAAGAAAAATGGATTACAGAAATGGATACAAATGAATTGTTAGATTTATTAAGATTGGATGTGTAAAAGATGGCAAAATATTGGAATGCGAGCATGCAATATTCACAAATTAGTGTTGAGCAACTGCAAAAAAAGGCACAAGAAAGTGTTGATTCTGCCCAAAGTAAAGGCAAAAAAATGCACCCTATCATTGTGGAAGGTAGACAGATTGCGAAAAGTTGGTGGGGAATGGCATGGTGTAAAAATATTGAACAATATGCAGATTATGCAAGTAGAATTGAGCGTGGAAAAAGATATGTTCGATCTGGTGCAGTCATTGACTTACAAATCACAAAAGGTAAAGTAAAAGCGCGTGTACAAGGTACTCGAAAGATGCCTTACAAAGTTGAAATCAAGATCAGTCCTTTAAAAGAAGAAACTTGTGAACGTATTATAAATGAGTGCAGTTCTCAAATCCAAAATTTACAAGAATTAGTCAATGGACAATTTCCTGAAGCATTGAAAGATATCTTTTTATCGGAAGATGGATTATTTCCGAGTCAAAAAGAAATTAGTTTTCAATGTAGTTGTCCAGATTGGGCGATTATGTGTAAACATGTGGCTGCCGTATTATATGGTATTGGAACGAAATTAGATGAAAATCCATTCCTATTCTTTGAGCTTCGTGGCATTGATGTCAATCGTCTTGTGGATGTCACAATTAAAGATCATGTTGATTCTTTATTAGAGCATGCTAATATGCCACCAAGTAGTAGAGTTATGGATGATTCTTGTATCGAAACTTTGTTTGGGATTACAAATTAAAGTGAAGAATATTTAAAATTGGATAGGGATAATTGAACCTTCAAAATGTGTAGGGATTTTATCGATGAGATAAAGTCCTCTTATAAATC
>CAVBGZ010000222.1:0-1278 GCA_963595075.1 Waltera intestinalis
TTCCAACAATCTAAAGTTCTTCATTCTTTTGAAGGTATGCATATAAATTTTCTTCAAAAGCTTCAACACATTTATATAAACACAATATTATGATAATCAAATTTTTGTGAAATGTATAATTTCGAATTAAAACATATATAAAGCCCAAAACAATCATCAAAAAACAAGTTATACATTTATGTATAAAGTACTCCTTGTTGTTCAATACACCATTAGAATCAGATACTTGAAAAATCCTACCTTGATATATACCGACAATAAAAAGTAAACAAGCTATAGAAAAGGCAAAGCTAAAAATCCCAGCCTCATTCACTCCATTAATACGATTTATAATAATCAAAAAAAACAATGAATTAAATGAATTAAACGTCAAACCTATAGTATTCCAAAAAACATCTTTATTAAATATTTTATTTACCATTGTTTTCAACCTTTTTTCTTTGTTTTGCTCTATATTTCATAAAACATGGAATTAAACTATTAATAATTTTGTATCTAAAAGTAGGAAATGGTTTCATGAAAAAATTAAACAAATTCCAAAACTTGAAATATGTTTCCCAACCATATTCTTCTACATTTCCCCAAGGAGTCATTGAAGCATATTTAACATAGTCATCTTTAAAAGAATGCTTATTTCCAACACGCCAAGGTCGTTCTTCCCCCAAATAATGTATAATTGTTGGATTTTTCATAGATTCTAAATATACATTTTTATCAACAAAATTTGAAGGTTTTGCAATCTTACAAAGAGTGCTATAAGGATAAAAAGAAAAAGTATTCGCATAATTATATTTTGGAGGCAATAAAAATATTTTATCTTTTAAACATCCATTGATTGCATCTTGATCATTCGCAAATAACTTTCCATCATTTTCCCTATAATAATCAATTATATGTTCGAAAGTATGTTCTTTTCGAACAACATTCAAATCAATCAACAATACCCCTGCATTTATATAAGGTATAAACTCCATATCTAAAGATTTTTTTCTATTTTTATCAATTGTTGGTTCAATACAACCACCAATTGCGCTACCCTTCATATCTGTATTCCACAATTCAGATAAACTTCTAAGAACAATTGTATCGCCATCTAAATACAAGATTTTTTCTAAAGACTTAGGTAATATTTTTTCGCAAAGTAATCTAGCCAAAACAATCGGATTCCAACCACTCGTATCAAATTCAAAATCAAAATATTGCTTTAAATCGCCAATTTCAAAAATGGATACCGTTTGTCTATAATTTTCAATAAATTCCTTTAACTTCGCCTTATTC